>DATANR010000152.1:0-92332 GCA_036266155.1 Gemmataceae bacterium | reverse complement strand
CGTAAGCCCGTCGTGTAAGCGCCGACACGTCGGGCTTACGCCTCGACGCTCGCCAATGGCGGGTGTTGCGACTCCACCGCGTGACGCGCTCCGCTGGCGCGTCGGCTAACGGCAAACTATGCGAACAACATTTACTTTTCGTTCGGCCGGTCACCTTCTCTTCGGCCGTCACGCCGTCCGCGAACTGGGTTCGATCCTCGATCGCATCGTTTCGAAGCGTGTCTTCGTCATCACCGACAAGGTCCTCGCCAAAGTCGGCATCGTCGATCAGGTCAAGGAGGCGGCTGGCCGACCTGTCGAGGTCTTTGACGGCGGCGAACCCGAGCCGTCTCTCGGCATGATTCAGAACGGCATCGCGGCCGCGCGTGCATTTCGGCCGGACACGATCATCGGTCTCGGTGGCGGGTCGAACATGGATGCCGCCAAGCTTGCGGCCGTCGTGCTCGGGCATGGCGGCGACGTGCGAGATTACGTCGGCGAGAACAAGGTCCCTGGCCCGATCATGCCGCTCGTCTGCATTCCGACAACCGCGGGGACCGGCAGCGAAGTCTCGCAGGCGGCGGTCTTCACAAACACCGACATACAACTCAAAGTCAGCGTCCTGAGTTATTACCTGCGGCCAGCCGCGGCGATCGTTGATCCGTTGCTGACGGTCAGTTGCCCGCCGAAGGTGACGGCCGACAGCGGCATCGATGCTCTCACGCACGCCATCGAGGGCTTCACGGCCGTCGACAACGCAACCTATCCGCTGCCGCCGGGCGAGACGTCGGTCTACCAGGGAAAGAACCCGCTCGCCGACATGTGTGCTGAGAAGGCAATCACGCTCGTTGGCAGATTTTTGCGGCGAGCAGTTCGCGATGGCAACGACCTCGAAGCCCGCGACGGCATGGCCCTGGCCGCGACTCTTGGTGGCCTCGCGTTCTCGAACGCCGGCGTCGCTCTCGTTCATGCGATGGAGTATCCGGTCGGCGCCGCCGTCCACGTCTCGCACGGCGCCGGGAACGGCCTTCTCTTGCCGTTCGTCATGCGGTACAACTCTGCGGCTCGTCAGGAGGAGTTCGGTTACATCGCCGAGCTACTCGGTGACGATACGACGGGGGAGTCCGAATCGGAGGCTGCTGATGAGGCTATCTCGGCCGTCGAGCGGTTGAAAAAAGACATCGGCATCCCGGTTCGGTTGCGCGACATTGGCGTGAAGGAAACGATGCTTGCTTCGTTCGCGGAGAAGGCGTTCTCGTTCAAACGGCTGATGCGCGTGAATCCACGGTATCCGACACAGGCCGAGATCGAGGCGATCTATCGGGCTGCGTGGTAAGTTTGGCTCTCCGGTGCAAGGATGCAAAACCGGCTTGCGATTTCCGTCTGCGCGGCACTCCTGGCCTTTTTCGTGGCCCGAGCTAACCACTTCGCACAGACTGCGTCGCAGACCTTTGATGAAGGGGCCCATCTCGCGGCCGGCGTGTCGTACTGGCACACCGGCGACTTCCGACTGAATCAGGAACACCCGCCGCTGCTCAAGCTCCTCTGGGCGATCCCCGAAGCGCTGCGGTCCGATGTTCGCTTCGAGCCCGATGCCAATGCCTGGGAGCACCGCGACCACTGGCGCATCGCGGACGCCTTCCTCTACGAAAACGCGGTCGATCACTTTGAACTGCTCCTATCCGCCCGACGCGTGAACATCGCGCTCGGGGCCTTGCTCGTCGCCTTGATTGGGTGGTGGGCCTATCGTCTGTGGGGCGTCGGGGCCGGCGTGCTCGCGTGTGCCCTGGCGGCGCTGGACCCGAACCTGGCCGCGTTCGCAGCACTATTGAGCATGGACCTCGGCCTCGCACTCTTCGCGACCGCGACCGCCTACGCGCTCTGGGAATACGCGGGCAACGGATCACGCCGCTGGTTCTACTTTGCGGGATTGACGCTTGGCCTCGCGCTCGCGTCGAAGTTCCCGGCCGTGTTGACGGTGTCCGGGCTTGGAGCGGGGGCCATCGTGTTCGCGCTTGCCGGGGGCCGATTCGGCGTACCGGGCGCGCCCGCGGCCCCCACTTCCGTAAATCGCGTGCGCACAGTGTTCGCGGCCTTCGTCCGTCTCGGCCTCGTGGCGGCGGCGGTCGTCGCGATCTGCTACGGCGGCATCCACATGCTCGATTGGGCCGCCGGCCTGAAGCAGCAGATGATCCGCAAGGAGCACGACCCGCGCTATTTCCTTGACGGCGAAATCTCGTCGGCCGGCTGGTGGCACTACTTCCTCGAAGTAATGTGGATCAAGACCCCACCGGCGACGTTATTGCTTGCAACCGTCTCGATCGCCGGCTTCGCACTCGGCCGACGACTCGCGCGCCGCGAAGTTGCCTTCCTCGTAATCCCGGCAGCAGTCTACGCGATTGCGATCGCCGCGTCACGCATCGACATCGGCTGGCGCGTGCTGCTGCCTGCTTACCCCGTGTTGATCCTTCTGGCAGCGCGAAGCATCACGCTCGTTTCGCCGGAGGGCCTCGCGCGCACGCTCGGCCTGGCGGCCATCGTCGCCACGGTCATGCCGGGGGTCATCGAAGTCCGGCACCTCGGCAAAGAAATCTCCTACGCAAACGGCCTCGGCGCCCATCGCGACAATCTGCACGAGCGTCTTGGCGACTCGAACATCGACTGGGGCCAGGGCCTCAAGACCTTGAAGATGGAATTGGCGGCCCGCGGCGACCCGGTGATCTATCTCTCCTACGCCGGCACCGCTCGGCCCGAAGCGTATGGGATCCGCCACGTGCGCCTGCCCGGCTGGGGGCGAATCCATACTCCGTCCGCAGAGCAAATCGACCCGAGCGGCCCGATCATCGTCGCCGTCAGCGTAAGCAATCTGCAAGGCACCTATCTGCAAAACGTCGCCCTGTATCACTGGCTCCGTGAACGTGAACCCGTGTCGAGAACGGACGATTCAATCTGGCTGTTCGACGTGACGGGGGATGCCGAGGTGCGGCAACTTCTTCTGCCGTTAGCCGCGACGCGCTAGCGGAGCGCGTCGGGCTGGTCGGCCGACGCGCTCCGCTAGCGCGTCGCGGCTAACGGCAGAAGGGCTCTTGCCGCTTTGCCGTCGCATCAGACAACATCAACTCCCCGAGAGACCCATCATGCTTCACTATTTCTTCATCGCGATCGTATTCGCCATCCCTGCTCTCGCCGACGATGCGAAGCCGCTGACGCGCATCGCGTTTGGCTGTTGTTCCGACCAGGACAAGCCCCTGCCGATCTTCGACAAGATCGCGGACCAGAAGCCGGAACTCTACATCGCGATGGGCGACAACATCTATGCCGACCTCAAACGCGAGCCGGGCCTGGACGAGATGGCGTCGATGAAGGTCAAGTACGAGAAACTTGCCGCCCTACCTGGCTGGCAGCGGCTCACGAAGACCTGCCCGATGCTCGTCACCTGGGACGACCACGACTACGGCAAGAACGACGCGGGGGCCGAATATCCGCACAAGGAGGAAGCACAGCAAATCTTCCTCGACTTCTTCAAAATCCCGAAGGATTCACCGCGGCGCACGCAGAAGGGCGTCTACAACGCCGCGATAATCGGCCCGCCCGGCAAGCGTGTCCAAATCATTTTGATGGACCTGCGTTACTTCCGCAGCAAGCTCAAGAAGGACACGCGGCCGCTGCCGGGCACACGGATCGTCCCGTACTTGCCGAACACCGATCCCGACGCCACCATGCTCGGCGCTGAACAGTGGAAGTGGCTCGAGGAGCAGTTCAAGCAGCCTGCCGAACTGCGCTTGCTCATTTCGAGCATCCAGCTCGTTTCCGACGAACATCCGCACGAAAAGTGGGCGAATCTGCCGCTCGAACGCGATCGACTTTACAAGCTCATTCGCGATACGAAGGCCGGCGGCCTTGTGGTCCTCAGCGGCGATCGGCATCTGGGCGAAATCTCAATGGACCCGAAAGCGGTCGGTTATCCGCTGTTCGACATCACATCGAGCGGTCTCAACCAGGGCACGAAGGACTGGCGGGCCCCCACGGAGCCGAACAAGCACCGCATCGCTTCCATGGCGCACGGCGACAACTTTGGCTTCGTGACCATCGACTGGAAGGCGGACCCAATCGTGTCCATTCAAGTGCGCGATGTCGACGGCGAGATCGCGATCAAGGAATCGTTTCCGTTGGGCCTTTTGTCGCCGACCGCTGTGACCGAGTTGCCGCACAAGCCGGCGGAAGGCGCGATCTCGCCGCGCGATGCGCTCAAGAAAATTGGCCAGAAAGTGGTGATTGAAATGAAGGTCCAGGCGACCGGTCAACCCAAGGGCGGCGGCCGGCTGTTCCTGAACTCTGAGAAAGATTTCCGCAGCGACCTCAACTTCACGATCGTCCTGAACGCGGGCGCATTGAAAGGCAAGTGGGCGAAAGAGTCGTTCAAGGACAAAGTCATCCGCGTCACCGGAACCGTCTCCGAATTTCGCGGCACACCGCAGGTTCAAGTGGATGACGAGAAGCAAATTGAGATTGCGGAGTAGAACCGCTTGTTTTTCCACGGTATTCCAGTTCAGAAAGCGCGCGAGTTTGACTGCGGACACGCGTGCAGGAAACCGAGAGGACCGGCGACCGGTTTTCTGGGTATCAGCTGAACCAAATCGCGGTTCGAGAGTGAGTCACGTATTGCGACCATTCAAATAAACATGCAGAATGTGTATCAAGAGCGGGCTTTTTGTTTGACTATCCCTCGCCATTCTGGCTACCTTCCGCATGTTCGCCCAACCCTCAGTTGGACAGATTTCTCGTGCCCTCCCCACCCAAAACGCTGGCCATCATCGGTGTCGGACCCAAAGCTATTGCCCTTGCTGCAAAGAGCGCAGTCCTCAGCAAGCGCGGATTAATGCCGCCAAAGTTGCTGCTGATCGAGAAGTCAGACATCGCTGCCCATTGGAGTGGCGATTATGGTTATACAGATGGAAGTCCCACGCTCGGGACGCCTCCCGACAAAGACGTGGGTTTTCCGTACCGATCTGAGCCGGCAGTCTGGGGCAAAGAAACTGCCAGCGCGATCAACCAAGATATGCTACGTTTCTCGTGGCCAGCCTTCTTGATTGCGAGAACCAGCGACCGAGCAAACTACTCCGACTGGATCGACCGCGGCAGGCCGGGACCGGACCATGGGCTATGGAAGGAATACCTGGATTGGACCTTGGCACGAGCGCGAGAGGAGCTTCATCCGTCCTTGTGCGAGGTCAGCGTAAATTGGGAAGTGCGTGGGCTCGAGCTAGCAGGCGAACAATGGGTTTTGAGGGATGGTGCAGGAACATAAATCACAGCAGATGGTGTTGTAATAACAGGTCCGGGTGATCCATTACCACCGATCACTCCGGGACAGGATCAACACCCCGGATACATGGACGGCAAAACCTTTTGGAAGAAACTCTCCGAGATTAAGGAGCAACTTCCGAGGAAGAATACGTTTGTCGTTGTTGGCACCGGAGAAACGGCGGCGGCCGTGATCGTTGCGCTACTGCCAATTCTGCGTGAGGAACGAAATGCATCGATCTCAGTAATCAGCCGGAGAGGATACCTCAGTTCACGAGGTGAGAGTTACGTCGAGAACGCCGTGTTTACGGGATCACCACACGTCAACTGGCAGAATCTGCCGATTGAAAGCCGACGTGAGTTTATCCTGCGAACCGACCGTAGTGTTTTTTCTGTGGGTGCTATGCAGCAGATTGGCGCGGCCCAAGGCCGGCAGTTGGACATCGTGATGGGCGATGTTCGGGGCTACCGATATACCCCTCAAACCCGAGAATGGTCCGTGGAGTACCGGGATTCGCTGACTAAGACGATCAAGACCGCGAGATCCGCGTATGTCATCGATACGCGAAGTTTCAACACATATGGGTTTCTTGATTGGATGGACGATCGGTCGCGCATGGCCCTGCTCGAAGTGGCGCAAAGGTCTCCTGGTCGCCAGCCAAAATCAAATGATCAAAATATATTACAATGGTTAGAGAAAAATTTGGAGTTTTGCATTGACCGAGACCTAAGTGTGTCGGGATTGACACCCAAGCTGCATTTGCCCATGCTCTCGGCAATACAACAAGGACCGGGGCTTCCCAACCTTTCGTGTCTGGGAAGCTTGGCGGACAGGATCCTTAGACCATATGTGCCAATTTGAGGTGCTGGCTTTTTACAATTGCCCGTCCTCTGAACTTGGGGCAGGGGCGTTGCCTGCCTAAAATACTTCTGGCGAAGCTCCAAGGAGTGGAGCAGCGAACTTTTGCCCAAACTGAATGTCCCTGCCTTCAAAGGAGCGGATTATGTCGACTGAAACAGTATTGCGAAATGTCCCATTGCCCCAGAGCGTGGACGAGAAGCTGTCGGCTACAGCGATCGCTGAGAATAAGTCCGTCAACAAGGTCATTGCTGACATTGTGATTGCGGCTATCACGCACGCAGCATCTTCTCCTGTAGCCGTTTCTGAGGTCGGAGCCAAGAAACTTCCGAATAGGGATTAGTCAAATAAGTCTCAGCTTCGGACTCGCAAATCACTTTCTAGCAAGGGAATTGTTTTTGGCTCGTCAAAGCTGGTACGCCATTGGTTGGCGAACCTGAGCGTTGGCCAACCTTCTCGGATAGCTGCTTTCCCGTCACTCGTGAGAATTCGCGTGAACGATTGGCATCGCGGATAAAGTCCATCCGCCGCGGGCGGGAAGAGGTTTTCGAGGATTCATGAGTCGGCGCACGCAGTAGCCCTCCCGCGCTGCGAGAGGGCTTCCGTCGTCCGCTCTACACCTGATAAATGACGCGCAGTTCACCTTCGTTCGCGGCATTCACGATCAAATCGAGCTTGCCGTCCTTGTTCATGTCGGCCGCATAGACGTACTTCGGTCCGTCGCCCGTGTCGATGTTGACCGCCGGCTTGAAGCCGCCCTTGCCGTCGCCGGCCAGGAAGCTCAGGCTGTCGCTGTCGTAGTTGGTCACCACCACGTCTTTGCGGCCGTCGTGGTTGAAGTCGCCGACGACCAAAGAAAGTGGTCCGTCGCCAACGTTGGTGTCCGTTTTGGTTTTGAATGTCCCGTCGCCGTTGCCGAGCAAGACGCTCACGGTGTTGTCCATCTGATTGACGGTAACGAGGTCCAACTTCTTGTCTCGGTTGAGATCGACCACGGCAACCGATGTCGGGCCGATGCCGGTCGAGAAGTTCTTCGCGGCCTGGAACGACGGCGTGCTCGAACCATTGACGCCGTTGTTCAACCGCACGCGTACCTCACTCGTGTTCGCGCTGAGGATAATCAGGTCGAGTTTCTTGTCGTGATTGACGTCCTCAATCGCGAGGAACTCTGGCGTGTTGCCGCCAATGTAAGACTTGAGCGACCCGAACGAGCCGTCGCCATTGCCTAGGCGAATACTGATCTTTTCGTCATTGCGGCACGGGCAAGCGATATCGAGTTTGTGGTCGCCATTGATGTCCTTGACCACGACGTTTTGCGGGCCATCATCCACGTCATAGTTCATCGCGGATTGAAACGTGGCGCCCTTCACGCCGAGCAGCACGCTGACGTTGTCGCTGCCGTTGTTCGAAACCACCAGATCGAGGCGGCCGTCCTTGTTCAGGTCGACGGCGACAATTCCCTTGGGGTTGTCGCCGACGGCGAAGTCGACCGGAGCCGAGTATTGGCCTTTGCCCTGGCCATACAGGATGCGCACGACATCCTTGGAACCGGCAAGGACCGCGATGTCTTTGCGGCCATCCTTGTTGAAGTCACCCACGGCGATTGCGCCGGGGCTGCCGCCGGCCGCGACCGATGCGGGCGCCAGGAAGGCGGGAACCAGACGTTCATCCATGGTTTCGAGGCCGAGACGACGCGAACGCAACATTGCAAAGCTCCGGCCGCCGGGTGTGCGGGAAGAGGTTTTGAAAATCGTGCCGAAGTGGCACGCTGACAGGAAGAGATTGCGGACGGGGACAGGAACGGACAGGAAACGGAAGAATTATCGCCGACCTGCCAAACTGCCGCGAATTGACAAAGAGCATGGCAACTGTCGCATGCAACGAAATGCAACGATCAGGGGGGGGTGTGGCAAAACGGTGGCGATCTTGGCGACCTTACCCAAAAACCCGCGGAAAACGCACCTTTTTGAAAAGGAAGGTCGCCAACTTCCCAAGCCGCAACCACCACCTGGACAGGACAGCATGTCGGACCAGCACGATTCGAAAGTGCCAACACGTGAAAGAGAAGAAAACCGCCGAGAGGTTACTTCTTCTCCCGAATCGCCTTCAGTTTCGCTTCAACCTCATCCAACTCCTTTCGGAGCTGCTTCGCCTTTTCGACCAGCGCTTTCTCCTCCTCCTCGGCCGCGTTACGGCTGTTTGCGGTCAGCGTGAACGGGCCGAGCGCGTCCGAGTAAACGACGATCGTGTACACACCCTTGGCGCTCACCTCCGTGCCTGGAAGCTTCGCCGATTTCTCTGCCGGATCGTATTTCGAGATCGGCTTCTTCATGGGGTCGAGCAAATGCATGCCGACCAGCCGTTCCTTACCCGGAACGGTCACGGTCGCGGCAATCTCCTGGCCGGCATTGAGCGAAATTGGAATCATGGCTTTATAGCGCATGATGTTCGTGCCCGGCACCTTGGCCTTGTCGCCAGTGATTTCGCCCGTGTAGGGAAAGCCAAGCTTGAGCTTCCCTGCATCGGACTTGGGCTGAGCGGGCGCGGGTTCGTACGCCAACAGAACCAGCGACAACGCAGCCACTACCAACGAGGCAAATCGAATCATGGGCCCTGCCTCCAATGGCACTAACGAAGTCGCGGGTCGGGTTGAGTTGATTCTAACCGATGTGGTTGGTTCCACGAAAGTGTTTTCGAAGCGCGATCGTGCTTATGCCGGCTTGCGCTTGACCGACTCGTACATCTCGACCATCTTCGGCAAACAAACATCGACGGTGTACTTGCTCTGAATGATCGCCGCGGCCTGTCGGCCGAGCACGCGGTATTCATCGCGGCGATCGATCAGTTGGTTCGCCAGCTCGGCTAAAGCGTCGGCGTTGAAGAAGTCGAACAGGACGCCGTTGACGCCCGTCTGGATCATTTCGCGAACTGGCGTCGTGTCCGACGCCAGCACGGTTGCCCCGCAAGCCAGGGCGTTGACCAGCGACCACGAGAGCACGAACGGCACGGTCAAATAGACGTGGACGTCGGTGATGTTGAAGAGCTTCGCCAACTCGGTTGGCGGGATCAGGCCGAGGAAGTGAAAACGCGACTGGTCGTAATTATCCTGTGAGAAGACCCACTCTTTGAAGGTCTTGCCGCCGGTGAAGCGCTCGTCGCCGCCGTAGCAGACACGGTCTTGGCCGGCGATCAGGAAGATCACGTCCTTGCGGCGATCGCACAGCTTCTTCGCCGCCTTCATGAAGATGTCGAAGCCGCGCATCGACTCCATGCCGCGTGTCGCGTAGGTGACGACCTTGAGGCCGTCCGGAACTTTGAAGCCATTCACCTCACGTGGGAGATTCGGCATCGGCTTCCAGATCGCCGTGTCGACACCGTCGAAGATCGTGCGCAGCTTGGGCTGATAGGCGGCCGGAAATAGATTGCGCTGATACTCGGTCGGGCTGTAGCCGGCGTCGCAGTTATCCAGATCGAGCAAGACCGTTGCGTTGCGCGCTCGCGCACGCAAAAAGTCCATTGGCTGCGGCGGATACTCCTTGCGGAAGTCCATGTCCGAGTGCCGCGTGCGATAGAAGTACTCGAAATAGTTGATGATCGGCCGGTCCGGATATAACTCGCGCAAGAAGAGCGTAGAACCAAATCCGGAATGGCCCACGACGAGGTCCGGCTGGATGTCCGGCCGAGCCTTCATGGCGTCGTACACGCTCATCGCGTGGCGCGTTGCATTTTCGAAGGTGCGCGTGCAATAATGGTTGTGCTTGGTGGCGCCGCCGTCGAGCTTGTACTGAATGCATTCGATGTCGCCGACCTTCCCGGCCCGGCGTTCATTGACAAAGCTGCACCGATAGCCATGCCGCTTCGTCAGATGCGCGGCAATGTGGCCGAACTGTGCCGGGAAATTCTGGTGAACGAAGAGGACGTGCATCCGCTTAGTTTCAAGTTTCAGGTTTCAACTTTCAAGTTCCTCAGGCGTCGCGTTCATAGGCCTTGCGCAGCCAGCCCTCGACTTCGACGTCGATGTCCTCGATCTTGGTAATCTCGATTTTGTGGGTGATGCGGTCCTTCTTGGCGAGGCCGCCCGTGTCCTTGACGCGCGGCGTGAATGGATAATCTTTGCCGAGCGCCAGACCGAAATCGATCCGCGTCTTGGTGGCCGGCTTGATTTGGGCGATGACATGCTCGCGGTAGAAGGGGATGATGGTCTTGCACGGACAGAACTTGATGTCATCGGCCACGTCCATCGCGAATCGCATGAGGGCTTCCGCGATCGGCCTCAGCGCGGCTTTCGGTCCGGCGAACATTTCGTCGACATAGGTCGAGGCGGCCGCGAGATAGGATTCGGGACTCTCGTCCCAGGTCGGCCGGCCGTCGGCGCGTTCGGCGAGCCACCACGCCGTGTTGGTGCCGAGTTGGTACTTCGACTTCAGCCATTCGCGGCGAGCCGGCACGTCATCGGGGCCTTCCTTCTGAATGTGAGCGCACCATTCTTCGAGCGAGCGCCCGGTCTTCGCCTTGAGTTCCGACACCCACTTCTGAACCATCGCCACGCCCGGGTGGACGCCATACGTGATGGCCGCCGGCTTCTTCGCGGCAGCTTTTTTCTTGGAGGAACTGGGCATGACTCGAACTCCACTGACTGGTTTGTTTGCGTGTTGATGCGCCATTCACGTGCGGCGATTTTGCCATTCCAAAGGCACCGCCGCCAGGGCCACACTGCCGTTTTTCGCAATGAGCCTGCTGGTGCCGGGACCGATTGCCCAACCTTTTTGCTTGACACTAGTCGTTATCCTGTCTACATTTCAAGCACGACCGGCAAATCCGGCAAATCCCGATTACTCCCGCGGGGAGCCTTACCCGTGACCAAAAAAGAGATCGTCCGGCGCATTTCCGATCGAGCTGAGCTGACTCAGCTGAAGACCAAGGAAATCGTCCAGTGGACCTTCGACGCGATTATTGACACGCTCATCACCGATGGCCGCATTGAGCTACGGAATTTCGGCGTGTTCGAGGTCCGGCGGCGCAAAGCGCGTCGGGCGCGCAATCCGCGCACGAACGATCGGGTCGATGTACCCGAAAAGAACGTCGTGACCTTCCAGCCGGGCAAGGAAATGGAAGAACGCGTTCGCCAGGACGCCAAGGTGTACGAGCCGAAGCGCAAAAAAGCCAAGCCGGCGGCGAGCAAAGCCAAACCGGCGGCCGCGCCGGCTCCGACGCCGGCCAAGGCGAAGCCGGCCCCTAAGGCCAAGGCCAAGCCAGCGCCGACGCCAGCGCCGGAGATGGCGCCACACCCGGCGCCGACGCACGAGCCGGAGTTGGTTGGCGCCGGCGTACCGATGGGAAGTCACGAGCCGACGACGGCGCCGGTCTAATTGAACGGGCAATTCTGGATCGCGACACGGCCGCCAATTGGCGGCCGCGTTTATTTGAAGGTCTGGCTCAGCTGTCCGAAAAGCATGCCGAGCACGGCGATTGCAATGGTCCCGATTGAAAGAATTCGTCCCTGGCGCCGGATGCTCGACCATTCGTCCGCCGTCGCGAAAACGCGGCGCGGCCAATAGACCCACGAGACATACGCGAACACCGCGAACGCGACGATCCACAATCCCGTCTTGGCGACCATCAGGGCGAGCCAACCATTAGTCGGGTTCCAGCGCAGCCCGAGCAGGCCGAACCCGGAGAGCCCACACACGAGCAATGCAGTCAGGACGACACGACGCATCCCGTGGGCGAGGTCGAGTGCGAAACTCTCGTAGCCGCTGCCAATTCCCAAAAAATTCATGGCCTTCGGGTCAACGAACAATGTGCGATAGACGAGCGCACCAAACCATGCTGCCGCGGCGAGCAGGTGCATCGCAGCCAACGTGCGTTCGAGCCATTCCATCGCGGTGACCCTCCAACGAGTAAACCGCAACAACTCGCTGGCCGCAACGTAAAACGACTTCATGGCCGGCGACTCTGACATCCGACTGACACGCCTGGCGAAGCGCACTGGCTGTGCCGCGAAGCATCCGCCGGGATTCCTCCTGCCACTGCTTGGCATGTTGCCGCCCGTGACCGACGCCAATGTGCTCGTCGGAACTTCCACTGCCGACGACGCGGCGGTCTACAAGCTTTCGGACGAACTCGCTCTCGTTCTAACCACGGATTTCTTCACGCCGATCGTCGATGACCCTTTCGATTTCGGCCGAATCGCTGCCGCCAACGCGCTTTCCGACGTATATGCGATGGGCGGCAAACCGCTGACGGCCATGAGCATCGTCGGCTTTCCGGACGCGTTGCCCGCGACGGTGTTGGGCGAGGTTCTCCGCGGCGCATCCGCAATTGCGGCGGAGGCGGGCATCGCCATCGTCGGCGGGCACACCATTCGAAGCGACGAGCCGATCTTCGGTTTGGCAGTCGTCGGCACCATTCATCCGCAACGGATCTTGTCCAACGCGGGGGCACGGCCGGGCGACGTGCTGATCCTGACCAAGCCAATCGGCCTCGGCTTTATTACTTCGGCGGCCAAGAATGAAGTCGAGACGGCCAACGCGATGCCCGAGGCGATCCGGATTATGGCGACGCTGAACCGAACCGCCGCTGAGGTGCTCGGCCAATTTGAAGTTCATGCCCTAACCGACGTCACCGGCTTCGGCCTGCTCGGTCATCTGCGCAACATGACGGACGCCAGCCACGTGACCGCCGACGTGTGCGCCGACGAAGTCCCTGTTATCCCCGCGGCACGCGACTACGCCAAGGAAGGACTCGCCTCCGGCGGGACGCGGGCCAACTGGCGATTTCTGAATGATTGGGTCAACTACGCCAACGAACTGTCGCAGGAACAGCAATTCCTGCTCTGCGACGCGCAGACGTCCGGCGGCCTCTTGGCCGCGGTGCCCGCAACGATTGCGGACACCGTAGCGGCAGCACTGCGCAACGCGGGAACGCTGGCGGCGGCGCAGGTCGGGCGAATTATTGGGCCGGGGACTGGCCGGATCGTCGTCACCAAAACGCGACGCGCTATTTAACTGGGATCAACTCGGCGCACAAGAGACGGTCCTTGCCGCGCAAATAGAGCAGACCATGCGCGACGACCGGGGAGGCCCAGCTCGGGTAGTCCAGATCGGTGACCCACTTGGTCACTGGCTCAAAGGCCTTCGGGTTCACTTTCAACAGCAGTAACTCGCCGCGCTCAGTGAGGCAAAGGAAGTGGCCGTCGATCAACGTGAGCGACGAGCGCGATAGCTTTGGTTCGGACCACATGACCTTGCCAGTCGCCAACTCCACGCAGCGCAGTTCCGCGTCTTCATGCCGGCCGCTGCAACCGTAGACAAAACCGTCCACAAAAACCGGCGTGTTCCAGTGGCACGCAAGCGTGTAGTCGCGCTCGCGTTCCTTGTCCGCCCAGACGGGCTCGCACTTGCCCGGGCTCACCTTCAAGAGCGCGGCGCCACGTCCGTAGCACTCGCTGATCAGGACTTTGTCGTCGACCACAACCGGATTGCTCGCGTTGACGCTTTCGAATTCTTTGGCCCGCCACGGAAAATGAAAATCGACCTTGCCCGTCTTCGGATCGAACGCGACCAGGCCGCCGCGAGCGAAGTACAGACCGAGCCGACGGCCACCGACCTGGGTTACCACGGGACTCGAATAGGACGCAAGTTCGTCCGACGTTCGATAGACTTCCTTGCCCGTTTTCTTGTCGAAGGCGACGATCGCCGTGCCGTCGCCCTTCGCCGTTCGAATCGCCTCGCGTGCGGAATCGATGGGATCGCCCTTCGGGCTTCCACCGATGGCCACGATGAGGAGATCGCCTTCCACCAACGGCACGCTGCCGACGCCAAAGAAATTCTGGTGGAAGTGGTATTCCTTCTTGGTGTCGATCTTCCACACTTCCTTGCCATCTTCGACTGTCAGGCAATGGAGCATCCCTTCCGGCCCGAGAATGTAGACGCGGTCATCGTCAACGACCGGACAGGCCCGCGGACCGGGGCTGTAGCCGTACAGGTCCGCATAGGTCGTCGGGTATTCGAATTTCCACAGCAGCTTGCCCGTCTCCGCGTTGCGGCACGCAAGTCGATTGTCGTGGAGGAAGCGATCGAAATGGAACAGCCGCCCGCGACTGACGACTGGTGGGGTGAACCCCTCACCCATCGGCGTTTCCCAGATGACCTTCAGCCCCTCCTTGGGCCACTTAGTCAGGATGCCTTTCTCAGGGGACACGCCGTTGCCCGTTGGTCCCAGGAATTTCGGCCAGTCGCTGCCGTCTTTGCGCGCACTCAGATTGGCCGGTGGCTCGCCACAACCGACGGTGCCAGCCATCAAGATCAACACGAGACAACGCATGGAAACCATCCGCGGTTCGAGACGACTAATCGACAAACGGGCGGCCGGCGACAAATACCCTTCGCACGTTCAACGCGGCATCAGTCACCACAAGGTCGGCCTTCTTGCCGACGGCGATGCTGCCGATTTCGTTGTCCACGCCGACGATACGCGCTGGCGTGAGCGTCGCCATGCGGACGGCCTCCGGGATCGGCACGCCCGTCGCGGCGATGAACGTCCTTAAACAATGATCCATTCCCATGACGCCGGATGCAAGGGCTTTGCCGTCGAGCGTGACGCCGACATCTCCCATTCGTCGCACCGGTTCGCCGCCGTCGAGTGGACCAAAGATATGTTCGCCATCCGGCCGATCCAGGGCACGCATTGCATCGGTGACGAGTGCCAGCCGATCCGGTCCCTTGGCCTTATACGCGAGTTTGAGCAGTGAGGGCGCCAGATGCTGACCATCGGCGATCACCTCGGTCGTCAATTGATCGAAAAAGAGGGTCGCTTCCATGACGCCGCCGCGCATGGGATAGGTTTGCGCCTGGCGCAATCGGGCGCGATCGGACATCGCACAAAATAAATGGTCGATGTGCGTCACGCCCCAACCGATGGCGGCTTCAACTTGTTCAAACGTTGCGTGTGAATGCCCGGCGTTGCAGCGGACGCCCTTCGCCCGACAGGCACGCACGAATTCTTCAGCGCCCGCCAACTCGGGGGCCACGGTGGCCGTGCGAATGTGCTCGGCAAATGCCAGGTACGGCTCAAAGTCCTCGCGCGTCGGATTGCGGACTGAGTTCGCCGGATGACAGCCGCGTGCTTCCGGAGCGAAGTACGGTCCGTAAATATGCGCTCCCAATACACGTGGCCCACTGCGTCCGCGGAAGGTGCGGACCAACTCGAGAAACTTGATGTGCTGATCGTGGCGGGCAACCGTCGTCGTCGGCGTGCAACTCGTGGTGCCGTGGCAGGCATGGGCCGCCAACACTGTGCGAAAGGCTTCGGCCGTACCGTCCATGAAGTCGGCGCCGGCGCCGCCATGCACGTGCAAATCGATGAAACCGGGCAGCAGGTAACCGCCTTCGAGATCGACGAGCGAAAGTCCGGCGCAAGAGCCGCTAACCGCCGGCCCTACATCGGCGATGCGGTCGTCGAGCGTAACCACTTCGCCATCGCGAAGTAATTGATCCGGCAAAACAATGACGCCGTTGAGAAAGCGGAACATGACGAATGTACGGGCCAGGGTTACTGGCAGAGTTTACCCCGCGTGCCTGCTCGCGGCGACAGGTCGTTTCGGCGAATCCCGAGCGTCCGCTACGACCGGTAAAGGGCGTACTTGGGGCAGCCCAGGGGATCGAGAGAATTTCGGATGAGTTGCTAAAGTAGCGAACCTGTTGGGTCGAATGTGATCTCTGGTGAGCGACCCTCGCAATGTCAGGAGGGTGCCGGGACTCCCGCCCGCCGGTGGACAGTCTCGTCGTTCAGGTACAGGAAGTTTGATCACGCACGGAAGACCCGCCACGTCTCTCCCGCAGCGTCGATCCTATCGGAGGTCAATCCCAGTGAACGCTGCCGTTTTGATGCTTACGGCGTGTCTGGCCGGTGCCGATCCGGTTCCAGCCCCCGCCGCACCCGCCGCCCCGGCTCCGGTCGTGGTTCAAGGCGGTGGTAACAACTGCTGCGGTCACGCGACCGTAGACTGTTGCGATGCGAATAAGTGCTGCCTGTTGCACAAGATCAAGGAAAAGATCTGCTGCTTCAATCTCTGCTGCGACAAGGGTCACGGCTGCGACCAGGGCCCGGCTTGTCACAAGCCGTGCGCTCCGGCCTGCAACCCATGCCCGAAGCCAGTTTGCAACCCGTGCCCGAAGCCGGTTTGCAACCCCTGCCCGCCGAAGCCCTGCTGCGCTCCGGCTTGCCCGCCGAAGCCGTGCTGCCCGCAGCAATGCGCTCCGGTCTGCCAGAAGCAGTGCGCTCCGGCCTGCCCGCAACAGTGCGCTCCGGCCTGCCCGAAGACCTGCAGCTTCTCGTGCGAGAAGCCGGCCTGCTGCAAGGTTGAGCCGGTTTGCCACGACTGCTGCACGTCGATCTGCTGGAAGCCCGGCTACTGCCTGCACAAGTGCAAAGAGCACCTGTGCGGCCTGTGTGACAAGGGTACGACCTGCCACGGCGGGTGCGGCACCGCTTGCACGCCGTGCTCGAGCGGCTCGTCGGCGGTTGTTGCCCCCGGCGGTCCGGCCCCGGCCCCGGTTGCCCCGAAGGCCATGCCGGACGTGAAGAAAGTCGGCTCGACCTACAACGGTCGTAGCGACATCAGCCCGGCCAGCGGCACGGGCCCGCGCGTCATCGAATTGACCCCGGCCCCGTTCTGAGCCTGGGATTGATTTTGGAAAAGCGAAGCCCACGACGAAAGTCGTGGGCTTCGCTCGTTGACACCTCGCCTTGACCGCTTCCGACATCACGCTACTATCCTCCCCCGATCACAATCCGCATGAAGCGGTTGATCCGTTCGCATGGGAGGAGACGAATGATGCGCGGCCTCGCATTTTGCTGCCTGACGATTCTGGCCGTCGGTTGCGACGACAACAGTCTGGAAAAGCCGACCGCCGAGCAATCCACACCCGCCGGAAAGCCCGGGGCCGACGAAGCGAAGGCATGTATCGTCATGTATTTGAACCAGTGCGGATGGAAGGACGTCGACCTCGCACGGGTCACTGAGGAGCCATCCGTGCCCGCCGAGGCCAAGAGCTACGACGAGGTCTGGGCTTTCACATTTACAGCCCAATACACGAACGTTGTCGGTGAACGCCAAACGAGCGAAAACTGGATAGCCGTGGTTCGTCGATCCGAAGGCAAGGCGACCGTGAAGTGCTGTTTCGATGAAAGTCGCCGACTGGTAGGCGGGCACGCCGGCACGGAAAAGACCGAGAAAGTCGCATTGATGCCGTCGCCGCCCGCCGACGACCTGCCGCCGATCGTGGCGCCGAAGCCCTAAAGAAAAATGGGACACATGGGACGCATAGGTCCCCTGTGTCCCATCCGTCCCATCACTACCTATTTGAAATCGTCATGACAAGCCGTGCAAGTACTATCCACCAGCGTGAACGCCTTCTGTAAATCCGCCGCTGACGTCTTCTTCTTCGTGGCCGTCAGCAGGCTCTCCGTCGCGGCAATCATCTTCGCGTTGTAGTCTTCCCACTTCTTCTTGTCGGCCGCGCCTTCTGCTTTCACGACGACTTTGTTCAAATCGCCCATGGCAAGCACTCGGTGCACCATCAACGCCGTCTCGGCAGGCTTGGCGGTCGCCTTCTTGCCGTTCGCCTTGATGTCGGCTTCGACATTGGTGCCGTATTGCGGCGTCTTCAAGAAGTTGTGCATCACTTCCTTCTGCGTCACTTCGCCGAGGTCCTTCAAGAACTCGATCTTCTTGCCTTCCGCCGCGGGCTTGGCGCTGGCAAGGCCCTTGGCGAGTTCGGCGGCCTCCTTGAAGTTGCCGTCCGCCGCCGCCTTGTAGATTTTCAGCGCTTCATCACGCACGCCGGCAGCCTTGGCGTCGGCCGTCTTGTCCTTGCCGGCGATCCGAGTGTTGGCATACGTCGCAACGAGCAATGCACTCGACTTGATCCCGCTGCCGGCATTCTTCGCAACGACCTTTTTTTCTTTCGGGCTTGCCGCCTTGTCGACCGCGTCCGCCGCGCCGACCATGACCTTGGCGTCCTGCTCGACCAATGACTTGAATTCATCGTCCGTGGGATCGGCCGCGCCTACGGGGGCCAGATAAGCTAGGCCCGCTAAAAAGGCCGCCGCGACCAGGAGGTTCCGGGCCGACGTGTGCCGCATGGGTGTATCTCCGCTGTTGTGGTGATGTGTGTCCGGAGCGGCCATCCGTGTCATCCCGGCAAGATAGGGAGAGCCCGGGCCGCCGTGCAACCGCGTCTATCATAGCGCCGGCAATCCGGGTTGCAAGGGACGCCACGCGTTTCGTCGGCCGCGTGCGCGCCCTGCCGTGAAGCGTTCGGATTGAACTTATTTCCCTGGACAAAACACATCATCGATGGCATGTCACCGTCCTCTTTCCGAGGGCCATTGACGCCGGGAAGCGACACGAACGATCCAGTGTCCAGGGGAGACACCACGGTCGTTTTTGTCCGAAGCTTGAAGCCGACCTCCACAATTGGAGCGGCTGCCCGGCCGAGCGTGGAAGCGAAAACTCGCTTTCACTGCGAATGACTTCAGCCCGACGGAAAGTGGGACCGATATGGGTTTGTGGCGCACTCCGTACCGAGGTGCGCTAAACGGGGGGTTCGACAAGAACGATTACATCATCCGCGCAAGGTGAGCACCGATCCCGATGGATCGACGGTCCTGGCGTTGAGCGCAAGCGTATTTGCCGGCTTGGGAAGGCCGACCGGATGCGCGGGACTGGCGACGCATTGAATCGGTGCGAGCAAGACGGCCAACCAGAACGGCTGGCACGTCAACGCGGGTGGGACCGGACAGGGGGAACGCGCCGGCGCCTGCCAAGGCGATGAGCGCGCTGAGCCGGCCGCGTGAACGTTCTCGTCGCACATCAGGGAGGAGCCCTCATGCTGACGCAAGTGGATATGGACATCCCGCAGGTGTGGCAGGAGTACCGGGAGACCGGTAACATCGAATGCCGCAACCGGCTGGTCGAGCGGTTCCTGCCGTTGGTCAAGTACAACGCCGAACGCATCTGGGCTCGGCTGCCCGACGGCGTCGAACTCGACGAC
Source organism: Gemmataceae bacterium (assembly GCA_036266155.1). Lineage (GTDB taxonomy): Bacteria > Planctomycetota > Planctomycetia > Gemmatales > Gemmataceae > SIAJ01. The sequence continues at coordinate 73,132 of DATANR010000152.1, read as the reverse complement.
TTGATCTCCGCGGGCACGTTCGGTTTGATGGACGCGATCGACGCTTTCGACCTGACGCGCGGCGTCAAGTTCGAGACCTATTGCGTTCCGCGTATTCGCGGCGCCATGCTGGACGAACTGCGCACGATGGACTGGGTTCCACGTCTGGTTCGGTCCAAGGCGTCCAAGATGGAAGCCGCCCGCAAAGGCTTGGAAGCCGAACTCGGACGCCCGCCCCGTCCGGACGAGCTAGCCGCCCGGCTGAACATCACGCTCGACCAACTTCAGGAATATCTCGGCGAGGCGACGGCCGTCTCGTTGGTGAGCTTGAACAAGAAGTGGTACGAGACCGATAGCTACAAGGACGTCCGCGAGATCGACATTCTGGAAGACAAGAAGGCGATCGACCCGACCGGCCGGCTGCAGAACCGCGACCTGATGAAGCTGGTGACGAAGGGCCTCAACCGCAACGAACGGCTCATCATCATCTTGTACTATTACGAAGACATGACGATGAAAGAGATCGGGGCGACGCTCGACCTGAGCGAGTCCCGCGTGAGCCAGATGCACTCGAGCATCGTCGCCCGTCTGCAAGGCCAGCTCGCCAAACGCCGGCCGGAGTTTAGTACCTGATTGCGGAAGACTCGGACTCATCGATCCAAGCCGGGGCCCATGGGCTCCGGCTTTTTTTGTCGGTTCCGCGAGCAGCGCATGGCCGAACTCCCGAAGGACGCCGAAGGCCCCAGACTTTAGCCGGGGATTGGATGCGCAGCGTCGTACTCCCGAATGCATCGCCGATTAGCCCATGATCTACCCTTCCAGGATTTCTCGCCTTGGAAAGGTGGGGTCGACAGCGATTGCGGTAAATGAAAATAGCCAGACTTCGCGCACACCAGCGGGTATACGCTTCAACGTGTTCCTGGTGGGCGACGCGACCCTGGCGACCTTCCCCGCCAACGATTCCTCCAAGCACGCAACCAACGCGGCCATCTCGTTCGCATCCATCGACCACATGATTACTCAAGTGTCCTGGGTCAAATACCACGGGGCGAAGAAATGAACCCGATCGTGACCCCTCGCCGCTTTCTGGCCGCCGGTGCGGCCGGCGTGTTCGGCCTGGCTGGCTATCGGGCGAGCATGGCCGAGCCATCCCACGCCGGCAAGGCGCTGATCGCGATCACCCTCGACCTCGAGATGAGCCGCAACTTCCCCCGTTGGGCGGACACGCACTGGGACTACGAGAAGGGCAACCTCGACGACGCCAAGAAGTACACGGTCGGAGTGTGCAAACGAGTGAAGGCGGCGGGCGGGGTCGTCCATTTATTCGTCGTCGGTCGGCTATTCGAACAGGCGGACGTCGGCTGGCTGAAGGACCTGGCTCCCGACGGGCATCCGATTGGCAACCACACCTACGATCACGTCAATGTGTTGGCGACTAAACCGGAAGACATTCAGTTCCGTTTTCAACGGGCCCCCTGGCTGATCGAGGGGCGAACGCCGGAACAGGTGATTGTCGAAAACATTCGGCTGGCGACGGCGGCCCTGAAATCGCGCATCGGTGTCGACCCCGCGGGTTTCCGCACCCCGGGTGGGTTCGCGAACGGGCTGGCCGACCGGCCCGACGTTCGAAAATGGCTGCGCGACCAGGGCTTCACCTGGGTCAGCAGCAAATACCCGGCGCACCCGATGTCCAAGCCGTTCGAGGAACCAGCGGAAGACATGCTGAAGGCAATCGTGGCCGCCCAGGAGCAGGCCCAGCCGTTCCGCTACCCCGACGGGCTGATCGAAGTGCCGATGAGCCCGGTCAGCGACATCGGCACCTTCCGCAACGGACGCTGGAGGCTCGACTGGTTCCTGACAGCCGTCCGTCGTGCGGCGGAGGCAGTCATCGCGAAGCGGCAGGTGTTCGACCTCCTGGCGCACCCATCCTGCCTGGGGATCGTCGATCCGGAGTTCAAGGCTGTCGAACTCCTGATCGACTTGGTGAAACGGTCCGATGGCAAGGCGGTCCTCACCGGGCTGGACGCCGTCGCCGAACGGGCTGGGACGTAGAGAAGAAAAGCCCGGACTACCAAGCGCGGCCTCACGCTTGAGCAAACGAGTGAATTGCGCCCTCGGTGTTTGAATCCCAGGAACATGGCGATCACGTTTGCAACCGAAGCACTCGTTCGGGTCCAAAACCGGCATTTGTCGCAGTATTTCCCTTGACGGCCCCACCTCACGCCAAGTCTAATGTCCAGACCCTCATAGCCATTCGTGTTCGTGTTCGGAGACGTGCTGATGCGCGCCGCATCTGTCGCATTGCTATGCCTGGGGGCCATTCCATTCGCCGCGTGGGCTCAAGAGGGCAGTCCCACTGAGGCCGTGGTCACGTCCGTCAAGCGCGCCACGGTGTTCGTTCAAGTGCGCGGCGCGGATTGGCTGGGCTCCGGCTCCGGTTTCGTCGTCAAAGTGGAAAAGGATGCCGCTTACGTCGCGACCAATTTTCACGTTCTGGCCGGTCCCAACGAAAGTCGCCGGCTGCGGCCGTCCGAAGCAATTCGGCTCGCGAAAGCCGCCAAGATCAAGCTTGTGTTCGACAGCGGCGCCAAAAGCGAGCGAACCGAGCAAGCCGATGCGGTCGCCTTCGATCCGGAGGCCGATCTGGCGATTCTCCGCGTGACCGGGCTCACCGATGTGCCCGCTCCGATCAAAACGGTTCCGCCAAAACTCTTCGAGACCATGCCCGTTTTCTCCTTTGGCTTTCCGTTCGGCAAGGCGCTCGGGGTCGGTCAGGCGTCGCCGGCGGTCACGGTCGGTAAGGCATCCATTTCGAGCTTGCGGCTCGGCGAGAATGGGGAGCTGTCCGTCGTGCAGATTGACGGCAACCTGAATCCGGGCAACAGTGGCGGGCCAGTGGTCGATGCCAAGGGGCAGCTCGTTGGTGTGGCGGTCGCCACGATCCGCGATGGCCAGGGCATCGGCTTTGTGGTGCCGGGCGCGGAACTGAATCGCGTGCTCAATGGCAGTCTGGGAAAGCCATACTTGACGACCACACCGGGGACCGACGGGAAAGTGACCGTCAAGGTGGAAGTCGGCGTGATCGACCCGGTCGGAGCGACGAAGGGCGTGACGCTCCACTATGTCGTTGTCGAGCCGAAGGGGGCCAAGCCGGCGGCAACGGATTTACTCGAGAAGCACACGGCCGCGAAGCACGTGGCCCTCAACTTCGCTAACGGAGTCGCTACCGGCGAGTTTGTTCTCGACAAACCTACTGGTGAATTATTCGTGCAGGCGGCACCCGACGGCATGGCCGGCAAAGGCGCGACCGCGATTCGCAATCTCAATTTGGCCGGCGCCGCCCTGGTCACGGGATCGCCGCCGGACGGATGGAAAGAGTTTATTCCCCGCGACAATGCGTTCTCGGTCTGGATCCCGGACAAGGCGAAGCGCCAGTCCGAGCGGGAACGGACGGCCACGGTGCGCGGCCTACGCCTACGGACGACTTCACTCAGTGTCGAGATGGCGAACGGGACGGTCTATGTGGCGGACCAGCTCATGATGCCCCCCACCGCCCGGCTGAAACCGCACGAAATGGAAGACGGCTTCCGCGATTGGGTGGCGTCGGAACTCGATGGCAAAGTGACGAGCGAAACCGAGGTCCAACTTGGCGGAATCACCGGCCGCGAGTATCGGATCGCGGGCGCGCGCAAATCCAGTCGCGTTCGTCTATTCGTGGCCAACGGTCGAAAGGTCGTGATCCTGGAGGTTACCGGCGGCAGCGACGCGGTGGATGGTGAGGACGCGTTGACGTTCCTGAACTCGTGCCGACTGTCTCCAGCGGTTGCGAAGAAAGACCCATCGCCCACGCCCACGCCCATGACCGAGCCCAAGACGATTCCGGGCGGGACGCCGAGTATCGTCGTCAGGCCGCCGCCCAAGGGCGTGGCCAGCCCGAGGCCTCAGATGCTCGGCTTCGGCATCGGTCCGGAATTCCGCGAACTGGCCCCGGCCGGCGGCCTGTTGGTCGGACTGGAACTCGGTCTAGTTGACGACAACGGCAAATATCTGGTGCGGGTAGCACAGGGGATCTATCGCGTCGGTGATAAGGAGCAGATGGGCGAGAAGCGCGGCAACGCCAGCGGGCCAATCATCACGCTCAAGGCCAAGACCGGTTACGCGATTGGCGCCTTCACCGCCAAGACGGCCTTGGCGATCGACGGGATGTCCGTCACGTTCATGAAGATCAAGGACGGCAAGCTCGATCCGACGGATGCTTACGAAAGCGAGTGGGCCGGCGGCAATCCGATGGAGCTGCGTCCGGTCAAAGTCACCGGCATGAATGGCGCGCCAGGCGTCGGATTGATTGGCCGGGCCGATGAGAAGAACCTGATCGCGATTGGCGTGGTCTTCCGCGGCCAGGAAACGATGATTGGGGCCGTCCCGCCGCCGGGCACGAAGGCCACGCCGATTCACGGCGGCGGCGGTGATCCGGAGTTCCTGGACACTGCTCCCGCGGGCGGCCTCCTGGTCGGCTTGCATATCGGCCTCGGCAAGTTTTTCGATAACGACGTGATCAAGGCGCTTCGGCCCGTTTATCGCAAAGACAGCACGGAGACGCTCGGCGTGCAACGCGGGACAATCCTCAACCGGATCGTCAAGGTCGTCGCCAAACCCGGCTATGCCGTCGGCGCGATCACGACCAAAACCGGCTTGGGCCTCGACGGTTTATCAATCACGTTCATGAAAGTCGTCGACGGCAAGCTCGACCCATCGGACACCTACGAAAGCGACTGGATCGGCGGCCAAGGCGGCGGCGGCCCAACCAAACTCGGCGGCGACGGCTCGACGATGGTCGGCATCGTCGGCAAGACGAATCCGAAGGAAGTGACGGGGGTTGGGCTGTTACTGCGGAAGTGATCCGCGGTTGCGAGCAAGAACGAAGAGTTCATGGAGGCCGGCTGGCGATCGATTCGACCCTGCTAGACCGTCCACCTTAGTCTGGTGGGCAGATGCTGCGCTTCATTGAAATACGGTCGATTTCCTCGCGGGCGGCGCGGATTTTCTCCCCCTCTCCGCGGCGGAGAGGAGGCCGGGGGGAGAGGTTTTCGGCGGGCCCAAGTGAAGACCTCTCCCCCTAACCCCCTCTCCGAAACGGAGAGGGGGAACAAGACTCTCTCACAGCCGCAGCGCCAGATCGTAAATCTCTTCCGCGTCGAGCACTTGATTGTTGCTCTCGAACAGTTTCGCGATCGCGGCCTTGTGGATCTTCATCTTGGTGTCGCCGACGCCGATGGCGCCATAGCAGATGATGTCGTCGCGCATCATTGCCTTGTCAGTGACCTCGATGCCCTCGATGCCCGCGGGCGGAACCGCGTTCAAGTCGATCATCAGGTGCAGGCTCTTTGTTGTTGCTCGTGTCTTGGCGGGTAACAACATCGCGCCCGCGGCGCCGGCGGCGATTACCAGATCGCGACCTTCGAGGGCCTTGGGCCCGTCGGCGGTGCTGGTTGTCCCTGTTGCCTCGACTTTGGCATTCGGCAAATTCGCCTTGATGGCCGCTGCGACGCCCTGCGCTCGTTCCACGGAACGCGAACCGATCCGGACATCCGCTCCCTGGCGGGCGAGTAGGCGGGCTACCCGTTGCCCGACCGGCCCGGTCCCACCGAGAACCAGAGCCTTCGTCTGCCCAAGGTCCATGTGCTTCGACGCGGCGCGCACTGCGGCGGCCGCCGTCGTATTCGAACCGTTCGAATCGAGCATCGCCGAAACGCTTAGCCCGTATTGCGGCACAAAGCTCTTGCGAACGGCATCGAGAATCGCTTCGCCGGCAACGACATCGCTGCCGCCGATAAAGATCGCCGTGCTTTTCAGGCTGTTCGGTCCGCGTGTGAAGATCGCCCCATGCACGAGCCCCTGCACTTGATCGGGCTTGACCGCGTGATGCGTAAACAGAAAATCGACGCCCGCGTCGACGGCGACAACGCGATCGAACACGCTCGGCTGCGCGTCTGTATCGAGTTGGATGAGGATTTTGTGTTTGTCAGACATGCTTCGCCAGGAGTCAGAGGTCAGAAATCAGAGGTCAGAAATCGTTGGCCGGTTTGAACTGACTTCTGACCTCTGACTTCTGACCTCTGTACGCGACTACTTCTCGAACGGGTGCGCCGTTTCCTTCTTGGCGATGATCTCGTCCATCTTTGGCTCGCCGCGCATGGCGTTCTTGATGGCCAGTTTGGTGGCTTCGTAGTTGTACTTGTAGATCTTGGCGTTGTCGGCCGCGTCCCAGTGGATGAACACGCCGCAGACGATCACGTACTCTTCGGCCTTGTCCTTCGGGATCACGCCGTCGGCCACCGAGTCAACGACTGCGCGAGCGACGGCCGCCTGGGCCGGGCCGAACATCTGGACGGCCTGCTTGGCGCCCTTGATCGTGACCTTGGTGATCATGACCGTGGCCGGCTTGCAGACGAGATTCGGGGAAACAACCGCGAGCAAGCTGGAGTGCCCGGCACTTTGCGTGGCCAGGGCGTTGGCGAAGGCCGCGCCGACCGGGCCTGCCTTGTCGCCAATCAACAGATCGATGTGCGAAATCTCGTTGCCGTCGCCGACCAGTGCTTCGCCTACGAACATGGCCATGGAGAGACTCCTAGTGTGAGGTGCCAAAACGCGACCCGGGCGGGTTCGATGGGGGACACGATACGGCCAGAACCCGTCCAGGGCAAACGATTTCTAGCGGATCGAATTTAGCCACGGATGAAACACGGATGAAACGCGGACAAGGCCGGAAGACATTTGATTCTGACTTCTCCGAATCCGTGTTTGGTCCGTGTTTCATCCGTGGCTCTGTTCTTGTTGCGGCATTGCGGCCACTACAATCTCGCCATGCGAATCACTCTCCTTTTGCTCGTACTTCCCGCGCTCGCTTCGGCCGAGCCGATTACGCACGCCTTCCTGGCCACCGGCGGGCAGACGTACATCCGGGCCGGCGACGGCACGATCATCTGGCGCTATCCGCAGAGTTCACGCGATGGCTGGGTGCTGCCGAATGGCAATGTGCTGCTGGCCCTCTCGAAGAGCAAGGAGAGCCCCGGCGGGTCGGCCGTCGAAGTGACCAAGGAAGGCAAGACCGTTTTCGAATTCAAGGGCATGCAGGCCGAGGTGAATACCGTCCAGCCGCTCGAGGGTGAACGCATCCTGCTTACCGAGGCCGGCAACAAGCCCCGCCTTCTCGAAGTCACCCGCGACGGCAAGATCGCGCTCGAAGTGCCGCTCCAGGCGCAGACGAAAGATCATCATTTACAAACACGCATGGCCCGCAAACTGGCGAATGGCAACTACCTCGTGCCCCAGCTGCTCGACAAGGTCGTTCGCGAATACACGCCCGAGGGGAAGGTGGTTTGGGAGGTGAAGACGCCGGACATGCCGTTCACCGCGATCCGGCTCGAAGACGGCAACACACTGATCGGCTGCACGCTCGGCAATCTGGTGATCGAAGTCGACAAGGCCGGCAAGGAAGTCTGGCGCGTGACCAACGATGACCTGCCCGGCAAGCCGATTAACGACGCCTGCGGTGTGCAGCGGTTGCCGAATGGCAACACGGTCATCACGAGCCACCATGCCGGGGCGAACGATGTGAAGCTGACCGAGGTTACTCGCGACAAAAAGATCGTGTGGACGCACAAAGATCCAAAGGCACCGGGCATCCACCATTTCCAGATTCTCGATACGGACGGGAAGGCGCTCGAAGGAAGGCCGCTTCGATAACTGCTGTTGAGACATGAATCATGCGCGATGGCGACCTGGGCGCGGGCCTGTTCGTTGGGCTCATCGGCGCCATCGTGATTATCTTTGTGCTCGTGCTCGAGCGCCTTGCCGAATTCGCCTGGCATCGCGTCTTCGGACGAGCGGATGACGAGACGACTGCATCCCCGCCGGAATGATGTTGGAGATAAATGCTCGATGAACTGGACCCACGCCTACGCGTTGTTAGCGGCCCTGGCCGGGGCGTGCATTGCCATGCAGGCCTCAGCCAATGCGAAATTTCGCAATAACATCGGCGACCCGTGGTATGCCGCGTTCTTTTCCATCTGCGGCACCTTCGCGACCGCGATCACGCTGATGTTGATTTTCCGCCCGCCGGCGCCGCCGGCGGAGTCGTTACGGACGACGCAATGGTGGAACTGGGTCGGCGGTCCGCTTGGAGCGGCGATCGTGCTGGCGGGGGCGGCACTCACGCCAAGACTTGGGGCGGGGGCGTTCATCGCGTTGGTAGTAGGCGGGCAGTTATTGTGCTCGGTGGTGCTCGATCACTTCGCGCTGATGGGGTTGCCGGAACAATCGCTCACACCGGGCCGCGCAATCGGCGTGGTGTTGGTGGTGGTGGGCGTGGTGTGCATCAAGTATCTGTGACGCCGCTTGCGGCGTAGCGCGCTGGCGCTACGCCGCAAGCGGCGGGTTACTTCAACCCATTCTTCAGGAACTCAATGAACGCCCGTTCGTTGTTGATCTTGCCCTCGTCGTAGATGCCCACCACGGATGTTTTTCCGCCGCGTTCGGGTTTCAAAATCACATAGAGCGGAAGCTGTTGTTCCCTGAAAGCGTCCTCTTCAAACTTCAAATTCATTTCCGCGTCTTGCTTGCGGCGCGTTCGACCCGGGTCGGAATCGTAAAAGATCTCAGGGATTGTGTCCGTATACATCTGCACGAGCGTGTACTGCTTGAACAGGTCTCGAATCTCCGGCTTCACGAAGACGTTGTATTCGTTCAATTTGCAGTTATTGCAGGTGATTCCTGTGAAGTCGACAAAGACCCTGCCATTCCTCCCGCGCGCGTCATCGAGGGCTTTGCGAAGATCCGCCGACCAGGGCAGGTCGCCCGAGACGGCTTCGGCAGCGCTTGGCTCAGGCAAGAGGAATGCATCCACCCAAGCGTAAACCGTCCCGGCGGGCCGATTCCGCTCGCGTGGACCGTTCGCGAACAGAGCTGGCAACAAGTACACAGCCAGCCCAAGTGTGGCCAGAGCGAACATGATCCGCCACGGACCGACATGGTCGTGAAATTCATGATCGTGTTTGGTGCGGAAAACTCCAAACAGGTACAAGGACATTGCCACGAGAATGCCGATCCACAAGGCCAACACCATGTCGTAGGTGAAGTAGCGCGGCGGCGTCAGCCATTGCAATTCAGCCGTCCGCAGGAATTTCAGAGCGGCTGCGAGTTCCAAGAAGCCCATCGTCACCTTCACCATGTTCATCCAGTCGCCGCTCTTGGGCAGTTTCTTGATTAGGCTGGGGAACAGGGCCAGGAGGAAGAACGGCGAAGCGAAGGCGGTCGCGAAGGCGACGGCGCCCGCGGCTAACTCGAAGTAGTTGAAATTGCCCGAAGCAGCTAATCCGCTGAATCCGCCGAGAAACGGAGCGACACAGGTGAAGCTGACCACGGTAAACGACGCGGCCATGAAGACCGTCCCGCCATAGCCCCCGCGCGCCGCCCGGTTGTCCAGGGCGGTGGCCACCGAACTGGGTAGAGTGATTTCGAATAGCCCGAACAGACTCAGCGCCAGGACCACAAACAAAGTTCCGAGCAAAACGTTTGTCACGGGATGAACCGCCAAGCGACTAAAAGCAGTGAGCAAGAACATAGCCGCAAGCGACAACAGAATGACGATGGTGATCGCATAGACCAGGGCCAACGCCAGTACGTTTGTTCCCTGCTTTTCGCTCTGCTTGAGGAAGATGCTGACCGTGATCGGCACCATCGGGAAGACGCACGGCGTCAGCAGAGTGACGAAACCCCAAAAGGCGGCGGTGGCGACAAATGTCCAGAAACCACTCGATTTGCTCGTCGGCTTCGGAAGTTGTTCCAACACGGCCGCCAGGTCAGCCGCGTGGTCCTGGCCGGGACTGAGACGATGAGCGACCGCTTTCGGGCCCTCGACATTGATGGGCGGCACACTGTCCGGCCCTTTCGGAGTCACCGGCTCGGGGACCGGAATCACGATTGGGGCAGGAGCCGCCAGCGATTTGTCAACAGCATCCTTGAGCGCCGGGTCGATCGCCGCTGATCCCTCCAATACCGTGAAGGGGATGGCGATCTGCGTGATTGGGATCTTCTTTGGTGGAATGCAATTGTCGTCATTGCAAATGAGGAGTTGATTGAGAGCAACCGTGACCATTCGCTCGCCGGGCTTGGCTAGAGGCGCGACAACGGCCTTGAATTCCCAAACCGCCCCCTCGGGGTAATAGGCGATCGTGCTTCCATCCGCTCCTGGATTGGGCTTCTGGTGCGCGTTCGGCGGATCGGTGAATGGCCCAACAAAAACGAGATCGCCCGGGGGGGGTAATGTGAATTGATTCTGTTGGGAACTTGCCTTCTGGTCAGGCTGGCGCGTTGGATAGGTCAAGTGTTCGGGGAACAATCGAATGATCAACTTATATGTGACCGTTTGACCTGGCTTTGCCGCGGCCGGTTCGATCTTTCCCTCCACCGATCGAACAGCCGTCTCCCACGCGATCCCCGGCGGCTTGCGCTCGGCAACCACCGGCGAAGCAATTGCGACAACACATGCAATGCAAAGAAATGCAAATCGCTTCATGGCCATCCGGGGGAGCGAAGACAGGGCGAGTCGACCCGGATTATCTTACGCCGGGGCGACGGTTGTCTTACACCCTTGGACGAACGGCGGGCAAGGCCGATTCGTTTCACAGGCGTTGACAAGGCAAATCGGGAGGCGTCGGCGCTAGAATTGCGACTTAAAAAAAATGACGCAACATATCTTCGATAGCTGCCTTATGCTGAAAACTCAATTCTAAGATGGTCAACTCCTGTATGTATGTTGGCCATCTTAGAATTTGGCCATCTTCGCCGGCTTACTTGACTCGGACAGTGAACTTTTCCTTGTTTCCAAGCGCATCGGTCAAATCGAGCTGAGTGCTGCCCGCCGCGAGGGCTTTGATCAAGACGCGGTGAGCGTCGGTCGGATCCGCCGACACTTCCGCCACCTTGCCGTCCTTCGTGAACAAGCGCTCGATCACTTTGTAATTGTTCATGTGGTGCCGGATCGTCTCGCCGACTTTGAGTTCGACGGTGTCGACCGGCTTGGTTGGAGCTTCGTCGGTCACCGGTGGTCCATCGCCGCCACCGCCGCCGGGGAAACCGGGAAAGCCGCCTCCCGGCGGCGGACTGCCGGGGAAGCCGCCTGGGCCGGGCAAGCCGCTAGGGCCAGCGGCGCCTGGCCGGCCTGTGCCGCCGCTGCCAGCTTTTGGCAACGAACCAGCGCTGCCACTTCCGCCTCCGCCACCGAAACCGCCTGGTGCGGGCATGCCGGGCATGCCCGCACCACCCAGGCCCATTCCGCCGAAGCCGCTCATCATCCCGCCGCCCATCGCGGGCCGCTGGGCTCGTTTGAAGATCAACTCGTCTGAACCGGGTACCAGGCCGATATATTCCCAGCCGTCATTTCCAAGTTGGGCGAGCAGACTCTTGAATTTGTCACCATTGTCGGAACTCGGTTTCGGCTTGAACTGATATTCGATCTTGCCTGGGGACGACGATCCGAAGCCCATCACGCCACCACCGCCACCGCCCGTCGGTCCCTTACCCGGTGCAAGACCGGACGGCGGTCCCGGCGGCAAACCGGGAACGCCCGGTGCTCCTGCCCCGATGCCCGGCCCTGGCCCAAGCGGTCCGCCGCCCGCCGGAGGCTGGGCTTCGGCGGTTCCCGGATACCGGCTACCAACGGCCCCAATGGTCATGGCCCCGGCCAACACAATACCTGCGAAGAGTTTCATCTTGCTCATGGTGCCTCCCATCGCCCCGCGGGCGAGTTCGCGAACTGTTGTCGATACGATTGTCCCCATTGCCGACTGCACGACCACCGAGCCGCGTGCCACCAGACTCGCCGTGACCGGCGTCGCCCACATGCCGCCGCCGGCGAGAGCCGCAATCACCGCTGGCCCCGTCAGGCCGCGCCGGCCAATTGCTCGAGTCAAAGCCTGTTTCGCCAGACAGACTCGGCCCGACACCGTGCCGAGCTTCCACCCAAGCCGCTTCGCCGCCTCGTTCTGCCGCACCCCTTGAAGCACGCACAAAACGAACGGCACGCGTAGCTGATCCGGCAGCCGGTCGATCTCCGCATGCACCGCCGCCTGCCAGCGATCCCACGCGGCCTCAGTCGTCGGCTGCGACGCTTCGGCCTTCGCGGCCAAGCGCTCACGCTTTGCACGCCGGGCCTTCGCTCGCAGACCATTGCGGCAGACACGTCCGGCAACACGGTGCAACCAGGCCCCGAGTGCATTCGGCTGCCGCACCTTGGACGCCGCGCGGAACAGAGCCAGGAAGGTCGCCTGGAACGCATCCTCGGCATCGGCTTCCGAAGCCGACAATCCACGGCACACGCCCCAGACGAGCGGCCCATGCCGGCGCACGATGGCCGCGAACGCCGGCTCGTCGCGCGCGGAGAGGTAGCGCGCGAGCAAGTCGGCATCCGACAAGTCATCGAGCGCGAGCGGAGCAGCCAAGCGCCCCGCCCGTTCGACGGCCGTCCGCAACAAGCTCTGGTTCATGCAGCCCTCGCGGTGGTCACAGTTAAGTCACCGGCCGGGCAGAAGTCCTACGACAAAGGACTGAGATTCTTCCTCTCACGATGGACGTGAGAGGAAGATGAATGATGTGTAACTGACTACTTCTTCTCCGCCTTCTCAACCTCCGCCTTGTACTTCGGATCGACCTTTTCGGCCGGTCCGTCGAGCACCTTGATCGCCACGTCGAACTCGTACGGCTTCGGCGGAAAGCAACGATCCTCGTCGCACACGCTCAGCTTGAGCTTCACCTTGGCCGTCGTCGCGCCCGCCTTGGCCGACGGCAGCACGACAGCTTTGCGCGTCCACGTGCCGCCGCCGGGATAGACGAGATACTCATAATCCTCGGTCTTCTTGGTCTTCGGCCCGACCGGATCGATTGTGTCGCCGACGAACACCACCGACGTGCTGGCTGGGAACGTGATCGAGTTCACGGAGAACTTCGCCTCTGGCACCTGCTGAACGACGGGGTACGTGTGATACCCATCCGCCAGTTCGACGATAATTTTGACTGTGACCGTCTGGCCCGGCTTGGCCTGCGCCGGCTCGAACACGGCTTCGACTTTCTTGATCGCGTCCTTGCCCGGGTCGGCAAACGTCGGCACGACGAACGTCAAGCACAACGGCAGCGCGAGCAGTATCGGTTTCATGGGAGTTCCTCGGTTACTTCTTCTCGTCCGCCAGCACCACCGGCTGCACACCCGTGATCGGCAGCGTTGAGATTGCTTTCGTCTTCAAATCGACCACGCGAATGCGATGTGCGTTCGTGTCGGCAACGTAGAGCTTGCCGTTCGCCAGGCTCAGGCCCGCCGGTTCGTTGAACGGCCGTTCCTTGTCGTCCTTCTTCGGGCCGATGAACGTGGTAATCGCGTTGTCCTTCAAGTCAATGACTTTGAGCTTTGAGTTGTACGTGTCTGCCACATAGACCTTGCCGTCGTGGTATTGCACGCCGATCGCGTGTTGGAGCTTGGCCTCCTTGCCGATACCGTCGTCGTCGCCGAAGTCGAACAGGCCGGTGCCGACTAACGTGGTCACGCGGCCCATGCCATCCATCGGCACTTTGCGCACCGCGCTCACTTCCGGGTCGGCGACGTAGAGGAACTTGCCGTCCGTCGTCAGCCCGCTTGGTTGGGCGAAGTTGGCGATCTCGAGCGGACCATCCTTGATGTTCTCGCGCCCCGTGCCGGCATACGGGTCGAGGTGTTTGTCCTTCAGGTTGAGCGTCCAGATCTGGTGGTGCCCGGCCATCGCGATGAACAGCCGGTCGCCGTCGAGCAGCAGGTCCCACGGGCTGTTGAGGCCGCGTTCGAGAGCCGGGCCGCCTTCGCCGCGTTCGCGATCTTGCTCGCCGGTGCCGGCGATCGTCTTCACGGTCTTCGTCTTCAAATCCAGCTCGCGGATGCAATGGTTCTTGCGGTCGGCGACGTAGAGCGTGTCGCCGTTGACCGCCATGCCCTGCGGGTCGTCGAACTGAGCGCTCGCGAACGGCCCATCCTTGCGGCCCGGTGTGCCGACGCCGGCTACCGCTTCGGCCTTGCCGTTGAGATCGGTGATCACGACTCGATGGTTCGTGCTGTCGGCAATAAAGATGCGCTTGGTCTTTTCATCGGCGAGCACCTTGCCGGGGAAGTACAACGGCGAATCGACCTTGTCGCGGAACTTTGCGGTGTCGAAGCGCAGCGGCTTCTCGTCAAGCGTCTTCTTTTTCTTGTGCTCGTCGATCACCTTGGCGATGACCTTGTCGAGTAGTTCGAACTTGCCCTCGCCAGACGTCTGACCGAGCAGGTTGCCCTCCGGATCGATGAGGAACAGCGTCGGCCACGAGCTACAGTCGTACGCCGTCCAGATTCGTTGATCCGCATCGTTCACGACCGGGTGCTTCAGATCGTAGCGCAGGATCGCCTTGCGGATCGACTCCGAGTTCTTTTCATTGTCGAACTTGGCCGAGTGCACGCCGATCACGACCAGTTCGTTGGCGTACTTCTTCTCGAGCTTGGCCAGGTCCGGCATGATGTGGATGCAGTTGATGCAACAGAGCGTCCAGAAGTCGAGCAGAACCACCTTGCCCTTGAGGTCCTTTAGTGTGAGCGGCTTGCCCGTGTTGAGCCAGGCGATGCCGCCTTCGAGTTCCGGGGCTTTGGTCAACTTGCGCGGCGGATCCTCGTCGTCCTTTGGTTTGGGCTTGTCCTTGCTCTGAGCATGAACCAGAGCGGCCCCGAGCGAAATGAGAATACCAAGACCGAGGATCGTAACGAGCCAGCGGCGGCGGGCGGATGCGGGAAATGCCATGAGGGAGGGACTCCGTACCGGCGGGAAGGACAGAGTATCTTACCGGGCTGTGCTACGGACGGGAACATGGTTTTTGGGTCGAAGAGCTGAGAGCGAAAATGCGCGGGCGGCCTATGATGAGGAAATCTGTGGAGGCTGGGCACATGCGGCTCGCAACCGAACGGCTTACGTTTCGCGGCCGCGAGTTGTCCTTGTCCGGTCAGCACCCGCTCGAACCCTATCTACTCAAACTCCCCGCTCGACCTGATTTCCGACTGCAACGCACCGTTGACGTCGGCTATGTGGCTGCGTGGGAGGTTCGTACCGACGACACGCTCTGGCTGACGAGCCTCCAAACCCGTCCCGACGACGCCGGCCCCGATCCGGGCATGCGCCTCCTGTTCCCAAACGTCGCCGCGGTGGCCGCGACATGGCTCAGTCAGACGCTGAGAGCGACCGAAGCGTTCCACAAGCGATTCTCCCCGGTCGGCAATGGCACCGTTTACGCGCGTGAAACGCACCTGTCGTTCTGGCAAGGCCTCCTCATCGCGACCGAAGAAACGGAAGTGCAAACCGGCCGCCGCGTCGCCGGCGAACTGTCGCCGCACCTGGAGCGACTCTATGGTCTGGAGGAAGCCGCGTTCCTGCGTGCCGCCTTCGCCGCTCCTGAGGATGCGGCCCCGCGCCTGATCTATGCCGACTGGCTCGAAGAACGCGGTGACCCCCGTGCCGAGTTGATCCGCATGGCCGATCGCCTGCGCAATCTTCGACCGGAAGCGGCGAAGTGGGAACGGGCGTCCTTTCGCGACCGCCTCGCACAACTTCACAGCCCATCCCTTCCCCTCTGGCTGCGGCTGCTTGGGCTTTGGGAGTAAGAATGCGCGCCGAATTTGCATGGCAGTCGGGCTTGTCGCTAACGTGAAAGGCGATGTACATTCGGTGACATGCCCTCCTATTTTGTTGACGTCGACCCGCGCGACTTGCACGTCTTGTCAAGCCGGCCGCAGGCCGATCCCATCAAGCTTCAGCGTCAGATTACCCGCTTCGGCTCGTCGGTTGTGGGGATGCCCCCTTTAGTCGTTTACGAAGCTTCGAATGGGGTCCTGGTCATCTACAATGGGGTTACACGAGCCACGCGCATAGCGACGCTCGCTCCCGGAACCCCTGGTTCGTGTTGAGGTCATCGGCCGGCTTCGTCGAGCGTTTGGTTCGGACCCAAAGATCGGAGACCAGATCCCATGATCTCGCCAACCACTGCCGAGGCCCTGTCACTACTCAGCGAGTTATGCGATCTGTCGCCGGACGTCCGTCTGGGCCAATTGCTCGCACACCTTGGTTTTCTGGGTGAAGATCAAACCGGTCGATCACTGTGGGATGTCGACGACGAACAATTGCTCGCCGTGCTGTATCACCATCGGGCCGAACTGATGGGCCGGACGAAAGACATGCCGACACACGTCGCAGCCGCCACAACTTAAGCGAAAACAAGAGCGAGGCAACTCGCTGAGACAAAATGTCTTAATAATCACGTTCCCTGTATTTCCCGACAGGAGGATAGCGTGAAATCCAGGCAACTCGCGCTCGCCGGCCTCGCGTTGGCCGCCTGTCTCCTTGCGCTAGTACGGAGCGCGCCGGCTGGCCGACGCACTTGAAGCCGAACGCTAATCGCAAATGGCGGGCTGGTGCGAACTTTGCGGTGGAATGAGCTGAATGCAACTTGACAGTCGCTGGCGAACAGTGGTGTGATGGATTCGTCCGCCGGTGTACTCGGAGTAAGATCGTGGCCAAACATCGCTTCAAGGCTTCGGTCATATACGTGTTGGCCACAGCGTTCGCAGCCGCCGGACAGGACGTAATCTCAACGAGACCCGGTCCGCCTCCCGGCATCGACGCCGGAGCCGTTCGACCTTTCCGGTCGGCCCCGCAGGCCGCCGCGCGTCCCTCACCAAAGACTGACGATTCACCTGGCAAGTCGCGCGACTGGACCGGACAACCGCCGACGGCTACCCACTTTGGTTTCCTTGGATCGGCCGTTGCGCCGGTCCTCCCGGCCGCAGGGCTAATGTTGACGGCAGCCGAAGAGCGTGACCTGCGCGTGGTGATCGCCGAGAGCGGAATTGCCATCGGGCATCGGTTGTCGACAGATGGCGACCGTTTACGCCTCCCCTACGACGAATTAGTCATTCCCGCTGACGTGGCCGGCCTGTACGCGGTCAAGCCGCAGGCGACACTGCGCGTTCTGCTGCGGGTAGTCGCGGACGGCCGCCCTCGAGCGGCCCTGTTGGCGGCTGGATGTGTAGCGGGATTGATCGAGAGCCCGATGGTCGGGGCCATGTACGTCATGTACTCCGAGGACCGCCTCGACGTCCGGCGGTCGGCAGACGAGACTCGTCGGGATCAGTTGTTGCGGGTCCTCGGAAAGAGGATCGACGAACAGCAAGCGCGGGGCGGTTCCGACATGGCGGGTCCGAAAGTGAAATAATCGCATGGGTGCATCGAGACGACGGCCATCAGAACACTGACGACAGCTCAACCAGGTTGAGCCGGGGACGGTCGAGATCGCGAGTCGTTAGCGAACAGTGGTGTGATTGTGGCCGAGGAGGACTGCTCATGACGCGACGTGGTCTTCAATGGGCGATAGCTCTCTTAGCAGGAGGGCTTGGCGCCGTGGTCCTGTCGACGGTCTTGGCCGCCCCCCGTCTCAAGGACCCGCCATCGCTGTGGCGTGCCGATCCGCCGCCGGCGGGTTTGCAAGCGGAGTTGATGAACGAGGGGCTGCCGTATCGATGGGAGCCCGGAACAATCCACATCTTGGCCTGGGCGACAATCGCGGACGACTATCGGCAATCCGAGACGACCCAGGCCCTCGTCATCAAGCAATTCGATTGGCAGACCAAGAGAGGCGGACATCGGTGGGTCCTGGCCGTCTTGTACCACGACGCCAAGAAGCCAAACCAGCCGTGGTATCACACTGAGTGGCACTATGCGCCGGTGTTTCCCGGTGAGCAGTGGATCCCGCCGCCGGACGCGGAGGCCTACGGGTACGAGTTCTACCTGGACCGACCAACGGATGAGCAAGTGAGCGTGTTCCTACGCGAGGCATCGTGGGACTTCGAACTCGGAACCACGGACTTGCTGCTGAGCAATGCGACGAATGTACAGAACACCCGGACGCTGATCGCCGGCAGCGTGGACCCAATCGCGTGGCGGCAGGTATTCGAGCGCGAAGTGCCGCCCAATCTGTTTGTCGAGTTGCGGAGACCCTGACGTTCTGAACAAACTGATGGCCATGGAGACGTGAGGGGAACATGCGAATCCGATTCGTTCTCGCTCTGGTTGCGTTATCGGGTGTGATTTGTGCGACCGGCTGCAAGTCCGACAATGATCCAGCGCCGGCTCCGCCAGAAGAGGGCAGTGCCATTTCCGAGGACGACGCTGCCGTCATCAAGACTGCGATTGGGCATTTCTCGACACAAGACTTCGACTTTCCCTTTATCGGCCGCGAAGCACAGACCGGCATATTGGTCCATCGCGAATCTGCCGGCGGCCCGTGGGCAAAGTCCCTGACGGACGAGGTGTTGTCGAACGCTACGAAGTGGGACAACTGGACGGTTCCGGCCGAGGCGAGTGAGAGCCTTCGTCGGAGGAATGCCGAGAAAGCCTCCCTGTCAGGTCTAGAACTTAGCGAAGGCATCATCTTGGTCGACCTATACGCGAAGCCGCGCATTGTATTTGGGGACAACCGGGACCCAAAGGATTGGCCTCCGAACACCAAGGGATTTGCGCATGTGTGGCTCCCGGGTTATACGGCGGACGGCCGAACGGCGGTCGTGCATTTCGATTTTGGACCGAGCGAGCACGGAGCCTCCGCGACGTATCTGCTCACCAAGGGCGTCGGCGGTTGGATGGTGCAAAAGTGGTCCTTCGTCTATTACGTGTAAGAGGAAACTGAGATCCGGCTCATCACGATGAAAGGCGTGTAGCCCAAGAATTGATTCTCTGAAAAGGCCACAGGTGAGGCCCCTCAACTCTCTTTCCGCTGCTTGGCCGGGCAGGCTTCCGGACGGTGGAGATTCATCGCGGTGTTCACGAGGCCGACGTGCGTGAACGCTTGTGGGAAGTTCCCGAGGAACCTCTTCGTCTGCGGATCGTATTGCTCGGAGAACAGGCCCACGTCGTTGGCCAGGCCGCAGAGGCGATCGAAGTGCTCGCGGGCTTTCGCGTGTTCGCCCATGAGAGCGTAGTTGTCGGCTAACCAAAAGGTGCACGGGAGGAATGCTCCCTCGCCAGGCGGGAGGCCGTCATCGGACGTCGACGTGTCGTAGCGCATCACGAATCCGTCGCGAACGAGGCCGCGCTCGATCGCCTTGACGGTGCCGCGAACACGCGGATCGGTCGGGGGCAGAAACCCGACGATAGGAATCATGAGCAGGTTCGCATCCAGCAATTCGGTATCGAAGGACTGAACGAACGAGTTGAGCCGGGTGCTGAATCCGTCCTGGCACACGCGGTCGTGCATTTGTCGCCGCAGCCCGCGCCATTCTTCAAGCGGCGCTTCGAGCGCGAACTGTTCGGCACTCTTGATCGCTCGATCAAGCGCGACCCAGGCCATGACTTTGGAATGAGTGAAATGCTGGCGCGGCCCGCGCACCTCCCAGATGCCCTCGTCTGGGTCATTCCAGGCGTCCGCGACGAAGCGGATGAACGCCTTCTGCAGCGCCCAACCCGCGGGTGCAGCCTTCAGGCCGGCGACGCGCGCCTGATGCAATGCGTCGGCCACTTCGCCATAGACGTCGAGTTGAAACTGCTTGCTCGCGGCATTGCCGATGCGGACGGGCATCGAGTTCTCGTAGCCGGCGAGCCACGGCACCTCGTATTCGTCGAGCCGACGCTCGCCGCCGAGCCCGTACATGATCTGCAGCTTCGCCGGGTCCCCAGCCACGGCCCGCAGAAGCCACTCTTGCCACGCACGCGCCTCGTCGGTGTACCCCGCGTTGATGAGTGACAGCAGCGTGAAGGTTGCGTCGCGGAGCCAGCAGAATCGATAGTCCCAATTGCGGACGCCGCCGACGAACTCGGGAAGCGAAGTCGTCGCCGCCGCCGCGATCCCGCCGCTCGGCAGGTACTGGAGCGCCTTCAACGTGATGAGCGAGCGGAGAACGAGGTCGCGGCGATCGCCCCGGTAGTTGCATTGCGCCGACCACTCGCGCCACCAGGCGAGCGTGTCGGCGAGCGCCGCTTCGGGGTCGACCGGCTTCGGCTCGGGGTCGAAGGACCGGCGCCACGTGAGTACGAACGGAATTCGTTCGCCGGCGCGCACACGGAATTCCGCGACGGTCGTCAGGTCCTCGCCATGCGTCTCGATCGGCGTGCGGAGGTGGAGAGCGTTCGGCCCCGCGATGGCCGTCACGCCGCCATCGTCGCGCTGCACCCACGGAACAATCGACCCATAATCGAAGCGGATGACGAGTTCGCTGCGCACGGGGACTTCGCCGCGCCTGCCCACGACGATCCGCACAATGTCCGGCGCCTCGTCACGGGCGGGCATGAAATCGACGACCGTGACGGCGCCCTCCTTCGTTTCCCAGTCGGTCTCCAGCACGATGCTGCCGTCGACGTAACGCCGACGAACGGATTGTGCGGCAGCCGTCGGGGCGATTACCCACCGCCCGTTGTCCGGCGTTCCGAGCAGCGCGGCAAAGCAGGCCGACGAATCGAAGCGTGGAAGACAGAGCCAGTCGATCGAGCCATCTTTGCCGACGAGGGCAGCGGAGTGGCAATCGCCGATAAGCGCGTAGTCCTCAATGCGGAGCGCCATGCGTTTCAATTTCCGATATGCAAGGGTTCGTGAGTAATCGGAAGCAACAAGCGTACCGAACGGCGACCGGGAAAAATGAACGGACTTGAGGCCAGGGAACTAGCAGGACTCGCTTCACGGCATTATCATGTACGCATGTCCACATCGTTACCTATTCACGGCCGCGGCGCACAGTTGAATCCACCGAATCGGTTTATCCCCCTCTATCGCGAAGCCATCCCGGGATGGACCGAGGAAGAAGACCCCGCGCCGCGCACGCGATTCTTCCGCGACACGACGCGGACCATCCTGAATACGAACGACAGCCCGGACATCTACTTCACCTATTCGCTGAATCCATACCGTGGCTGCGAGCACGGTTGTGCCTACTGCTACGCTCGGCCCGGCCACGAATTCCTTGGCCTTTCATCGGGCCTCGACTTCGAATCGCAAATCTTCGTCAAAGAAGATGCTCCCGAATTGCTGCGGAAAGAGTTGCGTTCGCCGAAATGGGTGCCGGACACCGTGTCCATCAGCGGCGTGACGGACGCTTACCAGCCGATCGAACGACGTTTGCAACTGACGCGGCGATGTCTCGAAGTCTTCGCCGAGTTTCGCAACCCGGTCGGGATTGTCACCAAGAGTGCGCTCGTTAGCCGTGATCGCGACCTGTTTGGCGAATTGGCACGACATGAAGCAGCCCATGTATTTCTGTCGGTCACGACGCTGGACCCCGAACTTGCGCGCGTCATGGAGCCGCGTGCATCGGCGCCCGCGGCACGTTTGCGCGCGGTTCAAGAGTTGACCGAGGCTGGAATTCCCGTCGGTGTGCTCGTAGCGCCAATCATACCCGGACTGAACGACCACGAGGCGCCCGCGATTCTCCGCGCGGCGGCAGATGCGGGCGCACGAACCGCGGGATACGTGACGCTCCGATTGCCCTTCGCGCTGAAGGACCTGTTCTGCGACTGGCTCGAACGGCACTTTCCCGAGCGCAAAGAACGCGTGCTGGGTCGCCTGCGCGAAGCCCGTGGCGGCAAACTGAACGACTCGACGTTTGGCCGGCGGATGCGCGGCGAAGGCGAGTGGGCGGACCTCTTTGCACAGATGTTCAAGATCCAACGTCAGCGCGTCGGTATGCACGAGCGATTGCCTGAGCTTTCGACGGCGCATTTCACCAATAGCAGGCCGAAACAGGGGACGCTCTTTGACCTTGAATAACTGAATCGGCGCGCAATCACCAATGGCGCGGCTTACGCCGAGTTTAGCGATTATGCGGGCGAATCAATCGGCCGGCGCATGCCCAATCGACGCAATCGGCAATTTCGCCGTCGGCATGAACCAGTCTCTTGCCGTGGCGGAGCCGGGATCAAGCCGACCGGAAAAAACGTGAACTAGGCTGTAATGATTCTTCCCAACGTTCCGGAAAACGGCTAAGGTAAGGCCACGCTTGAGTGCCGGGCCCGATTAAGTTGCTTGTGCCGGTTGACACCCCAGGACGTGCCGCGACCTCCCATGCTGAACACATCCGCTTCTCTGCTGTCGCATCTGGTTGCCGATTACGGCACTCCCCCCGCGTTCGTCGAGCGAACGTACGGCGAGCCGCTCTTTCATACGGAGAGCGAGGTCCTGGCGTTGCGGTACGCTCCAGACGACACCTTGTGGACGATCGAAGACGCCGGCGTCTTGCGGCATTGGGCGCCCGACGGCCGCTTGCTCGATCGCGAGTTCCTGTCGGACATCGAAGACGCGTGGGCGTTCAACCGCGATGCGTCGCTTCTGGCATCTGGAACCAACGAGATCGCTCTGTGGAGCACGGCCAAGGCCAGCGAGCTGGCCCGCGTCGATGCTGAGTCGTGGATCACGACGCTCGCCTTTTCACCGGACAATCAGATCCTCGCCGCCGGTCACGATGACGGCCGCGTGAGCCTGTGGAAGCTGCCGAAATTGACGCTGCTGGGCAACCTGGAAGGCCACGAAGACGGCATCTCCGCGCTGACGTTCAACAGCGATGGCACACAGCTGACGACGGCCGGCGACGATCATCTCTTGCGCGTCTGGGACGTGAAGTCGAAGAAACTTGTTCGCGAGTTCAAGGGCCACACCGACCGCGTGCCCGGCCTGGCCTGGCATCCCACGAGCAACCTGCTGATCTCGGTCGGATGGGACACGACCGCACGCGTCTGGGAGTTGGACAAAGACGACCCATCCATGTTGCTCAACGCGCACTCGGATCAAGTGAATGCTGTGGCGTTCAGCCCCGATGGCGGACTGCTCGCTTGTGCCGATTCGGATTTCACCATCCATGTCTGGGACGACCCCAGCCACGGGCGGCAGCGGTTTGTGCTCAATGGACATACCGACGAAATTCGCGCACTGGCATTCAACCCGGCCGGAACTCGACTCGCATCGGCCGGGGCGGATCGTGTCGTGCACATTTGGGATATGACCTCCGGCAAACTGGTCGCGGGGCCGAATCCGAGCGCACGCAATTCGGTGGCAGTGGCCAAAGGCATTCTCTTCACGACCGGCGGCAACCTGTTGCAGGCCTGGGATCGCGAAACGGGCGATCGTTCGTGGCCGGTTACCGACAGCGAGGCGGTCCATTTCGTGTCCGCCAGTCCCGACGGTTCGCGCATCGCAACCAGTGGGCCGACGCCCGTCGCGAAGGTTTGGGACGTGGCAACGAAGTCCGCGGTGCAGACTCTGGAACATACCAAAGGCCCGATCTGTTCGCCGGCCTTCTCGGCCGACGGCACGATGGTGGCAACGGCCAGCGCGTCAGATGGGCTCCTGTGGGTCTGGAAGATGGGCGTTGCCGAGGCCGTGCTTGTCATTCCGGAGGCGGCGGATAATTGCACGCTCGAAACGGTCGCATTTCATCCGAACGGCAAATACGTCGCGGTTGGCGGGCTCGACTGGCTTTCGACATCGGGCACGGACGGCGGATCGCTTTGCATCTGGGACCTGGAAGCACGCGACAAGTTTCTGACGCTCGACGCCGGCGTCACCGCAGCCGCGTTCGATCGGGCGGGCCGCTACCTGGCGGCTGGCACCTTCAACGACAACGGTCAATCGGTCGTCGTTTGGGATTTCGACAAACAGGAAAAGGTGTTCGACTTGCCCGGCCACCACGATCGCATCAATGCCGTGGCCTTCTCGCCGGACGGGAGTTGGCTGGTCTCGGGCAGCGACGACTCGACGGTCCGCGTGTGGAACGTGCTCACGGGACGATTAGCGGTGGCCCGTCAGTTTGACGCCGCGGTGCAATCGCTGGCGTTCAGCCCAGACGGCAAGTACTTGTTCACCGGCAACGGCAACACGACCGCCTATCGACTCGAAGTGCAGAAGATGTTGGAAGAGTGAATCTCGTGGAAGTTATTCGACTTCCACTCCATGCACATCGTCATGGACCGACGTAACCTCGGTTACGCAGCACTTCCGCGAACTCGGTTCCGCGTGCAATGGACGGCCGCGGTTCGACATCAACCACTGTTACAGCCTCGGCACCATCGCCATACGGTCCGCGGGCCAGCACACCACTCGGCCCCACTGCCAACGAGCAGCCGATGCACTTGCGACCGCGCCACGGGCCGCTCGTGATTGGGCCGACATTGCTCACGCCGATCACGGTGACGTCATATAGTCGCGCGAGGTCCGTGTAGGCGTCGAGCCAGAGTTTGCCATACGGATCACGAGCATTGTCGTGGTCCGCGTCGACGGCCCAGGCGGACGGCGACAGAATCAGTTGAGCGCCCATGCGGGCCAGCACATGACCGACGGCGAGCGAACTGGCAAAGTTGTCCGCGCAAATGGCCAGGCCAATGGTTCCATGCTCCGTCGTCACGACGCCGAGTCGATCGCCGACCGAATAGAGATCGAGCGCGATGTCGAGTTCGTTGATCTTGCGGTGATGCAAAAGCAATTCACCGTCAGGGCCGATCAAGACGGCCGAGTTAAACAAGCGTGAACCGTGCCGTTCGACGAGCCCGGCCGCGACCCAAACATGCAGGGATTGGGCTACGGCCGCAAGGCGATCAAAGTGCGGGCCGGGGATCGATTGCGCGAGATCACGTGCCGAAGGATCGGTCCAGCCCAGGTCGAGGCACTCGGGCAAGACGACGATTTTGCACGCGAGGTCTGCCGCCTGGTGAATCGCCGCGACCGCCCGGTCGAGGTTTGGCTCAGGTCGACCGCCTACTACCAGGGTCTGTGCCATGCCGATGCGAAGCATGCTGGAATCCTACGCGTCCGCGATCATCACCTTGGGCCGCTTGGCCAGATCGGGCTCGGCCTTCATGATGAGTTCGCGAACCATCCACGGCACGTTGCCCTCGCCGAACAGGAGGAAGCCGATGGTGCCGCTGACGGGGCTGTCGTCGGTCCAGCCAAAGTGGATCGTCGGCGGCTTGCCGCCCTTGCTCATGTGCAAGGCGACCGCGGCGAGCGTGTGGGCGATGGACGCGGCATTCGCCACCTGGACGACGTAGCGCCCCTCTTCCTGCTTGACCGACAGCTCGGGCGTCGGCGCGAAGTCGCTCGGATCGGCTAGTTGCACCTCGACGAAGACGACCATGACCTCCGGTGGAATGCGATGCTCTGCACGGATGGCGGCCTCCTTGCTTTCCAGCGTTCGCCGACCCGGTCGGTGCGGCACAAGCACGGATAGCCCCAGATGCCGAATGGAGTCCCAAAGCAGTCGAGCCCTGACGTCGGGATAGTGGAATCCCTCAAAGCGCAACTCGCGCGCCCGCGTGATGCGCGAAATGATCGACGTCAGCAGGATCGATGCGATGAAAAAGCTCGCGATCTTGATGCCGGCCGGCTTGCCGATCACCACGTCGCAAGTCGTATACATGAAGACCGCTGTAATGAGCCCGTAACCCCACGGCACGCGCAAGAACCAGCGCATGCCCTGGCGCGAACGCCAGCGATCGATCACCGTTGCCACACAGGCACTGGTGATCAGGGCCAACACGCCCGTGGCATACGCGTCGCCCTGGGCCTTCACGCTGGCATCGAAGATCCAGGTCACGCCGAGGTTGATGGCGGTAAACAGAACCACCAATGGACGAATCGCCCGCGCCCAGTTCGGCGCCATGCCGTAATGCGGCAGATACTGCGGCACAAGATTAAGAAGTCCGGCCATCGCGCTGGCGCCGGCGAACCAGAGAATCACCACCGTGGTGAGGTCGTAGATGGTGCCGAACGTCGAACCGAAAAAGGGCGCGATGTCTTCACCGGTGGATTTCGTCTCGCCGTGCGCGATGTAGGCGAGCGCACGATCCGCAGCGGGCGGCTTCTTGCCGGTATCCGGCAACGGTTCACCCTTCGCGTCGTAGGACACCAGCGCATTTGGCTCGATCAACGTGCTGACCACGAGGCTGGAGCCGAGCAGGTACGCCGACATCACGACGGCCGCGGTAATCAGCAAACGTCGCGTACTGCGAATGCGGCCGCTCGGCCGCTTGGGGTCGTCGGTGGCGTCGCCCTTGACGAGCGGCATGACGGCCACGCCCGTCTCGAAGCCGGACAGGCCCAGTGCCAGCCGTGGAAAGACGATCAAGCTGAACAACACGATCTGCCAAAGACCGGATCCGGAAACCGGCGGCTTCTCGACATACCACTGACCTGTGTTCACTTGATCGAGCCAGTGCGTGAATCGTGCGGGGTGGCCCGCGAGATACGTCAGGCCGGCGGCGACCACGATGAAATTGAGCACGAGGTACGCGCCGACGAGGACCACCGCGAGGCCGATGACCTCCTTGAACCCGCGCATGAAGACCGCCCCGAGGAGCACGAGCAATCCCATCGTGATGAGCAGGCGTTGATGGTCCTCAACGGATTGCTCCGCATGATCGAGCGGGTAATTTGGATTGCCAATCAAGTGCTCGGCCGCGTCCGCGGCGGAGAGCGTCTTGGTGATGACGAAGTCCGTCGCCGCGAACCCGAGCAATATGAGCACGAGAATCTTGCCCGGCCAGCCGCTCACGAGTTTGGCGAGCATGCCGATGGAGCCCTGGCCGTTGAACGACCGCCCCGCCACATAGCGATAGACCGGCAGCGCGCCAAACAGCGTCACGAGCACGAGCACGACCGTGGCAAACGGCGCCAGGAGGCCGGCGTTCTCGTAGGCGATCGACGGCTGGTAGGCCAAAGTCGAAAAATAGTCCACGCCGGTCAGGCACATGACCCAGAGCCAAAAGGTCTGATGGTGGTGACTGGAGGGCGATTGTGGAGCCGGCGGGGAGGCGGTGGTCATTGAGGTGAAAGTGCGGACGCCGCGTCCGGGCGGAAGAACCATGCCCGTGAGTGAGTACGGAACGCCCGTACAGATTCAACGCGGAGTGCGTGAGCGTTGAGAATAGCCGAATGGGGGTCCGTCGCCAACGCTTTGGCCGATGCAGCCCCTAAAACAACAATCTCCTTTGTAACGCACCCGACAAACATCATCCGCCGCGTTATGGCGTCGTGTAGCATCCAATCAATCGACGGACTGTTCGCGTCCGCGACCTGGGAGATCCTGCCATGACCGCACTTCGTTTTGGATTGGTGGCCGTACTGGCCCTGGCAACGTCGCTCGGCGCGTTCGCCAAGGAGCCGGACAAGTTCGTCGTTCACGAATGGGGCACGTTCAGCACGTTCTCCGGCTCGGACGGCAAGTCGCTCAAGTTCTATCCAGACGACCGCTCGTTGCCCGAGTTCGTCTACAGCCGGCACCGCAACGTCAAGGGCGGCGTAGAAGCGGCGCTCGTCAGCCTGGAGACGCCGGTCCTCTACTTCTACAGCGATCGCGATCGGAAGGTGTCCGTCAGCGTCGACTTCCCCAAGGGAATGATGACCGAGTGGTATCCGAACGCCAGCCGGCCGCCGGAGAAGAACATCCGCTGGGACGACCTGCAAGTGCTGGCCAAGGAACAGCCGACGCTGCCGACCGACCGGATCAAGGACCGCTACCTCGCGGCCCGCGAGACCGACGCGCAAATCGTTCGCACGGAGGGTGAGAAGACCCAGTACGAAAAATTCCTCTTCTACCGCGGCGTCGGCGACTTCCAGATGCCGTTCGTCGTCAAGGCCACGGGCGACGGTAAGTTCACGGTCAAGAACACCGGCAAGCACGCGATCCCTGGCTACGTGCTGGTCAATGTGCATGACCGCAAGGTGACGTTCCAGGCGTTCGGGCACTTGTCGCCGGCGGCCGAGGAGAAGATTGCGTTACCGGCCGAGGCGTCGACGGCCGACAAGCTCGGCGACACAATGGCGGAGTTGCTCGTCAAGCAGGGGCTCTACGAGAAGGAAGCTCGGGCCATGGTGAAGACGTGGCGGAGCGACTGGTTCGGCGACGAAGGGACACGCGTGCTTTATCTGGTCGCCGAGTCGGTGACCGACGAATTCCTGCCGATCAAGATTGACCCGAAGCCGGACCAGATGTTGCGCGTCCTCGTCGGCCGGCACGATGTGTTGACGCCGGAACGCGAGAAAGACATCGACGCACTGGTCAAGCGCGTGAACGGCCCGTCGAACGATGACGCGAAGGCCGCGGACGCCGTCTTGCACAAGCTCGGCCGCTACCGCTGGCCGGCCCAGACGGCCGCCCAGGAACGGCTCAAGGGTCGAGCGGGAACGCGGACAGAACGGCAGTGAGAGTGATCGAATGAAGCGGAGGGCGGCGGCCGTTGGAACAGCAGTTCGGCCGGGCCGCCGGCCCTCCGGTTGTTTTGTGGAGCGGGATTGCAGAGGAATCAAGAAGAATGAATAATGGGTCGAAAGAAGCGGCGCGGAGGCAGAGAATGACAGCCACGGAAGTTCAAAACGCCAATCAGCAACTTGCTGACTCAATCAATGACGAGGCTCGGCGTAACCCCCACTCTCAATATGCCGGCAAGATTGTCGGGATCGCCGAGGGACAGGTCGTGGTGGTCGCCGACGATTGGGATGAACTCGACGAGCGCATGCGACAGCTAGTCGCCGATCCGAGCAATACTCTGTCCCTGGAAGTCGGCCTGGATTATGAGCAGGCCCAGGAGATTTGGGGACTGCGCTAATGCCCCGCGCCGCATGGCCTCTTCTCGGAGGCCGGCCCATGATTGAAGTAAGACTCGTCAAAGCCCGGGGCGGCTCGGCGATGGTTCGGGAACTCCTGGCCGACAGTGGTGCCGGAACAAATCGCGCTGGCTTTGAATTGCTACTTGATCAATCCGACTGCCAGGACTGTGGCGGCTTGCCGGTGAAACCGATCATTCTCGGCGGGGCCTACTCTGGCACTTTCCCCGTCTATCTCATTCGCGTGCAAATCCCGGCGTTGGGATTCGATCGCCGCGTTCGCGCAGTTGGCGCTTCGCGATGCCCGAGTGGCTTTGAAGGGATTGCCTGTTTTCGCTTTCTGAGCCGCTTTCACTACGGCAACTTTGCCGATCCCGAGGCTTTTGGCCTGGAAACATAGATTCCTAGGTTCACGCGATCGCTGCCGCCAGCCGCGCTACCTCCACATCGAGAGCCGCGCGCTGGTCGCTGCCAATCGCATGGCCCCCGAAGCGCTCGGCGTAATAGGCGGCGACTACCAACTCGGGAACGACGGCCACGCTGACGGTCGGGGCGGCTTGCTTCAACACGTCGCCGGCGGAGCGCGCCCATTCGCGTGCCGTCTGGCCCGGCGGCCACGGCAGTCCCGCTCGACTCATGATGGCGACAAGCCGGAGCAGCGTGTCGGGGACGTGGGCGCGCGCTGCCGCTCGTCGCCGAGCGCGGCGCCGCCACAGCCACAAGCCGACGAGCGCCACAATCCCGCCCGACAAATAGAACGCTCCACCATCGTTAAAGATCCATCCGCGAACTGCTTCGGCGAATTCTTCGCGTGACTGCGCGTTGTACGCCAGTAGCAAGTTCTTGAAGAGCGCTTCCCAGCGTGCGCGTGCTTGACCAAGGAGCGACGTGCTGCTTCCCTCGTCGATGCCGGGGCCGGAAGGCGTCGGATCGAGCGTCACCCAGTGCATCGCTTGCCAGCCTGGCGGCAACGGCGTCGCGGCCACCGCCAGAGCGCCGCCCATTTGCCAGTCGGTCTTGATGACGTTCTGCCACCGACCGAAGCTGGTGATCACTTCGGAAACCGGCGCCAAACCTTCGACGGATGCCGGGACGATGGTTTCGACCCATGCATGTGCGTGGTCCTCGCGAATGTCGTACCAACCGTCGCCGCGTCCCTCCAGCCCGCGATAACCGAGAACAAGTTGACAGGGAATGCCTTGCGTTCGCAACATCAGGACCAGCGCGGTTGCAAAGCGCTGGCAATGCCCCGCCTTGGTATTAAGAACAAAATCCTCCGTCGGATCGATCGCCTTGTCCTGCCGGACGAGGTCGAGTGAATAGGTGAACTCGCCCGACTGGGCCAGATGTTTCTCAAGGGCACGGGCAATGACCTCGTGATATTGGGGCGCTCGCGACCGCAGATCGGGATCGCGGGTCGTCAACACCTCGCGCGGCAGCGCCTGCTCGTTCACCAGTCGTTCGACCAGCGTGTCGGTGTACTCGCGGAGGCGAAACATTCCGCCGGGCAACTTGAGCAGGTTCTCGAACGGGCGATCGCCGACCTGGGCGGCGCCGACGCGCATGGTCGGTCCATCGCCGGGGCGTAGCGGTGAGACCCACGCCTGGACATAGCGCGGCGGGCCGCCGCCTTCGAAGCTGAACGCGCCGTCCAGTGACCCGTCCGTGCGGTGGACCCAGCTCTTGTAATCGCCCGCGTCGGAGCGGCTCGCAACCGGCGGCCAGTCGCCCACTTTCCACGCGACCGGATCGGTCAACGGCGGAGTCCGCACCAACTTCGCTTCCAGGGTGAAGTGAAGCAAGATCTGCTGAGGCCCCAAGTTAGGCAAACGATCACGCGAATTGTGAAATTTCTCGGCGAATGGTCTGGCTTTGTCGGCTGACTGTAAACCGCCAAACATGTTCCGACCCCATCGTCCGCCCTCGTAAAGTTGCAGCGGCCCGACGCGCCACTTCAGATCGACCGGCAAATCGGTTACCGGCGTTCCGTCCAATCGTTCGGCATAGACCTGGAACGCCCGCTCCTGGTTGACGGAGATGGAACCGGTCGTGTTGAGGTCGACCGGACCGTCGCTGATCCCCGTGGTCTTGCCGCGGGTGTTCAGGCCAAGTTCCCAATTCGATCCGGTGCGCGGTGTCGCCCAGAAAAGCGGGATTGCGGCGAGGCCCGTCAACCCAGCCCATAGGATCGCGGGTCGCAGCGCACGCCAGCGGCCGCCGTTCATTGGCAGGTTGGCCGCGACCGAACCGACCTCGCGATACAGATGAAATGCGGACAAGCTCCAAACGAACACGGCCGCGAACAATGCGAAGATGAAAACGAACACGCCGTCCTGCGCCAGTGCACACGCCATCGCCATCGCGAGCAGCGCCAGACCGTGCATGGCCCAATAGTCGCCGACATGTTTCGGCCGATACATCTTCGCGGGGAGCAGGATCATCAGCACGGGCGCGAGGTAGGGCAACGCACTGGCCGGCCACGGCAACGTGTCGGCGAGGCCCGTCGGCGGCCGGACTACTTGGTAGATGCCCCAGAGCCCAAGCACGGCCGCGAGGCCGAGGCCCATCAGATTCGCGTCGCGCAACGAGAGTTGCCAACGCCCTTCCAAGCAATAGGCGCCGAGCAATAGGAGCAGGCTCAAGCCGGTCAGGTACGGGATTTCGGGCAAGAGGTCCCCGCCCGCGACACCGAGTGCGAGGACAGACAACCCCAGCGACAAATAGATGGCAGTGCGGAACGGACGGACTGGCGCCATGGCGAGCCCCTGGGGCGGACGAAGACATCATACGCCCGATCGCACCGGGACGCGAGCAGCGAACCTGCTACAATGACCGCCCAATTTGATCGGAAGGATTCCACGATGCCCGAGGCCCCCGCCGTCAACTACTGGCCCGATAGCAAGTGTGCCAAAGCCTTCTGGGGCCAGCATGAGTTGCCGCCCTATCGCGAGTTGCTCGACGACACGATCGACTGGGCAGATCCACAAGCGGGCGAGTCGTGGCTCGACCTCGGTTGCGGCGGCGGCGCGCTCTCGAAGGCGCTCTGGGAACGGACCGAGGGGCAGATCACTGAAGTCGTCGGCATGGATGTGGCGGCCGTCAACGAACAGGCTTACGCGAAGTTGCGAGCGACGCTCCAGCCGCCGCCGGGCCAACGTGTCCGCTTTGAGACGCACGACTTCAGCGTCGGCCTCGGCCAGATACCCGATGCTTCCTACAAGTGCGTCATCTCCGGCTTATCGATCTCCTATGCCGAGTCGTACGACGAAGCCACCGGCGCCTGGACCACCGCCGCGTACGATCGGCTACTGCAGGACGTGTTCCGCATCCTTCAACCGGGCGGACGATTCATCTTCTCGGTGAACGTGCCGAACCCAGCCTGGGGCAAGGTCGCCTGGAAGTCGCTCGGCGGTGCACGGGCGGCCGAGAAGCCGCTGAAGTACTTGAAGAAAGCCTGGCGCATGCTGCGTTACGGCAAGTGGCTCAAGAAGGAAGCGCGCAAGGGCCGCTTCCACTACCTGACCGACGACGCCATCGCCGCGAAGTTGACGGCCGTCGGGTTCACGGGCATCGAGCATCGCCTCAGCTACGTCGACCAGGCGTATATTTTCCGAGCGCTTAAACCTGCTTAAAGGGAGAGATTGCCAACTAAGATTGCCACCCCCTCCCTATGGTTGGCAACCTCTGATCGCTGTTTTGGACACATGTCGTTAGCAGCAGAGGAGATGGGTTGAAAACGCGTAGTGCAAAATACTAGCGCAATAGACCCCCCGAAATGGTGCCGTGCGTGCTGCATTCGCGCTCGAGCGTGTTCGATTCGTTTCACGTGGCGGTTTCGTTGCAATGCGCTGAAGAAATTGGACATTCGAGGGAGACGCCCGATGCGTGGCCGCCGAATCGCTCTCTCGCGGGCCCGCAGACTGGTCATCGATTTTCTGCACTTCGCGGCCGGCGTGCCGACCGTTCCGGTTCAGCGGCGCATCAAGCTCCAACCCGTCATCGAAGCCCGAGCCGCATTGACCGACCGGCCGGCGTGGACGGCCATCGTCGTCAAGGCATACGCGCTCGTCTCGGCCGAAAT
Organism: Gemmataceae bacterium; assembly: GCA_036266155.1. Taxonomy (GTDB): domain Bacteria; phylum Planctomycetota; class Planctomycetia; order Gemmatales; family Gemmataceae; genus SIAJ01. The sequence goes on along the minus strand of DATANR010000152.1, from coordinate 40,404 downwards.
GCCCGAGTTGCGACGGGCGTATTGCAAGCTGCCGTGGCACCACCTCTACGAGTTCCCGACAACCGTTGCGAGCGTCGTTGTCGAGCGCGACTATGAGGACGAGAAGGCAATCCTGATTGGTCGCATCAAGGACCCGGCAGCGCTGCCATTGCTCGAACTCACGAAACGATTGCGGGCGTTCAACGAGACGCCGGTCGACGATGTGAAGGATTTTCACCGTGCCCTGCGGATGACACGCCTGCCGCGGCCGCTTCGACGTGCCTTGTGGTGGATCGGCCTGAACGTCGGCCGCCAACGGGCGCGACACTTCGGCACGTTCGGCGTCAGTGTCTATTCGGCGTTAGGCGCTGAGTCGTTGCACCCACTGTCGCCGCTCACGACGATCCTGAACTACGGCGTCTTTTCGCCGGCCGGCGAAGTCGACATGCGTGTGGTCTACGATCATCGCGTGATGGACGGAGCGACCGTGGCGCGGGCGCTTGCTCGCTTCGAGGAGGTGTTGACGGGGCCGATTGTTGACGAGTTGAAGGCGTTGGCGAGCGGAGTGGAAGTAGGCGTGGACAGAATTGCTTGACTAGCCGACAGGGTTGGCGACGCCTGAATCAATAGTCATACAACTCGGCGAAGTGGTCTGACAGAATGAGTTGCCTCAGCTCTGTCTACACGCGAGGAAGATTGACAACTTCCGTCGGTTGGCGTGAAATAGCGCAGCAATCGGCTGACCGGCGACTGCAAACGCTGACCATGATACTGTGATTTGCTGACCGGCGCGGCGAAACAGGCTGACCGGCACCGGTCGGCATACTCACCAGTTTGGCCGGAGGTCGCTGCCCGGCCCGGGGGCGAAATCTGACTGCAAGGCGCGCCCGATGAACCTAGTCTACTTCTCGCATAGCTACCGAAAGGAGGACGTCGACGTCGTCACCTATTTCGGACGCCTGATGCGCACTGAAGGTATTGTCCCGAGCCTCGATCCGCCATCAAAGACGGTGAACGCGTCGAAGTTGGAGCGTCATCTTAACAGCAGTGACGGCATGTTGGCTGTCGTAACCCGGCGCGAGGGTGGGGTATCACCCCACATCCTATTTGAGATCGCCTTGGGAATCCGAGCCCGGAAACCGGTCCTCGTATTCGTAGAGGACGTCCTGTCCGGCGAGATCGTCCCGTCGAGAATACTGCAGCGGCGGTTCTCGAGGGGTTCGTATCTGAGACAATTACGGGAACACCGCCACGCCATACAAATATTCCGTGCATATCTCGGCGAAAACCCCCGGCCACGTTACCAGCCGTCGACGTCGCGCCGGTCCTGCCTGTTACTTGGCACGGAGAGCATGGGGAAGGCCGTCCGGAGGCAACTCCCGGATTACATTGAGGCCCGAGGTTATACCCCCTTGACTACCCGTCCCCAGCGTTCGCTTTCGGACGAAATGGAAGTGTTCGAGTTGATTGCCAATGCCGACGTGGCCGTATGTTATATCGATGCGGCCAACCGGCATTCTCATTACTTGTTAGGGGCAGTCCGAGCCGCGCTGGTTCCAACCATTGCGATCACCAAGAAAAAAGATTACGAGTTTCACGGCAATATACCGCGGGAGTACCAGCCGCGCGTCGTCGACGCGAATGAATGGACAACCGTCGAGGAGACACTCGGCACCGAGCTGACCATTTGCGAACAGGACTTTGTTGAACTGGATGATCAAGCCGAGGTGGAAAAATACGCGAGCTTGCTGCTAGAAGTCGCTTCTTCAACCGGGGAATACAGGCCCGCCACAAGAAATATCTTCATAGAGGAGTTGATCATGAGAGATCAGTACAAGGTGGGGCAGGGGGGTGCGATTGGGCCCGGAGCCCAAGCACACCACATCAAGTTCCAACAGATTTGGCAAGGGGGCGGGAACAATCTGAATCTTGAGGCGCTCGCCTCGGAGTTGTCCCGACTGCGTACCTCCATGAAGGAGGTGGCCGCGTCGCCCGAGCAGGATAGCGCCATCGGAGAAGTGGCGGCGGCCGAAGTCGCCGCGAGGAAGGGAGACGGGGCCGGGATGTTAAGCCGGCTGGCCGGTGCCGGGCAGTGGGCCCTAGATGTGGCGACCAAGATCGGTGTGAGTGTCGCCTCTGAGGCACTGAAGAAGGCAATCGGCCAATAGTAATCGTGGCTGTGCAGGACCGGACGGACGCGAAGGCCACGCCGGGCGGACGATAAAACACGCTGAACCAGGCGATCGCGACAATGCAGATCGTGATGTGGTGACGCGTCGCTCGCCAACAGTCGTACTGGTGAGCGTGGGCGGAAAATCGTGAGCTAGACTCCGAACATCGGAACCCCTATCGCGGTGCGTCATCCGGCGCAGGGGTTCCATTCGGCAATGAGGCGCACGATGAGATTCGTTCCCACCCTCTTTCTCGCGACGGCACTGACGGCTCTGCCCGCCAGCGCATTCGCCGGCGACGCCGACTCGCGTGCTCTCTACCCGGTCGGCTCCGTCTACTACTTCTTCGACAAGGAGAGGAAGGCCGAGCTGAAAGTGACCGCGGAGCAGGAAAAAGCGCTTCTCGACACCAAGGAACGGCGCGAAAAAGTACGTCTCCGGTATGAAGACGAGAGCCGGGCTCTTCTGGACTCGAAGACACCCGAGCGGGAGAAGAACGCCAAGCTGCGTGTTCAGGAGACGAAGGCCTCCGACGAACTCCTCCGAATGTACGGTGAGATTCTCCGGCCCGAGCAGATCAAGCGGATGAAGCAGATCCTGTTCCAGAACCGCGAAATGGAAGTGTTCGACCACCCGGAAGTCCGCGCGGCCCTCAAGATTGGCGACAAGGAGGTCCGCGTTCTTCGTGACGCGTACAACCAACTCGGGCGCGAAACGGTGGAACAATTGAAAGCGGAGGTCGCAGCGAAGAAGATCACCAATGAGGAGGCCGCCCGACGGGCCCGGAAAATAGGCTGGAGCGTGCCCGACCAGGTCCGCGCGCTCCTGACCCCGGATCAACAGAAGGTGTTCAACGAGTTGTACGGCGAGAAGTACGGCTTTCGCAAGTGAAGCCAATGATCGGGGCAGAGGTGTTGGAGCGGCTTACGCAGGTTAAGCCGCTCGATGTCGGAATCATCGGGTCCCGGCGCGCCGGGACTCCGCTCGCCTAATCCTTACTTTGCTTTTTTGCGCACCAGCTTCATCGAAATGGCGTGGTCCTTAACCGGCTTGCCGTCCATGTAGCCCTGCCATGACCAGACGATGTGGTCGTCGTCGGTCCACGAGATCGACCCTTCGTGCATGTGCATGTCTTTCGCGGGGTCGAGATTGCTCCCGCCGGCGAACACGAACTTCAACTCGTTGTCCTTGCCCTTCGGATCGACCTTCATCTTCGGCTGGTTGCCCGCGGCACAGTAGTGCGTCATCACGAGGTCTTTGCCGTCCATGTGATAGACGGAAACCATCTCGTGTGGCTGGCCCGGAAAGATCGTCTCCTGCACGGCGCTGCCCGCGGCCGTGAGTTTGAAGACAGACACGACTGTTTCGGTCGGCTGCCCCTTGTCGTCCTCGGCGACCCAGGTGCCGATCAGCTTCTTCACCTTGGCCAGACTGACGCCCTTGTCGTCCCCTCCAGCGGGTTTCTTGTCCTCGGCCCTGGCGCCCACGGCCACGACGGCCCAAGCGACGCCGGCCCAAACGAAGTTGCGCATGCATTTGCTCCAATCAGGATGTGACAGCGAGTTGGTCTCCACCGGCAGGATAGCTGGTCGGCGAGCGGCGAGGCAAGAATTTCGTGAAGAGGCGACTACAGTAACGTCGTGAATCATCCGGTGATGACGGGCGGGCAAGGTCGGCTGGCGGTAGGTTTCTGTGTTTTGAGTTGCCAATAGTTCGGTAAACTACGTTCTGTGGTTGGAGTGCCGCAATGGCCGACGAAGAAACCGGTTGGAGGATCGTGAACTGGGTCTGGGATCGCCGGGAGGCGATCGGGCAGTTGATCGGCAATCTCCGCGACTGGTTTTCTGGGAAAGGGAAGCCGGAAAGCACGCCTGGTATCCTGATCCTTGGCCCCGGCGGAGTCGGAAAGACCACTCTCGCTCGATTTTTGTCAGGTCGCTATGACCTTTTGCTTGATCCGCCGGGCCTTTACAACGAGGACCTCGGCATCGAGGAATTCACCCTCAAAGATGCCCCAGGAGTCGAAGTTGTTGTGCCACCTGGCCAGCGACACCGTCGAGACGCTACCTGGTCTGATCTGTTGAATGACTTGGCGGCGGGGGCTTACCGCGGTGTTATCGTCGTGACTGCGTTCGGGCACCACTCCATTCCACTTCCCAACTACAAGGACCATAAGCTCTACCAAGGAAATAAGCCTGAATTCTTGCAATCTCTGCTGAGTGCCGGCCGAGCGGACGAAATGGAAGCGCTTCTGCGGTTGCTTCCCGCCGTCCGCTTATGCAAGAATAAGGTTTGGTTGCTGACGGTCGTCGGCAAACAAGACCTCTGGTGGCCCGACCAAGCGGAAGTGGATCGGCATTATCGGGAAGGTGAATACGCAGTTGCGATCGCCGAAGCCTTAGGTTCATCGGATCCCCGAAAGTGTCAGCGAGAATTGGCGTTTACATCATTGGTGATCAGTAACTTCACAACTTTGAGCGGCGAGAAACTGAAGCTGAATGCGTCAGGTTACGACCAGGCGCATCAGATACAATCGTTGCGACGGCTGCTTGAGACCGTGGATGCGTTGCGACAGTGGGAGGAGCGGGCATGAGTGCTGACACCCAATTGGGACCGGCTCCATCGGGCCAAACGATTCGTTCCGTGGGCGGTCTGAATTCTAACGAATTGGCCCGCCTGGCCGATCTTTTGGGAATCTATACCGCGAAGTTGGAAACCTTGTTCGCTGAGGTACTCGCGGTTCAAGAAAAGAGCCGATTGGGCTCGATTTCGACAGCGGAACTTAGGGAAGATTCTGAAAGGCGAGATCGCTCGGTCCGCCGATTTCGAAACTTGCAGCCACAACTAGAACAGTTGGCCCGTGACGTTTCGGGGATTGTAGAAGCTGCTCAATGCCCACCGGCTATCCGGATTGAATTGCGCGTCAGGCTGGCGGATTTCATGTCTCGATTGGATGACCTTAAAGACCTTTTCAAGGCCCACTCCCCTCATTGATTTCGCGGTCAATCCACCCGCTTCAACTTCACCCGCCACGGCACCGTGTTTGGCGTCTCGTCTGCAGGCGTTTCGTACGGCAATGACTTGACAAACGCGACGATTTCCGCCAGCTGCTCTTTGGTCAAATGGCTCGTCTTGCCGTGTTGATCCTTCGGGTTGGCGGTCGTGAGCACGTCCATCAGCGTCTTCGCTCGCCCGTCGTGCAGGTACGGCGGCGAACGGTAGATGCCGAGCAGCGTCGGCGTGTCGTACTCGGGCGGCATCTTCTCGGTTGGACCGTCGCCGGTGCCGACGTTATGCACCAGGTATGGTTTTTCGAGCCGGCTGTCGGTGTAGTACGGACCGCTGTGGCAGGTCGCGCAGCCGACCGTCTTGTCGAAGAACAGTTTCTTGCCGCGCTCGGCCTCGGCAGTTAACTTGCCAGGCGCCTCGATGTGCGGCGACAGCTTCGGTTGGAACGAGTTCGTGTAGATGGCCAGGGCGTCCAGATCCTTTGATCGGCCGCTGGTGTTCTCTTCCAGTTCAGCGGCCGGTAGGAAACCGAGTCGCGGCTTGATCGCGCCCTTGAGCAATCCCGAGCCGCCCATGAGCTTGCCGCGGATGGTGTATTCGAAGTCCTGCACTTCATCGCGGTCGGCGGAATAGTGCAGCGGATGCGTGTGCGCCAGGCCCCAGAGCGGCGGCGTCTTGCGCGGCCCCTCCGGATTCTGCCACACCCGGCCATCTTGAGCACCATCCGGATGGCAACCCGAGCAACTGATCCACTTGGCCCGCGTCATCGGGGGCAAGGTGGTGACGAACAGTTCCTTGCCGCGGACCCATTCGGGCGTGACCGGCGGTGCTGTCACCTTGATCGACGTCACCTTTGACGGCCGACTGCGGCTCGTGTCGAAAACGTCGACGCTGAAGTCGAGCGTCGAATAGACGTACAACTCCTTGCCGTCCGGCCGATACTTGACCGCACGCGGGTGCTTGCCGACCGGCACCACGCCGGTGCGATCGACTTCCTGATAGTCGTCGTCGACAACGGCCGAGTAGTTCATGTCGTTCGTGCCGGCGTAGATGGTCACGAAGGTTCGCGCGTCGGGGCTGATGGCCGATTCCCACGGGTTGGCCGTCACGTAAACGCCGTTGAAAGTATCGAGCGAGATGGCGACGCGACGTTTCTCGTCGGCCTTCGCGGGCGTCAACGTGCAAATCGATAGTTCCGGGAAGATGCTGCCGCGTGCGTTGAAGATGTGCGTCAGGCTGCGCAGGTGCGACAAGTAGGCTTTGGGGCGCGTCGGGTGAACAACAACATGGCGGCATAGATTGTCCGACGGTCGGCCAGGCCAGGTGTCGACGACCTTGCCGGACTGCAAATCGATTGCACTGAGAGTCGCGGTGTAGAAGTTGGTCACGTAGACGCGCGATTCATCCGGCGTCAGGGCGATTCCCCGACACCACTCGCCCGCGGGGATCGAACGAGTGAGCTTGCGGGCGTCGAGGTCGATTTCACTGACAAGCCCGGGGTAATCGTGGCTGACGTACGCGTGTTTGCCGTCACGCGTCACCACGATGCCATAGGGTTCGGCCGGGCACTTGATCGTTGCGACGACGGTTCCGGCCTCTGTATCGATAAGCACGATCTTGTCGTCGCGATAAACCGTCGCGATCGCCAGCGGGCCGGAACCGATCCAGGCAACGGCCTCCGGGTGATCGCCGACGGGCACCTCGCGGATGGCTTTGCGGCCCACTAAGTCAACGAGCGTGATCGTGCCGCCATCGGTATTGGCAACGAGCAGCTGTTTCCCGCCCGGATGAACGTCAAGTAAGCTGCTGGAAGAACCGGCTGCCGCGAGGCCCGAAAAGACGAGCGACGCGACGAAGCAGAAACAGCGCATTTCTGTAATGCTCTCGGAGGGGCGGAGGGTTATTGGAGCGGAATCATACCCAAGTGGTAAGGTCTGGCGAGAACTGGGGTCGAAATCACCGGGTCGCTGACGTCGTACACCGTGAAAAAGTCGTGAGGAAACCTATGGACAATCGGTTACAAGTCGTTTAACATTCTTGATTGAGATACTCTCCTCATTCTCATCGGGAGTTTTTATGATGGTCCTCTCCGCGTTGAAGAGACGCTCGGGACGGCAGGGCTTCACGCTCATCGAATTGTTGGTCGTGATCGCTATCATCGCGATCTTGATCGGCCTGCTGCTCCCCGCCGTACAGAAGATTCGCGAGGCTGCGAATCGCATGAAGTGCTCGAACAACCTGAAGCAAATCGGGTTGGCGATGCACAACTACAACGACACGAACGGTGGTTTCCCGCCAGGCGTCCTGATGCGGAACTACAGCGACTACCCGTACAGCAGCGAAATCGGGCCGAACTGGGCCGTCTTGATCCTGCCGTACGTTGAACAGGACAACCTGTTCAACTCGGTCGCCAACAGCATCAACTACTGGGTGGCGATGAACAATACGGGTGCGGGCCTTGATGCCACGTGGGCGAACGTCCGCGGGCAGACGGTCAAGACCTACATGTGCCCGTCGGACGGCAACACGACGCAGTGCAGCTTGCCGCTGGCCAATTTGACCGGTTGGGCGCGCGGCAACTACGCGGCCAACTTCGGCCCGCACTACCACTACGGCTCCCGCCTCAACGGCGGCAGCAGCTCGGGCGGACCGTGGGGTTACGCGGGCCAGGGGCCGTTCTCGGTTTGGACCGCGACGACCGGCGGCAAGATTGGCATGGGCGTGGCGACGGTTCCGGACGGTGCCTCGAATACGATCATGGCCAGCGAAGTGTTGACGGGAACCGGCGTTGCTAACGATCCGCGCGGCGTGTGGGCATTCGGTTTGGCCGGCTCCAGCGCCATCGTGGCTCATGCGGACGGCGATTGCCAGCTGCCGAATGACGGCCCGAATCGCGATTGTTCAGACGACATCCGCGACGCGCCAAACGTTCCTACCCGCAACCTGAGCAACTGGACGAGCTGCAACAGCAACCAGGCCACGGCTCGTAGCCGTCACTCTGGCGGCGTCAATGCCGTGCTGTGCGACGGCAGCGTTCGGTTCATCCGCAACTCGATCTCCCAGCAGACGTGGTGGATGATCAACGCGGCGAACGACGGCCAGGTGATCCCGAACTACTAAGCGTTTGGTCGTCTGGCGTAGAATAGATTGTGACGTGCACGGCCGGTGACGGGACGCTGTCCCGGCGCCGGCCGTGTTCACTTAGACACCCTCGCCATTTCTTGTCTTCCATCCGCTCGTGTGCCGATGATCCGTCGAAGCCAGCTCATATATACCGCCATTGGGATGGTGGTCGTTCTCGTCGTGGCGGCGGTCGTTCTTTACCAGTTGCTTGGCGGCATGGGCGTTTCGGAAGCGCCCGACCTCCAGGCCTATGTTCATTCCAAACCGAAGGTCCCGATCGTCTTCACCTCGCGGACCGAGCCGGCGAGTTTCGTAGCGCCGGCTCCCGAGGCCGAGGGGTTCACTTATCCTGGAACGATTCCTTGGGCGGCTGCCGAAGGCCGGCTGCGACTCTTGGATCCCGACGGCAAAGTCTACGAGTTGACGTGGGGACGCGAGCTTCGTGACGGCGGGACCTTGATCGACGTCATGAGCCCTTCCGTTTCGATTGACGGCAAACGCATTCTCTTCGCCGGTCGTCGAGCGCCGCCCGATCCGGGCCGCTGGCGCATCTACGAGGTCGGCGTGGATGGCCGCGGACTACGGCAATTGACCGGCGGCCAGGACGACCCCGGCTGCGTCGCCCTCCCACCATTGCGGTATGCAGCCGATGGTTCAATGCTTGAACAAGACGACCGACGGAAACTCGATTACGACGACGTCGATCCCACTGATCGCGGCGACGGCTTTGTTTTTGCGTCCAGCCGTCTGCCCGATCTCGGTCGAGATCATTCGCGTCGCGCAACGCAAATCTGGTCGTGGACGAACGGCGAATCCAAGCCGATCATGTTCACGGCCAACCGGAACAACGACCGCTGGCCATTCTTGACGACCGCCGAACACCTGCTCATTTTCAGCCTTTGGAGCCGAAACCGGGAAGCCGTGACCGAAGATGGCGCCGACGTCCGGCCGGTGAGCACAGGCGGCACGTTCTTGACAGGTCCGACCGACCAATGGACCGGCGGTCGAATCAACTTGGGCGCCACACAGTTCGGGTTTTCGGTCAAGATTCCAGAACCGGTCTGGCGACCACGGGCCCTCTTCAATGGCCGCGTCGTCTTCATGACGACGCATCCGGACGACGGCGGTCGGCTGCGGCTGGCGCAAGCGGATTGGGGTTATCTGCGCTCGGCGCCCAGTTCCCTCGCGACTGGGGTCCGACTGCCGAACCAGACCGAGGGGAATATGTATTACGCGCCATCGAAAGACCAGGATGGACGCGAAATGACGATGGGCTGTCCGAGCCCCTATCCTGGCGAACTCGTGTTGTACGCCGCTGCCCCAGTCGGCGCGGCGCCGACGGCATTTGGCCTCTATCTGCTGCCGCAAGAATGGTCGACGCCGCAACTGCCGCAATTGGTCTTCGACGATCCGCAGTTCGTCGATGCCGAACCGGTCGCGGTGTATCATCGAGCGATCGAGATTCACGATCACGTGCTGACCAAAGCCAATGGCGATGGCAGCCCCACGGAGCGCATGCTCCTTTCCGGTAAGAAGTACGAAGGCGACTTTGGCCAGGCGATGAACTCGCTAATCAACGAACCGGCGGCCGATCCGTTTCTCGGCCAGCAGACCGACACCGGCGAGAAACCGGTGATCCCCCCGCCCAAGACCGTCAAGTCGGTTGTCTTCTTTGCCGCCCACCGCGATCGATTCGACGATCCTGTCAAGCCCCGCATCGTGGGAGAATGGGAGCGCCTGTTTGTCGCGCCCCTCGAAAAAACCGGGCATTTGAACACGTGGGTCCCGTCCATGGGGACCGCCGCCTCCGTGTTGGCTGGGCTCGATGAGAACGGCAAGGTGGCAAAGTGGACCGCCAAGGCCAAGGATTCGTCTGGCCGATCAGCTTCGTTCTTTGCGCTCGCCGGCGACCACTACAGCGGCGTGCGCCCACGCGGCCTCAGCTTTTGTCTCGGCTGCCACACTGGGCACACGTTTATCCCGGTGAAGATCAACGAAAAGGTCGCGGATTGACGTTGCGTATTTAGCGTGGCTTCAAGCGCTGATCGAGTGTGGCGAGAGTTTCATCGAGCACATACTTCAGATAGTCGTCCAGCGGATGCGACCGCACCTCGACGGCGATCTCGCGTGCTTCCTTGTCCCGGAAGAAGCTCAATGCACGCACGGCCTCGAGACGAACGCGACGATGACCGTCGTTGACCAGCGTGCGCAACGAAGACAACACGTTGGGCAGGCGGTCACGCCAGGCACACAATACGCGGGTCGCCGCGGCACGCGCCCGCGGGTCCGGCGATTGTAGAACCTGCCGTAACAGGACATCATTCACGGTATCGTGGTGCTGGTAGACCCAGAGCGCTTCGAGCAAATGATGGTCGTGATCGCTGTGTTTGGGGTCAAGCGCGGCAGTCCATGCCTTGAGCGCGCTCATCACTTGCGGTGAATCGCGCAAGCGCAATTCGCGTCGCGCTTGATCGCGCGTGAAATCTTCGGGCGCCTTCAGCAATTCCAGCAATTCCGCGATTGATGCGCCGTCGATCTTCGGCCGCGGCACAAGCGGGCGATCCTTGCACGAGATACGCCAGATGCGTCCGTGCGTCCGATCGCGGTTTGGGTCGCGGAGAGAATGATCGATGTAGCCGACGATCGGGTTGCACCAGTCGCAGACGTAAAGAGCCCCGTCCGGCCCGAAGAGAATATCAACCGGACGAAAGTTCGGGTCCGACGACTGCAGAAGCGGTTCCGCTGGCGTACCCGTGAACCCGGATCCATCCTCCGCGAGTTTGTAGCGGACAATCCCCTGTAACCCGATCATGTTGTTGAACAAGTAGTCGCCCTGCAATTCGTCGGGAAAATTGTGACTCGAAACAATCACGCAACCACAGGCGGGTCGCCATTTCTTGGGAAAGACCTCTTTGATCGGTCCGTGCTTGCGCGGGTAATCGGTTTGGCCAGAGAGTGCCGTCGCGAAGTAGGTCGATCCGTCGGCCGCGTCGGCGACGAATTCCTGGCCCCAGCGATCCCAGGTGTGGCCCCAGGGATTGCCGAACTTGTAGGTGACATGGACGTCGAGCTTTTCGCTCCTCGGCTCATAGCGAAAGATCGCCGAATTGAAGTTTCGACGCGGGCCGTAGGGAGTCTCGACTTGCGTGTAGTTGTAGACTCCCTCGTTGAAATACAGGTCGCCGCCCGGGCCCCAGCGAAAATCGTTCACCGCCCGATTCGAGTCGGCGTTGCCGAAGCCGGTGAGAATGCGTTCGCGATAATCGGCCGAGCCGGTGCCCTTGGTGTCCTTGAGGAACCAGACGTTGGGCTGGCATCCGACATAAGCACCGCCATCGCCGAGCGCGATCCCGGACGGCAGGTAGAGCCCGTCGGCGAAGACACTCGCCTTGGTCGCTTTGCCGACACCCTCTGTATCCTCGAAGACGAGTATTTTGTCGTTGACCGGTTCGCCGGGCACGTACATGGGATACGAGGGCATGGTCGTCACCCACAAACGGCCGCGTGCGTCAAACGCCATTGCCACCGGCTTCTTCAGATCGGGAAACTCGGCCTCGGATGCGAACAGACTGACCGCGAATCCCGGCGGCACCGTAAAAGACTTGACCGCCTCGCTCGGCGGAAGAATCGGCGCGGTCGCTTTCTGGGTGGTTTCGATGACCGGCAACTCGCCCGTGTCGCCGTCGTCAATCCGCTCGGAAACTGACTCGCTTCGCGCCACCGCCCACACACGTTGATCGCGTTTGGCAATCATCTTGCGGAGCTTGGCAAACTCCGCGGGAAAGTGCTTGCCGCCAAAGCCCGCCTTGTGGCCGCCCGAGATGAAATTGATGTTCGTCGCGCGGTAGTCGTACCAGAATTGCAGGTTCTTTTCGTTCACTTCGGTCCGTAGGCGTGCGTAGTCGACCTTCTCGGCACGACGGGGCCTCGCTCCGAACAACCCCTTATCGAGCAAAGCGGCGATCTCTTTGTCGCCGGCATCGTTCAGGTGCACGCCGTTGATTGTGAAGTTGTGATCGGCACGTGTCATGAGCTGTTGCGAGGGCGTGAACAAGTCGACAAAGGGAATCGCCCGCCGCTCGGCGACGCGCCGCATGGTTTCGGTGTAGAGTCGCAGGTTTTCATTGTTCGTCCGCCCATCCGGCAAGTCGGGGCGGCCGAGGTCTTCATTGGCTATCGGCGACACAAGCACCAGGCGCGGCGGCTCGCGCCCGTTGTATGCCGTCGCCGTCGTCATCGAGACGTATTGCTCAAGGCCGGTTTCAAAGCGGTCGATACCGGCCGGGCCGGCGAACGATTCGTTGAACCCAAAGCACGCGATGATCACATCCGGCTGGTGGTCCTCCAGCGTGTGGCCGTGATCATTGAACCCGATCGCACGCGTGGCTGGAAAGACGTCGTCGCCGGAGTAGCCCAGGTTGCGCACCACCAACTCGTGATCGGGAAACCGGGAATGCAGCAAGGTTTCGAAGTGCCCGAAGTACTGCATCCGCTCGGCAAACGTATTGCCGACGATCACAATGCGGTCGCCTTTGTTCAGTGTCAAACCGCTCGATGCCGGCGTCGGACGAAAGTACATCCATGCCGCCGCGCCGATCGCAACGACCCCCAAAACAGCCACGAGCCGCCAGGTAGCTTTCCGCGACATGTTGAACCTGTTGCCGAGATTCGTGCGTTTGATTCTACGCGATCGCGTCGGTCCGACAGCAGGCAAGCGCCGCCAGTCCCGAAGCATCCACGGATTCACGAAATCGAGGAATTGGCCGTCTGTGCGATCGCGATCGATAACCAAGGGCGGAATGCGCCCGAAATGTCGGGATTGCCGGTCGTGCTCAGCAAATAACGCATGTTCTTCCCGATCAACCCGTTGCGACTCCGGTTTGGTCCAGTACAATTTGGGGACTTGCAGACTTACTCCTGTGCCGAACGTCTACGTCCCGCGAGGCCGACGATGCAGAAGTGGATGTGTCTCGGGGCCATGGGCATCGCCGGATTGGCGTTGCTGTTGTGCGCCCTCGACCTGTTCACGGGAATGCCATTTGGCGGCGGACCATACGTGCTTGCCGATATCGGCGGCATCGTATCGGCCGGTGTGCTGGGCTACCTCGGGTGGAACGCTTATCAAGACGTGAAGTAGTCGACCGAATCAACTTGGCGCGGTTCCTTTCGAAGTTTGTCGCAACGCGATGAGTGCCTCAGTCACGCCGTCAACCGTGGGTGTTGTCGCCACGGTTGCCGACAGTCCTTCTCCCGTCAACATTTCCGCTAGACGCACGCTGTTTACAACCAACTGAACACGCCCGGTGCGCAACAGCGATCGAATGCTCTCGTCGCACGCCGCCAGAAGCGCTTTCGCGATATTCGGGCTCGTCAACGTAATCGCATCGACGTCGCCGCGACGAAGTCGTTCGAAGACCGGACTTGCGATATCGACTGCAGCCGCCTGTTCGTACGCCGCGATGAAATCGACCTGCGCCACAGCCTGTAGCCGTTGCCGCAATAGGCCGCGGCCATCTGCCGCCTGAACGATTAGTACGCGCTGATCGCGGCAGCGCTCCACGAGCATTTCGGCGAGCCGTTCCGAGTTCATTTGCTCGGTGGGCACGAGATCGGCGATCAATTGCTGCTCGGCGAGCGTTGTCGCGGTCGCAGGGCCAATAGCCGCCAGCTGGGCGCGACCGAAGGTCCGTGCATCGCGCGACAGACTTTTCAATCGATCGAAGAATGCGGTAACACCATTGGCACTGGTGAAGACCACCCACTCGTAGCCGCCACCCGCGAGACGTTCGATCGCCGCGTCGACCGGCGCCCAATCGGCCGCCGGTCGCACTTCGATGGTCGGCAGGAGCAGCGGGATAGCTCCCAGCAATTCGAGCTTGCGCACGAATGGGAGAGCCTGAGCCTTTGGCCGCGTAACCATCACACGCATGCCGAAGAGAGGCCGAGCTTCGAACCACAATTGCTGCGGCCGCATGGCGACCGCCGGCCCGACGAGCAGGAGCGACGGCCGGCCCAGGCCGGCCCGACGCACTTCGTCGACGAGTTGCCCGAGCGGCGCGGTCACGGTGCGCTGCTCACCAGTCGAGGCCCGATAGACCTGCGCGGCGGGCGTTTGTGGGCTCATGCCACGCGAGGTCAACTCGTGGACAATATGCGGTAACTGCGTGACCCCCATATAGACCGCCAGCGTGCCCGGGAACTTGGCCAGTGCGTCCCAGTCGAGCATGGCGCCGGCCTTGCCGGGCTCTTCATGGCCGGTGACGAGAGCCACGGCGCTGGCGCAGGCTCGGTGCGTGAGCGGGATCTCCGCGCACGCCGCCGCCGCGAACGCTGCCGAAACACCTGGCACAATTTCAAATGGGATTCCTGCCGCACGAAGTGCATCTGCCTCTTCGGCGCCGCGACCGAAGACGAGTGGATCGCCACCCTTCAAATGAACAACGGACTTCCCCTGTCGCGCTTGTTCGATAATCTTCGCGGTGATGTGCGGCCAGCGTTCCGCGTGGGTGCCGGGCAACTGGGTCACGCGAAACTTTTCCGCTTCCGGACGGGCGAAGTCCAGCGTGCGCGGCGCGGTGAGGTAGTCGTAAAGAACGAAATCCGCGAGTTGCAAGCACTCGATGGCCCGCAACGTCAGCAGGCCCACGTCGCCGGGACCAGCCCCGACGAGATAAACCTTTCCCACGGATGTGGCGTCCGACATGAACGGCCCCGGAGTGCAGCAGCACGATCCAGCGTATCAGATCGGCGCGTTCCTGGCATGGCTCCAATGCGCGGAGCCCGCCTGACGCTTCAAGTCGTATAGTCCGCGTTCAGCCGCACATACTCCGGCGTCAGGTCGCACGTGTAGAACCGGCAGCGGCCCGAGCCCAGCGTGAACACGAGCCGCATGCCGACCTCGCGGTTGTCCTTCAAATACGCCGACGCGGCCTTGGCATCGAACAGCAGTGGTACGCCGGCCCGATAAAGCTCGAACGGGCCCATCCACAACGTTAGATCGGCTTCCGCAAAATCGACGCCCGCGTAGCCGGCCGCTGACACGAAGCGGCCCCAGTTCGGGTCGGCCCCGAAGATCGCGGTCTTCACGAGGGCACTCTCCGCAATCGTCTTCGCGATGCGCTTCGCGTCGGCGTCGGTGCGGCAGCCTTCCACGTCGATCGTGACCAGATGCTCGGCGCCCTCGGCGTCGGACGCGACACCGCGTGCAAGGTCGGCACAGATCGCGCGCACCGCGGTGGTGAACGCTTGTAATTCGGCCCCCGCGAGCGGAGTGCCCGAACCATTAGCCAGAATGAGCACCGTGTCGTTCGTGCTCGTGTGGCCCTCGACGCTGATGCAGTTGAAGGTGCCCTCGACGGCGTCGCGGAGGATTGTCTGCAAATCCGCGGAACGTACCGGCGCGTCAGTCAGTACGAAGCCGAGCATGGTCCCCATGTTGGGGCCGATCATGGCGGCGCCTTTGGCGAACCCGGTGACTGCGTAGGCACCGACGCTGCGCGACGCCGTCTTGGGCCGCGTGTCGGTGGTCAGGATGGCGCGGGAGGCAGCGTCGAAGTGATCAACTGTGCCGCCGAGTCGCTTCGCCGCTGCTGGGATGCCAGTTTCAAACACGTTCATCGGCAAAAGCCGGCCGATCACGCCGGTCGATGCGACGAGGAACTGGTTGGCCGCACACCCAACTTCGCGGGCCGCTAGCTCGGACATCCGGCGGGCATCGGCCATGCCTTGTTCGCCGGTACACGCGTTGGCGTTGCCGGAACAGACGACAAAGCCGCGGGCATCGTTGCGCGGCAGCCGTTCGCGGCAGAGGTGAACCGGAGAGGCGACGACGCGATTTTGCGTAAACACACCCGCTGCCGCCGCGGGCGTGTCGCTGACGACCAGGGCCAGATCGAGCCGGCCGGGCTCGGATGCCCGGAGGCCGCTATGAACGCCGGCGAAGCGAAAGCCCTTCGGAAGTTGCATGTGCATTTTGTAAGTGCAGGTTGAACAAGCGGGGATTGAATAGGGAACCGACGCGCCGGTTTCAATCGCGTGACCGCCTCATATCGAGTGGAGGTCTTCACAATCCGGCCCCAGTTTTGGCCGGCCGCGAAACAGTGTGGCCCCACCTGAAGGGAAAGTCACTTCTGTCCGCCGGCGATTTGACAACGCCATCGGTGAATCTAGGGTCTGATACGGGCGCAACTCGGCACGCGCGCCTGGCTACACCCTCGAATCGGAAACACTCATGCGTCGGCCCATCGACCGCAAGGTCCGCCTCTCCGTTCTCAATCTTGAAAGTCGCACTCTCCCGTCCGCGAATCTATTTGTCACCGTGGGCGGCTCGTATCCGGCCTACGACCAATATCTGAAGACGTTTACGGCCGATGGCACGCTGCTGTCGACAAACACCATTCCCGCGCAGGGCGAACACGCGGCGCGCGATGTGGTCGCCGGCCCGGACGGCCGAGTCAGCGTATTCAACGGCGTCAGCAATCCAGTCCTGAGTACGTTCGACGGTTCCAACTGGAGTTCGCTCGGGTACACGGGCATGTTTCAGCAGTGGAACCTGGCGTTCAACACCTACACTTTCGGCGGACTCGGGCGCTATGGCAATTACGTTTACGCGGCCGACATGCTGGTCGGCAGCGACTCGCCCTATGCGGCCGGCATCGTGCGGTTCAATCTGGATACCGGAGCGTCCGATCGGATCGGCAACACTTGGCCGATGATCACCGCCACCGTCGGCCGCGATGGCAAGCTTTATTCAATCGACGACTACAACGAGCTGTTTGTTTTTGATCGCACAACAGGGGCCCAAGAAAATGTGATCGCGTTGCCGTACACGCTCAATGGCATTGCATCCAAATTCAAGGATCTGGCCGTTAACGCGAACGGCGAAATCTTTGCCACGGACTATAGCTACAACCGCATCGTCAAGTTCGGTCCCAATGGGAACGTGCTCGGCTCGATCACTTTGTCGCCGCCGCAGGGCTACTACTACCCGGCGACGCCGATCGACATCGACCTGTCCGCGGAGGGCACGCTCGCGGTCGGGACGGCGGGCGGCTACGTGTTCCAGATAGCCCAGGACCTGACGGGGTTGACGTCATTCTGGACCGGCGGGGTCTTCTCGTTCGTCGCGTTCGAGGACCTGCCACCGCCGACGATCTCGATCAGCGATGCCTCGGCGCCGGAGGGCTATAGCACGCCGGTCACGTTCACAGTCACGCTGTCACGGCCGTCCGACCAGCCGATTACAGTCAACTTTGCCACGGTGGCCGACGGAACCGCGACCGAGTGGTCCGACTACTATCCGAATTCCGGCACGCTCACGTTCGCTCCGGGCGAGACGAGCAAAACGGTCGACGCGAACATGTGGGGCGACGAAGTAGTTGAGCCGGACGAGACGTTCTCGATGGTCCTGTCCGATCCGACGAACGCCACGCTGGCCGACGACACAGGCATCGGGACGATCGTCAACGATGACATGCCGTGGGTAAACATCGGAAATGTGACCGCTTATGAGGGGAAGACCGGCAGCACGCCGTTCAACTTCACCGTCACGCTGTCGCAGCCGGCGTTCACTCCCATCAGCGTCGACTACTTCACGCAAGAGGGCACTGCCGCGTATGGGTACGATTTTGCGTACACAACGGGCAGCCTGACCTTCGCGCCCGGCGAAGTGTCGAAGACGATCACCATCATGGTCACCGGCGACCGGACCATCGAATCCGACGAGAATTTCAATGTGTATCTGTGGAATGGCGTCGGCGTGAACTTCGCGGGCTGGCAGGGCATCGGGACGATCCGCAATGACGACTTCAACGACTTCAACCGCACGCCGGCGGCGTATGGCTACTACGCCGAGTACTTCAGCGGGTCGGATCCGACGGTGACTTTGGGCGGCAACTTCATCGACACGTTCGCGGCCTCCTCACCGCAGACGGTGGCCGGCGGTCCGTCGCCGCGCGAGTATCGCGGCTTGTTCGAATACAACCTCGATCCGGCCGTGATGGGCGGCGACTTCGCCCAGGTAGCGCTCACATTCAACGAGACCTACTACTACCCCGGAAGCCAGCCCATCCAGGTGTTTGGCTATGCCGGCGACCAGGCGATCACGCTCGCCGACGGCACGTCGTCCGGCGTACTGCTCGGCACAATCGATCCGGTCGGCAGCGGTTCACGAACAATCTTCCTGGATCCGGTAGCTCTGGCCGGTTTGCTGTCAACGACGAGTGTGCTCGGCCTGCGTTTCGTGGCGACCCCCGACTCCCAGCTCCGTGTCGACACGACGGCAGGCCATCAGCCGACGGTGTCGATCTTCCGCGACGCGGTCCCGCCGCCGGCGGTTTCGGTGGCCGACGCACAGGCGACCGAGGGCGACGTCACCTACCCGAACGGCGTGCCGCAGAGCGTGCCGATGCCGTTCGTGGTCTCGTTGTCCAACGCGGCGAACATGCCCGTGGATGTGGGCTACACCGTCGTGGCGGGCACGGCGACCGCGGGTTCGGATTACACGGCCGCGACGGGAGCCGTTCATTTCGATGCGGGCCAGACGCAGAAGACCATCTACATCCAACTCATCGCGGATAACCACATCGAGGGGAACGAGACGTTCACCCTGCATCTGACGGGAACGTCGTTCGGCACGATCGCTGATGCCGATGGCTTGGGGACGATCGTCGACAACGACGTGGCCCCGCAGGTTACGAACATCATGACCAATTACGGGGTTGAGTCGATGTCGGCGTACCCAGGCCGTGCGTCAGGGTTCGCCCAGTACAACACGACCGGCAACGTGACTGTGACTTGGGATTTCGGCGACGGGTACGTGGTCAGCGGCAGCCCGCAGGCCATGCTTGGGCCGACCATCTCGCACCTGTACGCGAACAGTGGCAATTTCCTGGTGCGGTTGACCGTAACCGACGCCGACCGCGGTTCCGGCACTGCGGCACAGTACCTGTCCGTCTACAACGTGCCACCGACTCTGTCGTCGACGGCGCCGACGACGGTTGTGGCCTATCACCCCGCGACGTTCACGTTCACGCCGACGGATGTGTCGCCTGCCGATCGGGCGGCCGGGTTCAACATTTACATTAGCTGGGGCGATGGGCAGTACACGAATCAGTGGCTGCCGAACGCGGCGACCAACGTGACGCATGCGTTCCCCGGCCAAGGGAACTTCAACGTCACCGCGTTTGTAGTAGACCAGGATAGCGACTACAGCCCGACCTGGCAGAAGTCGCTAAGTGTCATCCAGTTTGGTATGGTCGGCATTGATCTGGTCGTTGGTGGTACGCCGGGAGCGGACAACATCATCTTCGCGGCCACGTCCAATAGTTCAGCGGTGTCGGTGACGTTGAATGGCGCAAACCTCGGCACCTTCACGTTGCCGACGCAGAACGGCGTTGTCGGGACCGTGTTTGCCTACGGCGGCGACGGGAACGATTACATCGAAGCGCGATCAACAGTGATCAGCGGCACGACCTACCAGTTCCCCCGTGCGGTCGCCTTCCACGGCGGCAATGGGAACGACACCCTTTTGATGAGCAGCACGGCACTGGTTGCTTCAGCGCTTGTCGGTGGAATGGGGAACGACACGATCACCGGTGGGAATGGGCCGGACATCTTGGTGGGCGGCCTCGGCATCGACAGCCTGAACGGCGGCGGCGGCAACGACATCCTCATCGGCAACAAGGTCGTGTACGAGGATGACCTGTCGGCCATGCG
Source organism: Gemmataceae bacterium (assembly GCA_036266155.1). Lineage (GTDB taxonomy): Bacteria > Planctomycetota > Planctomycetia > Gemmatales > Gemmataceae > SIAJ01. Next base: position 20,407 of record DATANR010000152.1, on the reverse strand, counting down.
GATGCTGCGTCTGGAATGGGGACGGACGGACATCTCGCAGCAACAGAAGATGGACCACCTTAGCGGGTTCCTGAGCGGCGGGCAGAACGGGACTTACTACCTGAACCCGACGACCATTCAGGAAGATAACGCGATCGACGACTTGTGGGGCGGCGTGGGGACCGATTGGTTCTTCGCGGCCCCGAGTGGTCCGTGGGCGGATCGCCGGCGCGACACGACGGAGTATTGGATGTACCTGTGAGGCGAAAATCAAAGGGCGCCAATCAAAGGGCGCCACGAAGAGCGCCAGGGGTTCTAGGGTCTGGCGCTCTTTGACCTTCGCAATTGACGGATTCTCCTTGCCCGACAGCTCTTGCGTCGAGGATGGGTCCGAGAAAAGTGGCGCCAGGAACCTGCCAAAAACTGGTCGTTATCGCAATCATCCGTGGCGATTTTGATTGTTGATCCAAACGTCCGTTGCCGGCGTCCAAGTTGGACAGGTTTCCAACCTGTCCCGTCTTTTCCGGTCAGGTTGGAAACCTGCTCTCTCGGGAGTGGGGCAGGCCTCCCGGCCTGCCGAGGGAATGCCAGGCCGGGAGGCCTGGCACCACAGGGTGGAAACCTGACCATCGGCGATTGCACGGTCGATCGAGTGCCAACGAATCCTTGGATTCGGAAGATCAGCACGTTAACTTCAACTTCTGGGCCGGACCGCTTGATTCGACCATTTCTGACTGATATTTTCCGGGTATAATGGTGCCAACGCGCCAACGGAACTCGAGCAGGGCCGTTGTGCGTGTTGGGCTGCCCCTTCCCTTCTGCCGCGTGCGCGCATGATGTTCTCAATTCGGGCGATTCCCGTCGTTGCTGGATTACTCGTTGCCGGTATTGCAGTTGCGGAAGTTCCCAAGCCGCCCGATCCGGGCCGGTCGAAGAATTTCGTCTACTCGATGCGTTCGGGCTCGATCCGCGTCAAAGACGACCCGATGGTCAATCGCGAACATCTGAAAAAGGTCGCTCAGTGGCTCGCCTTCACGATTTGCCAGCCACCGTACAACGGCGAAGTCCCGACGGAAAAGCTCCCGCCCGGGATCGACCGGACGATGGACGGCCTGATCCGCGGTGAGATGACGACCTTTGTCGATTTGCCGATCGGCGGTGGCACCAATGGTAAGCCGTCGCAAGAGCAGCTGGAGTATTCGGACGAATTCGGCAAGGCGATCGCCGACGCGGTGAAGGTCGTGCTCGACAATTCAGGTAAGCCGATCGAACGAATCAATGCGGTGCGTCTGATGTCGATCGCCGCCAAGATTCCGGCGCCGTCGCTGGCCGACCCGTTCCTCACCATCATCAAGAACGAAAACATTTCCGAAGCCGAGAAGCTCTACGCGTTCCAGGGCTTGAAGAACTTGCTGGAACAATCGGACGTCAATGATGTGACGCGGCCGATCTTTCCGGGTTCCGCGGGAACGGCCAAGTTGGGCGAGATCGGCATCGCCCTGAACGACTACGTGATGAAGAAGCGGACGCCGAAGGATGAGAAGGAACGTCAGGTCATTGAGTTCATTCGCCGCGATGCCGTGGCGGCTCTGGCCCGCTTTAAAGACGCCGTGCTCCGCAAGCCGAACCGCGACGTGATCTTCCGCCCGGGATGGGCTCTGGCCCGCGTAATGGAAATGGATCCCACGGTTACGCCGCCGTTTACGGCCGCCGAGCGTGCCGAAGCCTCCATCGGTTTCTGCCAAATGAAAGTCGATGCGGAGGAGAACCTCGACCTGGCGGCTTACACCATGGCGAAGATGCTGGTCATTTACGCCCGCGAGGCGAATCTGGACAGCGAACGGGCGTCGGCCACGCAGTCGTTGCCCCTCTTGCAATGGAAGATTCTGTCGGCCCGGTGGTCGTATAATCTGGCCGTTTGGCGCGAACAGATGAAGACCATTCCCAAAGGTCGCAACGCCGAGTTGTGCGGGCAGATCGCCAACCTGGGAATCATCCTCCTGGCGCAAATCGAAAAGAACGGTGCGAGCGCGGCGACCGGCGCCGAGGTGCAAACGATCACGAACTGGGCCAAAGATAACCCGCCCAAGCAATGGGCGCTGTCGCAGCCGGCTAACTTGTTCAAAGATGACGCGGCGAGCATTCTGCCGTTCCCGGCAGCCCCGGCCCCGGCGCCGCCGGTATTGAAGACCCCGGATCCGAAGGCGACGCCTCCCGTTGATCCGAAGAAGGGAACAACGCCCAAGACGTGACGGATTGGTTCTGCGTATTGTGTCCCGCACGTTACGGAGTTTCCACTTGCAGTGACCGTGCGGGCGCGACACAATCGGCATAGGATAATCGTTCAAATCTACCCCGGCCGGACCCCTGGAGCGAAAGGGACAGACGATGAGAAAATGGATGTGGGCGGCCGCGGCATGCCTATTCGGCGTGCCGGCTGCCAACGCGGAATACATCATCATCCGCTATCAGTTGAACAAGCCGGTCATGACGGCCGTTCCGGGTGGCGGGTTCCAGGGCGTCGGCGGCGGGTTCGGCGGTGTGCCGATCGGCCCCGGCACTCCCGGTATGCCTGGCCCTGGCCAATTCGGCAACCTGGGCGGGCAGTTCGGGAACGCGGGCCCTGGCCCTGGCCCTGGTGGTCCAGGCGGGCCTGGGCCAGGTGGTCCTGGCCCAGGCCGGCCGGGCCGACCGGGCGGCATGTCATACACCGTGCCCTACTCAGGGCCTAGCGGCGGCTCTGTATTTGGTATGGCAGGTGGCCCGCCGCCAGGTGGCAATGTCGGTGGCCCTCCGGGTGGCTTCCAGGGCAACGCTGGCGCCGCCGGGTTCGTTGGCATCGGTGGCGGTCCGGGGGGGCCGGGCATGCCGGGGTTCCCGCAGCAAAACATTCCCCAGATGCCGGCCGGTGCGGACGATTACGTGACGGCTGTCATTCCCGTCTACAAAGTCCACGCGATCCAGGCGGGTACGCGCTGGGCCAATGGTCCCGACGGCAAACCCGAAGTGATTGGCGTCGCCGGCAACTTTTATTTCCAGACCAAGTGGGGCTCGACCTGGGTCGACAGCCGACTGGCCGACATCACATTGGACATTCGCGGTTACGACCAGAAAGGCATTGATCGGTATCCGGAGCCGAAGAAGCAACTGGTCGAAAAGTCTCATCCCGGAAACAAGCAATACGGGTCGCCGGAAGGCAAAGTAAACCTCGCCGAATGGTGCCTGGAAACGGGCATGCCCGATGAGGCGATCAAGATCATGGACGAGTTGAACAACCACCCTGCGAAGGACCAGTTCAAGCCGTCGACTAACCTGGCGCTCGAGACGTTCAACAAGGTCAAGCCGATCCTGGCCGCCAACGCCGAACGGACCGATAAAGCGGCCACCTGGAAAGATCGGCTCAGCTACGCAGCGATGTCGGTGAGCAAGCACTACGCGATCGTGCACCAGGAAAACACCCAGGAGAGCGCCAACCGCCGACTGGAGTACCTGGAGAACAACTTCAAGACCGTGTACACGTGGTTCGCCATTCGCGGCAAGGCACTGCCGGCTCCGACTGAGAAGTTGGTGGCGATCATCGTCGGCGACGCGACCGAATTCCGGAAGTATCGCGATACGTTCGAAGCCACGAATCTGGTCGCCGACGGTTTCCACGCTCGTCGGGAGAACTTGGCCGTGTTCAGCGGCCGCCGGCTCGACAAGGCCAGCGTCAACTTCGACCAGGTGACCAAGGACATCTATCGCAAGTATCGCGCGGAAGACCTGTTCAAGGCGAAGGAGCCAAAGGACCTGCCGAAGAAGAAGGACCCGAACGCTCCAAACTCCTACGCGGAATATGCACGAGCCAGCACGCTCGCACTTCTCGACGCCTGCATGCAGGAAGAAGCAGAAATCGCGTCGGCCACGCACGAGGGCACCCGGCAGATCTTCGGCGAGACGGGCATGTTGCCGCGTAACGTGCTCGCCCCGGAATGGGTGCGGTTCGGCATCGCGGCCCTGTTCGAAATGCCGAAGGGGCCGTTCCCCGGCAAGGCGAAGACGCTTCAGGTCGCGCTCTATCCGGGCGGCGGCGGGCCGCACTGGGCGTACATGCGTTATTACGAGGAAATGCGCGACGCCAAGCTGATCTCGCAAATGACCGCGCCGGAGTTGTTTAAGGACACCGTGATCGACGATCACTTCCACAGTGCCCGTAAGGCCGAGCAATTGCAGAAGTCGCTTAGCAATAAGACGGAAGAAGGCGATAGCAAGGCGACGCCGGCCGAGGAACTGTATGCTCGGGCCCGTACGCTTTCGTGGTCCGTGGTTTACTTCCTCGCCAAGGCGCGCTTCAACGAGTTCGTCGCCTTCATGGATGAAATGACCAGATTGCCGCGCGATGCGGAACTGGATGGGGAAGCCGTCGTCGGCGCCTTTGGACGTGCCTACGGGATTGGCAACGCGAGCATCACCGGCTCCGGCGTCGACGTACGACGGTTCATGGGAATTGGCCTGGAATGGGCCGACTTCATGGCCAAAGAACAATCGCCGTCGCGGCGATTGAAGCTGGACGACATCGTCGCTCGCGGGCCTGGCGCGCCGGGCACGGGTGCCCCTGGAACGCCTGGATTCCCGGGTCCTGGCGGTGGCGTTCCTGGCTTCCCTGGCCCGGGTGGCGGGGTTCCAGGGTTCCCTGGCCCGGGCATCGGCGGGCCAAGCGGACCAGGCGTGCCACCTGGCCCCGGTGGTCCGGGCGGCGGACCTGGACCAGGTCGCCCAGGACGGCCTGGCGGTGGATGACGCTTTGTCATGATGCACGACGATCCGCGCGATTTCGCGCGGATCGTTGCATTTTCGGACGGAAGACTGCTCGCGAAGAGTGCGTGAAAATTGCGATTTGCGCCCGAATATTAGTTGCGTTTGGGGGTTAGAGAGTTTAGCATGATCGTGTGAATTTTGCCGGCCGCACAACTGGCTTCGGGCCTTGTGCTCTCACGGATGGCGCGACCCAAGACGAACGACATGGAGTGTGTCATGGCTACGTCGGTTCTCGATGCCCCTCCGCAAGCGGCGGCACTACTCCGGGAGTGCCCAGTCAACGACTTGCGGCGATTGGAAGTTATCGAGTCGGAGTTCGAGGTTGTCATCACCGGAATCGTGACCTCGTACTACTTGAAGCAAATGGCCCAGGAGACCGTGCGACCGGCCGCGGCCGGGCGTCGGCTTCGCAACCGCGTACTTGTTCTGGCGCCGAAGTAATCTGCCAATTTGTCAGCCGTGTTAATGCACCGGGGCCATCGCCTGTTGGCGACGGTCCCGGTGCGTTTCCTATCTCCCCAAATTCAAACAACTTACGCCTTTCTGGATCGATTTGGCACGCCACTTGTATTTGTCCATGACCGGAGGCAAGTCTCACAGCGAAAAGTGGAGGAGAAAAACATGTTCATGAATTCAAAGACCATCAACAACCTCTGGCGCGAGATGGACGGCGTGCGGTCCGAGATTGATCGGCTGTTCGGCCGCCCCGTTCTCGGTACGCACGCGGTCGCGGCTCCGGCCTTAAACGTTTGGGAAGATGAGGCCGCGTTCTATGTCGAGGCCGACCTGCCCGACGTGCCGGCCGACAAGCTCGACATCACCGTGAAAGAGGGGACGCGCTTGACGGTGTCCGGCGAACGCAAGGCGCACGAACCTGCCAACGCGGTCTGGCATCGTCAGGAACGGTTTGCTGGCGCGTTCACTCGCGAACTGACGCTGCCGACGCCGGTCGACGCTGACCGCGTGGACGCCAAGTTCGAGCACGGCGTTTTGAAGTTGACCTTGCCGAAGAGCGAGGCCGCGCGTCCACGAAAGATCGCGGTCAAGGCCGAGTGATCGGCGCATTCCACCACACACAAGAAAAACGGAGATACAACCATGGCCGAACAAGTCATTAAGGATCGTGAATTCCCCGCCACGGAGAACGGCGAAGCCGCTGTCGTCACGCGGCCACGCGTCGACATTCTGGAGACCGAGCAGGAGGTGCTGCTTCTGGCCGATCTGCCCGGCGTCAAGCCGTCGGACGTCGACGTCCGCTTTGAGAACGGTGAGTTGAGCGTTCACGGTCGGCGTAATCCAGCGCATGCGGACAAACGGCGCGCGTTGTGGGAATACGAGCCGGCCCACTATCACCGGTCGTTCCGATTGACCGAGGATGTGGCGGCCGACAAGATCGAAGCCGAGTTGAAAAACGGCGTGCTCAAGGTGCGCTTGCCCAAGGCGGAAGCCGCCAAGCCGCGCCGGATCGCCGTCAAGGGCGAGTAAGACGAGGAACCACGAAACACACGAATAACACGAAACGATCAGAAGACGGTTGCGCCGTTCTTGATGTGATTTTTTCGTGTTAATCGTGTGTTTCGTGGTTTACTCTGTTTCAATGCGTCACATTATTGCATCTCTCCTGCTCGTCCCTGCATTCACACTCGCCGACGCGCCGAAGCCGAACTTGATCGTGCTCTTGGCGGATGACATGGGCTACGGCGACCTTGGCTGCTTCGGTAACACGCGTATCAAGACGCCGAACCTCGACCGTATGGCCGGCGACGGCATCAAGCTGACATCGTGTTATTGCGGTCAATCGGTCTGCTCGCCGTCGCGGGCGGCCCTGATGACGGGTCGCAATCCGAATCGCTTTGGCATCAAGGACTGGATCCCAAACGGCTCCGGCATCTTCTTGCCCAAGACCGAGACGACGGTCGCGGTTCATTTGAAGACGGCGGGCTATCGCACTTGCCTGGCGGGCAAGTGGCATCTCAACGGCAAGTTCAATGGCGAGGAGCCAACGCCCGGCGACCACGGTTTCGACCACTGGCTGGCCACGCAGAACAACGCTGCCCCGAGTCACCAGGACCCGACGAACTTCGTGCGCAACGGCAAGCGAGCCGGGCCGCTCAAAGGCAACTCGTCGACGATTCTGATGGACGAGGCGCTCGGGTTTATCCAACAGAACAAGGAGAAGCCGTTCTGCGTGTTCGTGACGTTCCATGCTCCGCATGAGCCGGTCGCGGTGCCGGGTGCCTGGAGCGAGCAATACAAGGACGAACCGGACGAGACCAAGCGCATCTACTTTGGCAGTGTTTCGCTGATCGATCACGAGGTCGGCCGGCTGCTCAAGTTCCTCAATGACGAAAAGCTCGCGGCGAACACGCTTGTGTTCTTCTCGAGCGACAACGGCCCGGAGACACTGAAACGTTACAAGGGCGCCGAGCGCTCGCACGGTTCGCCGGGCTCATTGCGCGGCATGAAGCTGCACATGACCGAGGGCGGCAACCGGGTGCCGGGCATCGTCCGTTGGCCGGGTCACATCAAGCCGGGCCAGACGATCGATGAGCCGATTGGCTTCGTTGACGTGCTTCCAACCTTCTGTGCTCTCGCCGGCGCCAAACTCCCGGACAAGGCGCTCGACGGCGTCGACGTGTCACCTCTGCTGTTCGCCAACCGACCACCAGAGCGCAAGCGGCCGCTCTACTGGCAATACGACAAGGCGCTCGGCGACACGACGCCGATCTGGGCCGTCGCCATCCGCCGCGGCGACTACAAACTGCTTGCGGATGCGGCCCTGGAGAAGTTCGCACTCTACGATTTGAAGGCCGACATCGGCGAGAAACATGATTTGACGAGAGACCCGAAGCAAGCGGAGCGGCTGAAGGCGATGACGGCGGAGTTGAAGGGGATGTGGGCGGAGGTGAATGGGAAGCGGTAGGTGGACGTCATCCAGTGGCGCTTGCTGCAAATAGCACTCCGCCGCTTCACCCGTCGCCTGCGGCCGGGTATGATCAAAGCAATTGCGGAGGATAACAAATGCAAACTGACAATTCCGATATTCGAGCTGAACTGGATCAGTTGAAGGCGGAGAACGAGCGGCTCAGGAAACAATTGGCCCAGACGCGGGCCGACCGAAAGGAAGCCGTCGATGCTTTGTGTAAGTTCATGCCCCCACCGAACCTACCGAGCGAGGAGGAAATGATCGAGCAGTTGAAATACGCAGTCCCAGCCGAACAAGTGATCCGTGAGATGGACGAAATCCTCAAGAACGGTGGGAAATGATCCCGGATCCCGCCCCGCCCTTTGAAGTCGGGATGAGCGATTCCCTTCGGGGACATATTGGCGACCTGATCCGTCGCGCGACCGCCCACGGAATTGGAGTCGAGTTCCGGAACGCGGTCGTGGACATTCTGTTCGCTCTCCGCGACGATCCCCGCGAAGCCGGTGATCCACTTCGTAAGCTACGCGGCATGAACTCGATTCTCTATCGCGTTTCCCGCAATAGTCTGATCGGATATTACACGATCCACGAGCGCATCCCGATGGTCACGGTTTGGCAGTTTGAACCCAGTCCGCAACATCCGCTGGCCCCGCCATCGGCGAATGGGGCTTGATGCTGGGGTGCGTCGACGGGTCACGATGGTGCCTCACCGTTCAATTGCCTTTCACGCGATGTGCGTGAAGTGAAAAGGTGCAAAGGTCACTTCGCCCGCCATACTGAGTGCTCCGCGATCCCGTTCTTGACCAGCGCCGGCCTAATCTCGTCAAAGAAGCGACCCGCGTCGCCCGGATAGCCGGCGGTCGGTTTCAGATTCGCGACCATGTCGGTCCAGTAGCGATTGAATTGCAGCATGCACACTTCACGCAGATACTTGGCCGCCATCGACGCCAGCGCCACGTTCAAGTGATTGCCGTCCGCTCGCGGTTCGAAGCGGATGTGCACTTCGCGATCGAGGTTGTCGATCGCGTATTCGCATTGACTTGGGCCTTCGCGAATGACACGCACCCAACCGTCGGGAAAGGCTTCGTGCAAGAGGGGTGCATAGAAATGTCGTCCGCCCAGCTTGTCGACCGCGATGTGGATCGGCTCGTTGCCGGGCAGCTCAAGCGTCGCACGCAAGAGTGCGATGACGCCCGTGGCGAGCACGCCGGACTTGACCTTCCAGTCCTCGAGCAGACGATTGAACTTCGGCGCTGGAATCACAACGGAATGGATTGGGCCCCATTGAATTCCGACATTCACGCACGCTTCGGCCATCGCCGTACCATTCATTGCATCTGCGACCAGTGCCGCTGGTAGCGCGAACTCCGAGTCGAACCACGGTTCGCCATGCAGGTCTTCCAGTGAATCCCCGAGGGCGACTTCCTGCAAATAATCAAGCGCCGTCGCCAGCCGCTTGCGGCGTAGCGCCATCACCGCGAACACTCCGGCCTCAAGTCGAGCGAGCCCCGCTTTGCCCTCGTTGACCTTCTTCGAATCGTCGATGAGCAGCCGGCCATCGTCGCTGTGTTCTGCCTTGCGAACGGCAGCCGATAGAATCTGCCACAGGCAGCCGTCCGCCGTCGCCGGCACGTGACAGGACGACGACGCCAGCACCAGCGGGCCGAGGTTTGGTCCGTAACCGGCCTCGTCGAGTCCAACCCGCCAGGGCATCCGAGCGCTCCGCGGGCCGACCCGTTGGGTCGGCCGCTAAACTGTGGGAAAGCAATCGCTAGTTTGGGAGGGGACATGCTCGCCGACAACATCTTCTTGAAAATCATCAACAAACAGATTCCGGCGAAGATCATTCACGAAGACGATCGCTGCCTCGCCTTTCACGACGTGAACCCGCAGGCTCCCGTCCACGTGCTCATCATTCCGAAGAAAGTGATCGCGACCGCGGACGACATCACGGACGGCGACCGGGAGACGGTCGGTCATCTGCATCTGGTGGCCGTGCGCTTGGCGAAGGATTTGGGACTGCAAGAAGGCTATCGGCTCGTCATCAATTGCAAGGGGCACGGCGGTCAGACCGTGCCCCACTTGCATTTGCATCTGATGGGCGGGCGGCCATTTCATTGGCCGCCGGGTTAGGGACCAACCTTGAGTTCATTGCGCACGTCGCTGACGCCCGGCTCGAGCCGGACCATGCTCTCAACCAGGCGCCTTTCGTCATCGTCGGCGACTTTGCCACGCAGGACGATGGTCCCGCCATCCGATTCCACACGCACGTTGGCAGGTACGCCGATGAACGACGATCGGTTAACGATGCCCTGAAGGTTCGCACGCATCGCCGGAGCTACCACCGGCGTAGGCGCGAAGGAAACCGTGGCCGCATAGCTGACCGCCGGCGTGTTTTGCTGTCCGCCCAGGCCACCCATCATTCCGCGGTTGTTCACCATCGCCGAACCTCGTCCGGTCGCACTGGCTTGCGTAGCGGCCGACGTTACGGCGCCAAACGACGGCTGCCCGAAGCCGCCCGGTGTCTTGTTGCTGATGTTGGAACTGCCGGGCCGGCCCGGATAAAGCGGGTTGCCGAAATCTTTGGCGAACGGATTCGTCGGGCTGATTTGGAAGTTCGTGCCGCCGCTCATTCCGCCGCCGGAGAAGCTCCGGCCGCCGCCGGCGCCACCCGACCCGCCCGAGAAGGATGTTCCACCGCTGAAGCTCGTGCCGCCACTAAAACTTGTTCCGCCGCTAAAGCTGCTACCACCCGAGGACGAGCCGCCGCTAAAGGATGTTCCACCACTGAAACTGGTGCCACCGCTAAACGATGACCCGCCACTGAACGACGAGCCACCGCCACTGCCGCCAGAAAACGATGAGCCCCCACCACCGAACGAAGTTCCGCCGCCACTGAAAGAGGACCCGCCACCCCCAGAACTTCTGCCGCCGCCGCCGTAAGATGATCCGCCTTGTGCAAACGTCTCCGCGGAGACGCCGAGCGTCAAGGCAATGGCGGCAAGGTATAGGTGGCGTCGCATGGCAAGCTCCCGAGGGGCATCCCCTATTATAAACCCGGCACACGCCCGAGTGTGACGGGGGATTTTCCTTTTATCGACCGTTTGGGTGGTAGGGGTTGAATGGGAAATACCGGATGAAGGGACAATGAGAAACGCTCAAATCTCGTTCTTGAGGCCGCCCGGTTCGCGATCCACATGCCGAAGTACATTCTGACTGGAACCGATTTACATGGCCGTTCGCGCACCGAGGCCATCTCTGCCGCGACGGGCGATGAGGCCACGAGCCGGTTCAAGGCCCGCGGCTTCGTCAACGTCACGCTGCATTCGGACGATGTGATTGGGCATCTATTCAAGCCGGAAGTTCTCAAGCATCTGACGCCGCGCGACTATCTGGCTCTCGGACGCATGAACCGCGGAGTGTTCATTCTCCACATGATCGCGCGTCTTTACCGCGATAACTGGTGGCTGTTCCTCCCCGTAGTCGCACTGCTGACCGGCCGGCGCGTTCTCGAGGTCCCGTGGGAGGCACTCGACGCGTTGTCGTGTCTCTTGCTGCTAACGCCGCCAGTCATCGTCCTGCTCGGCGAAGCCTTTAGTCCAGGTCGGAGATTTGAGCGGGCGATGGCCTTCAATGCCTGGGCCCGGTGGGGAGAGATGCTGGCCGCCTTGCCGGCCGTGCAATCGATTGTCCCCGAGCTTCAATATGCGGTGTTCAAAGCGAAGGCCCTGGCCGGACTCGGCCGACTCGAAGAGGCGATGGACGTCGTGCGCCCGTATGCCGACGATCCGAAGTCGCCGGCGTGGCTCTATTGGGGCCAGCTTGCTGACGTCTTTCACATTGCCAAGCTCGGTAATCGTGCGATCGAATGCAGCGAGAAGGCCGTGGAATATGCGCCGGATAATCCGACCGTGCTCATCGATCTCGCGATGGCCCGTCTTCGGTATCACCGTGATACGGCACGTGCTCGGCCGCTGCTCGAACAGGCCCGAGCGCATGAGATCAGCGAACCGTTGACGCCGTTCCTCATCATGGCCGAAGGCGTGCTTGCCCTGGAAGAAAACCGTCCGGAAAAAGCGCGCGAACTGCTCGACGAGTCGGCCCGACTCGCGGAACCACTGCGCTACTCGACCGCGCTGATGGGAGCGGCCATCGATCGTATTCACACGTATTTGACGCTCGCCTGTGCTGCGACCGGCGACCTGCCCGCAGCCGAGCGCCACTTCCAAATAGCTGAGCCGCGTTTGCGGGCCTTCGAGACCAACGATTTGATCGAACGCTGTCAGGTCGCACTTGGTCAACGAGCGTGATCGTCGCGTTATCGACTATGCCGCTTTGGTCATCGCCGGGAACGGAATCGTCACCGCGGCGTCTGCGTGTGTCTTCTTCGGTCGATTGCGGATGTCGAACAAGCCGAAGATGTCGTCCTCAGTTAACCCCAAAACAGGCGGCGGACCGTTTTGCTCGAGCAGGTCGTTGAACACTTTGCGCTTCGCTTCCAGCACCTCGGCGATGCGCTTTTCGATTGTGTTCTCGGTGAGGAAGCGCGTCACCGTCACCGGGTGCTTCTGGCCTACCCGATGAGCCCGGTTAATCGCCTGATCCTCAATGGCCGGGTTCCACCAGCGGTCGAACAGGAACACGTAGTTAGTGAATTGCAGATTCAGGCCGACACTGCCGGTGCCATAGCTCATCAGAATGACGTGCTTGGTCGGATCGGCCTTGAACTGGTCGATGATCGCCGGGCGCTGGTTCGTCGGGATCTTGCCGTGGAATTGCAGCGGGTTGAAATCGGCCAGGGCCTTGGCGATCACTTCGAGCGGCTCGACCCATTGCGAGAAGATGATCGCCTTACGGCCGTTCGCCGCCACTTCTTCCATGTCGGCGAGTAGTTGCTCCAGTTTGGCGCTCGAGCCGGTCACCGGGTCGAAGTTGCAAATCTGCTTGAGCCGCATGACCAGCTGGAACACGTGCTGGACCGAGATGGTTTCGCCGAGCGCATTGAGCCGAACGACGCCCTCCTTCTCGGCCAGATCGTAGGCCTCACGCTGCGGCGGCGTCAATTCCAGCGGCAGGTCGCGGATCGTCTTGGCCGGCATGTCGGACTGCACTTCGTCCTTGGTTCGCCGCAGGATGCAGTCGCCCGTCAGGGCCGGCAGGCGCTTGGCGGGCGTGTCGCGCGGAATGCGGCCCGGGTCGACGAATTCAAAAATGTTGATGAGATCGTCGTGCCGGTTCTCGATCGGCGTGCCGGTCATCGCCCACGAGCGGGATCGCTTGATCGAGCGCACGACCTCGGCCGTCTTCGAGTCGTGGTTCTTGATCCGCTGGGCTTCATCGAGCACGACGAGATCGTAGGACGCCCGGGCATCGTTCAGGAACTCGGCATCGCGCGTGAGCAATTCATAGTTGATGAGCTTGACGGGACAATTCGATATGTGCCAGGTGGCGCGCCGCAATTGCAAGTCGCCGGCGAAGACTTCGTACGGCAGGTCGGCGGCCCAGAGCTTCAACTCGCGGCCCCAGTTATACACGAGCGGCTTCGGGCAGACGATCAGGACACGGCGCACCATGCCCGCCTGAATCAGAAGTCGAATCGCGAGGATCGCCTGAGCGGTCTTGCCGAGACCCATCTCGTCGGCGAGCAGGGCCGAGTGGCGCGGCATCAGGAACGCGATGCCTTCCAACTGATATGGAAACGGCTGAAAGGGCACCTCGACTGTCTTCGTTCCAATCAAGTGATCAATGGGCGGCTGGAGTAAGTAGAGCAGGCGATCCTTGAACAGAACCGTCTCGGCGGTCGGCTTCGGGCGCACCTTGGGCGGACGATTCACGGGCACGTTTTCATCGGGTAGCACCGGCACTGGCACATCGCCCTCGATGGCCGCGGGCCGAGCTTCCGGCGGTCGAGGCGGCAGGTCGATCGGCGGGGCGGGGAACTTCCAGCCCTCGGTCTGAACGCGCATCTCCAACGGTCCGACGCCCCGCACCCAAGGAGCGTCGTTCAGCAGCCGGGCTTCACGGACATTGGGAGTGAGAGAGACTTCAAAGCGCGGGAGCCCGGTGATGCCGAACAGCACATTGATGTCGAGCGGCTCGACGGTGATGTCGCCCCAGGACTGGCGCGCCGGGAGCGTTGGCGACCGGAGTTCGATTTCGTCGCGCGTCACTCCGGTCGCTAACGCTCCCGGCTCGCCTGGTTCATCAAGCCGCACGATTCGTCACTCCCATCTTCCGGGCTTCACCCATCGCCTCGCGGATCCGGGCAAACGGCTCGGCTAGATCGAGGGCCGCATCGACGCGGTCGAGGATGGCGCGCACCAGTTCCTCGTCGCCGGCCCACTTCAAATCGAGCGTCAGCGGGATCGACGAGCGCGGATGGCTGAACGTCGCCAGCGAGCGATCACCCGAACTCGGCGGCAGTTGACTGTCCGGCACCGTGGCAATCACAGGCACTTCGACGCGCGAACGGACGGGCAGGACGTTCAGGGTGTCAGTTACGAGCAAATGTGCGGGTGTGGAAGTCTTTTCGACAAGCGTGCGGCCAATCAGGTCGGCGCTGAGATACTCGGTCAGGGTTCCGCCATAGAGAATCTGTTGAACCTTGTTGGGTTGAACGGCCGTGCTCAAGCGAAACTCGAGCGGCCGGCCCCAGGAATTCGTCACGAGATAGCCGCCCATGAAGCCGTTCGGTTCCGCGAACACGGTGAGGAAGCCAAGGTGCAGGTTGGCCGGTAGAGTGTCGATCATGCCGGATAAGCCTCATCGATGGTGTAAGTTGCCCAGCCAGTCGAGTCGCGGGGCGCGTGGGACGGGCAAGCACCCGTACATCGGGCGGGTCGACAAGTATGCTTGATGAGCGAGGTGCCACCGGTGCACGGTTCGGACGAGAGTCCAACGGACCAGGGTATGCGGTCGTCAGAGCCGGCACGCCCGGCCGATCAAACACGGCCGGTCCGACCAGTTTGCTTCAAGTTGCGGATGGGGAGGGCTGAGAGGAAGACAAATAGGTCATACGGGTCCCATGGGACCCATACGGCCTATTTGTGTTCACGCCAGGCACTTGCGGAAGCCGGCTTCGAGCGCCGGGCGGTCGAGATCTTTGCCAATGAAGATGAGCTTGTTGAGTCGCTTCGCTGTGCCCCATTCGCTGCCAGGCGTGCCGTCGAGAGTCATGTGCACGCCCTGGAAGACAAAACGGTTCGGATCGCCCTTCAGGCTCAGCACACCCTTGAAGCGGTAAAGGTCCGGGCCCTTGGTCGCCATCAGGTCAGCGAACCACTCGTTCACCTTGTTCGCCTTCAGATCGCCTTCGATCTCGATGCCGACGGACGTGACGCTCTCGTCGTGGACGTGATGGTGCTCGTGGTGGTGGTTGCAGTCGGGCGCACAATCCTCGGCGGGCTCGTGGACATGTTGATGCTCCTGCACCACGGCGAGCGGATCGATCGATTCGATGCGCTGCAGGTTGAAGCCGTGAATCTGGATCAAGTTGCTGACGTCCGTGACGGCCTTCTGCGTCCGGATCACGCGGGCGGCGGCGTTCATGCCCTTGAGGCGGCGTTCGAGCAGGTCGACCTCCGGCGGCGGCACGAGGTCGGTCTTGTTGAGCAGCACGACGTCGGCGAAGCCGATCTGCTCTTTGACCTCGCGATCACCCCAGTGCAAGGCGACGTGCTTGCAATCGACGACGGTGACGACGCCGTCGAGCCGCACCTTATCCTTGATCTCCTGGTCGAAGAAGAACGTCTGAACGACCGGACCTGGATCAGCGAGGCCAGTGGTCTCGATCAGGATGTAGTCGAATCTGTCCTTCCGCTTCATCAAGTTGCCGAGGATGCGGATGAGGTCGCCGCGCACGGTGCAGCAAATGCAGCCGTTGTTCATCTCGAAGATTTCTTCCTCGGCCCCGATCACGAGCTCCTGATCGACGCCGACCTCGCCGAACTCGTTCTCGATGACGGCGATCCGCTTGCCGTGATTGGCGGTGAGGATGTAATTAAGCAGCGTCGTCTTGCCGGCGCCGAGGAAGCCGGTGAGGACGGTGACGGGCGTGCGCGTATCAGTAGTCATGTACTGATTATAAGCGCTGACGCGAGGCGAGCGGAGTCCCGGCGCGCCGGGACTCCGCTCGCCTGACGTCGTCGCCATTCACGCCACTGGCGGGGCATCTTCCTCGGCCCGGCTGAAGCCGGGATCCTCCGCCGGCTTGGTGGGATGGAAGAACAACGCCAGGATCAGCGCGCCGATCAATGCGGCGCCGAGCGAGTAGACGAACACGGCGGAGTATTCGAGCTTGTCGCCCGCCGTGTACTTAGCCCCGAGTCGACCGCAGGCAAAATTCGCGAGGAAGGGGCCGACGCCGAGGATCAGCACGTTGAACAAGCCCTGGGCACTGCTGCGGACGTCCTTCGGGAAATACTCGTCCACGAAAATGTAAACAGTCGCGAAAAAGAACGCATAGCAGATACCGTGCAACACATTGATGAGCACGGCGGGTGCGGGTTCCGGCCAGAAAGCAAAGACCGCGAAGCGCCCGGCGTGGCCGAGCACACCGAGGACCATGGTCATCCGCCAGCCGAGCCGTTTGAGCACGAAACCAAGGAACAACATCGTGATGATCTCGGCGAGTTGCCCGATCTTCATGACGGGCGTCACCCAGTTCGCCTTGATGCCGACGTCGGTCTTGAGGAACGACGCCGTCCAGTAGAAGAAGCTCTGGTGGACCGCAGCATCAATGAACGTCACCAGGAACAAGACGGCAACGAACGGATGTTTGAGAAGCCGAATCGCCTTGACCCAGGCGAGCGAGTCGGCCCCCGCGGCGGCCGGCTTTGGTGGCGTGTGCGGCAGAGCCGGGCTGATGAGTGCCAAGAGCAGGGCTGCGGCACCAGCCACCAGGAAGATATAGCGCTGCGCGGACGACGCATCGGCGCCGGCCTTCGATGTGCCGAGTGCCGTGCCGATCCAATCGAAGATGCCCCCCGTGTCGCCAATGGCCGGCACACGAGCCCAATCGACGAGAATGAAGATGAACGGCCAACTCGCGGCGATCCAGCCGATCGTTCCCCACAAGCGCACGGGCCCGAATTGACGGGCCGGATCGCTCAAGTTGGCGAACGCGATTGAGTTCGTGATCGAGATTGTCGGCACGTAAAAGATCGAGTGAACCAACATCAACGCGAAGAACGGCCAGAACGGGGCGGGATTCTCCTTGTTGCCCGGCAAAAAGAACAAGAGCAAGATGGCAAGCCCACCGATGAAGTGGCTGACGGCCAGAAACCGCTCGGCCGCGAACTTCCGATCCGCGAACTGCGTGCTGAAGAACAGGGCGACCAGTGCCCCGACGTTGAACGCACCGAAGACGAGCGGCTGTTGCCATTCCTTGTTGAAGCCGAGCGTCGGAATGTAATCGAACCCGAGTTCGAACCACGCTCCCCAGATGAAAAACTGCAGGAACATCATGACGGACAAGCGGAAGCGGACGCCGCTGCTCATCGAGCCGGATGCGGGCTCACCGAATGATTCAGTCGCCATGCGGCGAAACTCCAGGGATTGGGCGCAACGATTGCAGGTGGTTCGAAGTGTAAACGGTGCAGACGCGCGCGGCAACGGAAAAGGTTGTGGCAAAATCCGCAAAACGCCATGGCTCGACCGTCGTCCAACATCCAGAGCGAGGGCGGCCGAACGTAACGACCCGGTAAATCGGGCAATAGACCTTTGACGACTGTGCGTCGCTTCGGTTATAGTGCTGGTGGTTCAGCCCTCCTCTCCCACCCCTTTGAACGCTGTTCCCTGGGAGGCCGGGATTGTGAATTATCGACTCCCGCTCCGGGCCGTTGCGCCGCTCCTGGCGTTCGCCCTGGTCCCGAGCATCGCCCTCGGCCAGTCCCCGGACTCTGCCGCCGCCAATACTGCTGATGAGTTAGTCCGTGTCGCGCGCGGCCACGAAAAGGCCCAGCGCTGGGAAGATGCGATCCAGACGTGGCTTCGTGTTCTCACCGCGGACCGCATGAACGCGGAAGCACGTGAGGCAATTCCCCGCGACGTTCGGCTCGCACTGCAAGCGCACCGGCACCGCGACATTGGATTCCTTGATCGCGTCCTGACCTTGAATCCAGCCGATGCACTGGCCCTTTATGCCGAAGTGCTGGTGAAGGTGCAGGCCTATTACGTGGATTCCGACAAGGTCTCGACGTCGCGGTTGCTTCGGCAAGGTCTCGATGAATTCCTGGCGGCCCTGGGCGATCCGCACTTTGTCGAACGTCATCTCAAGGGCATCGACGACGCGGCGATCAGCAAGTTTCGGTCCGATATCCAGAAGTCGTGGGCGGGTCGTGAAACTGGAACCCCAGGCGAGGCTGTCAAAGTGGTGGCCGCCATCGGCGCCGCCGCCAAGCGCATGCTGGGAATGCGCACGATCAATCCCGTCGTCTGCGAATTTATCTGCGGCGCGTGCAATTCGCTCGATGAATATTCGGCATACCTATCCGCAAGCCAGTATCTTGCCGAATCGGCCGGTTCGCCTCAGCTGTCGGTTAGTACGCGCATCCAGGAAAACATTGCCTTCATGCAGATCACGCACTTCCAGCCGTCGACGCCGCAAGAAGTAGACGCTGAATTGAAGAGCCTCATGGTGATGGGCACAGTGCGAGCGCTCGTGCTTGACTTGCGGGGCAACGCGGGCGGCTTGTTCACGGCCGCGGTCAAGACTGCGGAACGATTCCTGCCGGGCGGCATCATCGTCACCGCTCAGGGCCAAACCGACGAATCGAACAAGGTTTATACATCGATGGGCGGTAATGCCGCGACCGACCTGCCACTGGTCGTCTTGGTTGATGGCGAAACCGCGAGCGCCGCGGAGGTCCTTGCCGTGGCCCTCCGCGATAACCGCAGAGCCAAGCTGATCGGCACGGCGACTTTTGGCAAAGGCACCGTTCAAAAGGTCATTTCATTCACGACGGCGGAAGAGATGGATCCGGATGGCAAGACGCGGCCTCGGGCGGCCGTTCGTATCACGCTCGCGCGACTGATCGCTCCGAGCGGCAACCCGATTACCGGCGTCGGCGTGACACCGGATCAGATTATTCCGGATCGCGAACTGCAATCCAAGGCGGCTCTCGAGCAAGCTCGCGAGTTGGCCTCCCGCTACATGAGTGGTCCGAGCATGATGCCCATGATGCGGCAATAACGCCGTCGATCCTGCCGCCTTGATGCGTCGTAAAATCTGGGTTATTAAGAGATTAGATCACTTCTCCATTCGGTCATGGAGTTTGAGCGTTCATTGAGGACGCACGAATACTCCAGTTGACCGATTTTGCCATTGCGGGTAACTGTTCGGATCGACATTCCATCGCGCTAGCCACAGACGGCGACTTTCGGGGTGCTTCTCAAGTCGTCCTCACAGGCCAGCCGATACCGAAGCGATCCATTCCCGGCGAAGGCACGCATGACGCACGCAAACCCGACCCGGTCCGCACGAACCCGTCTATCGATCGAAGCGCTCGAACCGCGCGACGTCCCGTCGGCCTATGACCTCGGGGACGCCAGCGCATTCAACGCCTTGTTCTTCACGGACATGAACGCGTTCAACAGCGATGCCGAGGGCCGCGTCGCGGTCGGCGGCCATGCGAGCATCATGAACTACGGGATCGGCGAGAAGCTGCCGCCCAATAACACGCGCGACGACCTCATCGCCGGCGATCAACTCGACTTCACGAATGGCCAAGTGTTCGGCGGCAACATCGTTTATGGCAACGTCGGCCATTTGACTAGCATCGGCACGCCCAACGGCAGCGTGCGGCAACAGACAAACGTGTTGCCCTTCGGCGATATCCAAACGGACCTCACCGCGAAGTCGACCGCGTGGGGTTCCGAAGCCCCGAATGGCAAGACCTACATCCGCTATTCCACGATCAATCTCTGCGGCAAGCATCCGCAGCTCGACGTGTTCACGGTGACGCCGGATCAACTCGCCAACGCGAAGAACATCCGTATCGTCGTGCCGTTTGGATCGACGGTCCTTATCAATGTGCCCGGCGCCGACGCCAGCATCAAGGACCTCGGCCTGAACCTCCGCGGGACCGATCCGAGCCACATCCTTTGGAATTTCCCGGAGGCCAACGAACTCGACGTTTCCGGCGTCGGGCTGAAGGGCAGTGTGCTGGCGCCCGCCGCTCACCTCGACTTCAACAACGGGGTGATCGCTGGCACTGTCGTGACGCAGTCGATGGCCGGCAACGGTCAGTTCAACTTGGTTTCGCCCAATCTGCACATCGAATTCAGACGTGAATCGAGCCTCGCCGGCCAGGTGTTCATCGACGACAACGGCAACGACGCGAAGGACCTGAACGAAATCGGCTTCGACGGCGCGGACGTCTATTTGACCGGCAAGGACACGCTGGGCCGTAATGTGAACTTGACCTTCCTGAGTAGCGGCGGCGGCTTCTTCAACTTTGGTCCAATCATGGCCGGCACGTACACGGTCAAGGTCGTGCCGCCGCAGCGATTTAGCGGCAGCATGCTCAACGGCATTCCGGGCACGGTCAACAACTTCATCGTGGGCGTCGGCGACGTGAATCAGGTGAAGGCGATCGGCCTCGACGTCGGCGATCATGGAGTCGACTACTTGCTGCCGCTGATGCCTGAACTGAATTGACAAGGCGAGCGGAGCGGCGTGAGCCGCCCGATGTTGACAGCATCGGG
>DATANR010000151.1:0-35436 GCA_036266155.1 Gemmataceae bacterium | reverse complement strand
GACCAACCAACGAATCAAAACCGCCACTTCGGCCGGCAACGCCGCGAGGACTTCCGGACTCAGCTCTGGCGGTTCCATGCCAGTCGCCAACACTACAACGACAGCAAGACCATTCCAAGAGCAGTTCGTGAACGGTTACTGATCCTACAAGAATTCGTGCGGACGTGCAAGCGTCGGGCACCGGCGCCAGAGTGTGGGGGATCATTCCGCCATTTGGGGCGAAATGCCAAGTTCAACCAGCAAGCGCTGGTTCGAACCCGGCACCGATCCCGCCTCGCGGGCACGCTCGATCAACTCGTTTTCGTTCCGGGCCGAGGGGGTCAACTTCGGGGTGGAGTTGCGGTATTGAATGTCTCGACTCAAATGGACGCGACTGAGGTAAGGTAGGCGCGGGCCATGGCGGCGTATTCGCCGGGCCGCCGAAACGTGTTCCCGCACCGCTTCGTCAAGGTTGTTCAACTTTGCAATCAATTCCGGCGTCGGAGTGGCTGCGGCTTTCTCGGCGAGCAAGCCTCGGAAGAAGACCAACTCTTTGAGGTTCGCCAGACGCTTCCGCCGTACCTCTACCAGTTCGATGCGATTCAAACCCAGAACATCAATGGTCGTTTGGCCCTCCGCGGAATTGCCAACGGGCGTCGCGTATTCATCGTTAAACGTGATGTAGACGGCAGGGTCGAGCTGCTATCCCAGATGAAATCGCAGATTCACCAACCTGAAACGGTACGGCATCTAGTCGATCTGAGGCAGCAATTGATACGGAGACTTCGCTTCCACCATTTGCCCCAGATCTAAAGTAACTGTGATCGATAATTGGTCCAATAATTCGGGGATACTGACGGTCGGAGTTAGAGTTTGGTAAAGGCCTATGTTCAAATCCTCCAATCGATTGAAGCGCCGTCGTCTTCCCCGTCCCATTCAACCCCAAAATAATCGTCTACCGTGCCGGCTTCCCGTCGCCATCCGACAAGTCGAGCGTTTGTTTCGGCCCGAAGCAGCGAATGTTCTCCAAACACAACGACAGGAAATACGCGGCCAGACGCTCGGGCTTGGCGTGCCCGTTCGCGCTGGCTTTGCCGGCGGCCCGTTTGCCGTTGCCATTCTTGGAATTCGCCATGCTGTCGATTAATTCGAGGATTGTCGATCTATCCACTACTTTAGCGGATTGACCGCGGTCTTGTCGATCCTCCGAAGCATCGCGCCCTTGCGAATCGCCATGCCCTTCCGGTAAACTCACTCGGGGAGACAACTCATGTCCATCGCGCTCGAACCTGAGACCGAAACCCGGCTGCCCGATCGCTACGAAGTGATCAACGGCGACATCGTGGAGTTACCGCCCATGAGCTGGCTTTCATCGGAAGTCGCCAACCAGATTCGAGACAAGCTCGCCGCATATTGCGAGACGCATCAGATTGGTCGAACTCGGAACGACATGTTGTTTGAGGTACCTCTCCCAAAGGACCGGGGCCGCAATCGACGGCCCGACGTCGCTTTCATTAGTTTCAATCGTTGGGCCGCAGATCGTCCATTGCCTTATCGTGGTAATCCAGCCACGGCTGTTCCGGAACTTGTCGTCGAAGTCGTGAGCCCAACCGACGATGCTGAGGACCTGATCGCCAAAGCGCATGAATACCTTGAAGCGGGAGTTAAGCTTGTGTGGCTGGTTTATCCGCGTTCACAAACACTCTATGCCTACGATTCCGTCAGCAGTGTCCGGATCTTTAATGTCGCTGATGACTTGAATGGCGGCTCTCTGCTGCCCGGCTTCCAAGTCCCAATGAGCCAACTCTTTCCACCAATGATTCCCGATCCGGAATTGTCGCGGTCGGACGACGATGAATAAGGCTCGGCTCCCAGCCAAAACCCGCCTTGACCCCCTTTCCCGGCCGCTGTATGTCCCCTGAATCGGCGCGGCATCTGCCCGTCTTGCCTCGCGAGGTGATCGACCTGCTCGATCCCCGGCCGGGCGAAGTCTGGGTCGACGCCACGATCGGGGCCGGCGGCCATGCCCGGCTCATTGCCGAGCGCGTTGGGCCAACGGGCCGCGTCATCGGGCTCGATCAAGACCCGACGATGCTCGACCTGGCCCGCGGGCGATTGCACGGGTTGCCGGTCGAGTTGGTGCATGCGAACTTCGATCAATTGATGGGCGCCCTGGCTTCGGTCGGATTGAAAGAGATCGACGGACTGCTTGCGGACCTGGGGTTCGCGTCCGACCAGATGGATGCGGCCGACCGCGGGTTCAGCTTTCAACAGGATGGGCCGCTCGACATGCGGCTCGACCCGACGGCCGGCGAATCGGCCGCCGACCTGGTCGCCCGGCTGAGCGAATACAACCTGGCGAAGGTCATTTACGAATTCGGCGAAGAACGGCACAGTCGGCGGGTCGCCCGCAAGATCGTCGAGACGCGGAAGCAGTCGCCGATCCGCACGACGGGCCAGCTTGCCGAACTGGTGCGGTCGTGTGTGCCGCGGGAAAAAGGCCGGCACCTCGATCCCGCGACCCGGACGTTTCAGGGCCTGCGGATCGCGGTGAATGACGAACTCGGTTCGCTCGATCGGTTGCTCGCCCAATTGCCGCGCGCCGTGAAGCCGGGCGGCCGGGTGGGGATCATCAGCTTTCACTCGCTGGAGGATCGGCGGGTGAAGCAGGCGTTCCAGGACCGCGAGGCCTGGGAGCCGGTGACGAAGAAGCCCGTGCAAGCGGGCGACGAGGAAGTGCGGGACAACCCGCGGGCCCGAAGCGCAAAGCTGCGTGTCGCAAGGAGGCGGTCATGGGCGGCAACCCCGTAGAGACGAAAGTCGAAGTCCCGAACGTCACGGACGTGCTGGCCGCCGCGGCCGGCGTGCCCACGCCGCCGCCGAAGAAGGCCGGCCTGTGGGCCAAGGCCTGGCACTACCGCAAGCTCGCCATGATCATCGGCGGGTCGGGCATCACGCTCGGCGGCGCCGGGTACGGCTACAAGTACTTCACCGCGACGCCCGGCAAGGCGAACGCCGAGGTCGCGGCCGTCGCGTCCAAGCCCGAAGAACCGAAGGGCCTGCCGCCGACGGTCAAGGACGATCCATGGGCCCTGCCGCCGGTGACGCCCGTCAAGGGCGAGATGCCGGTTCCGCCAGCCAAGGCGACGGACATCGTCATTCCCGAAGTTGCGACCCCGCCAACCAAGTCCACGAAGCCGGATCCAGACTTGCCGACGCTCGTGCTACCGCCGAACCCTGGTGTGGATACCAAGAAGACGGTAAAGACCGACGAACCAACGCTGGTGCTGCCGCCGAACCCTGGTGTGGACACCAAGAAGACGGTAAAGACCGACGAACCAACGCTCGTGCTGCCGCCGATGCCCGGCGCGGACACGAAGAAAACCACAGAACCGCCGGCGCTCGTGACACTGCCGGACATCGCGCCGCCCTCAACCGACAAGAAAAAGAACGACGGCGACACGTTCAAGGCCACGGACCCGCTGACGACCGACAAGACCAAGCCGTTGCCGACCGGCCCGGCCCCGTTGCCGAGCGACGTGACGGAGCGCAAGGAAAAGCCGAGCACAATCATCCGCAGCGCGGGCACAGACCCGATGCCGCCGGCCGCGCCGCCGATCCCGGACGTGCCGACGATTGCACCTCCGGATGCTGAATCAACCAAGAAGGACAAGCCCAAGGTCTCGTCGATCGAAATCGATGTGCCCTCGATCAATTCGCCGGACACGAAGAAGGACACCACTCCGCCCTTGCCGCCGCTCACGCCGCCGGAGATCAGGAAGGACACGGTCCCACCGGTGCCGCCGATCACCGTCCCCGGCCCGTCGAAGAACGATCCGCCCGTCGTTGTGCCGGGCAAGACACCGGAGATTCCGACGGTCAGGATGCCGGATCTGACGTTGCCGCCGATTCCGAATACCGACCCGCCCAAGCCGCCGATGGGCAGCGACCCGATCCCGATGATTACGCCCCCCGACTTGACGATTCCGTCGGTCGGCACGGCCCCGGCGGTGAAGAAGGACAATTACGACGAGGACTGGCACACCTGGAAGCAGGGTGACAGTTTCACGCTGATCAGCCAGGAGTTCCTGCACGACGCGAAGTACGCGGCCGCGCTGGAGGCCTACAACAAGGACCGCGGCAAGGGCAGCGACCGCATCATTCGCGTGCCGCCGATCTATGTGCTGGAAGAACAGTTCCCGCACCTGATCAACAAGCCCGAGAAGACCGACAAGCCGGAGCCGACCAGCCCGCCCGAAAGCAAGACGAACAACGGACTCCGGTTCGAGCCGGCCGCTCCGATCCCATCGGCGGGTCGCTCGGCCCCGGCGCCGGCCACGCCGACAGCCGCTCCGCCGCGAGATCAGTACCGCGTGATGGCCGAAGGAGGCGAAACGATCCGCGAGGTCGCCCGCAAGGCGCTCGGCGATTCGAACTTGTGGTGGAAGCTCGGCGAGCTGAACCCGAGCATCGACCCCGCCCGGCCGATCCCCGTGGGCACGGCGCTGAAGTTGCCGAAGTAATTCAGGAAGTGCCAAGGTGAACGGGGTGAGCCGCCCGATGCTAGCAGCATCGGGCGGCTCACGCCGCTGTGATGATGGGCGGCATCGGCCCTTACCCCCCAACCACGCCTGCTCTGCATTGCATCGCATCGCATTCCATCTACACCGGCTCCGGATGCACCCACGGCTTGCGGTACTCCCGCCTCAAGAGCTTGTTCGCCGCCTCGTCGCCGATGACCTGGTGTTTACCGGCATCCCACGTCAATGATCGACCGAGCCCCATCGAGATATTCGCGAGGATGCAGCTTGCCGTCGTGATGTGGCCCTCCTCGATATCCGATATCGGCTTCGAGCGGTCCTCGCGGGCCTTCAGGAAGTTCAGCCAGTGCCGGCGGATCGCCGACGCGACGTGGCGCTCCAGGTCGCGCTCGGTTTTGTCTTCCGGATACTTGTCCTCTTCCATCAACGGCGTGCCGCTCAGCGTCGCCTTCTTCTGGCCGAACGGGAAAAACTCATACTTGTTCACGCTCGCCTTGAGCGTGCCCTTGTCGCCGTAGAAGAACGCGGCCCACGGATACTCGGGGTCCGGCGACTCGCCCCACGTACGGTGCGTCCAGACCACGGGCAGGTGGCCAAAGTCGAACGTCGCTTGCTGCGTGTCCGAGATATTTGACGTCGCTTCGGTCTGCACGAGGATGCCGCCGGTCGAGCTAATGCGCTTGGGCCAGCCGAGGTCGAGCATCCAGCGCACCATGTCGAGCATGTGGATGCACATGTCGCCGACGATGCCGTTGCCGTATTCGTTGAAGGCTCGCCACCAACGGCGATGCGGCAGCGGTGCGTTGCCGAGGTCCTTGTACGGCGGCGCGTCGTACGGCCGCAGGGGGGCGGGGCCGGTCCACATCTCGTAGTCGAAGAACTCGGGCACCTTCTTCACGGGCGGGCTATCGTTCGAGCGCATGTGGTAGTAGCAGCAGATCTCGACGAGGCCAATCTTTCCGAGCTTGCCTTCCTTGATGACGCGGTCCTTCGCTTCGGCCAGATGCGGCGTGCTGCGCCGCTGGGTCACGACCTGCACGATCTTCTTGTGCTTGCGAGCGGCGGCGACCATCGCTTGGCCTTCGACCACGTCGACGCTGATCGGCTTCTGCACCCAGACATCGGCCCCGGCCTCGACGGCGGCGATCATCGGCAGCGCATGCCAGTGGTCGGGCGTCTCGACCTGGACAATGTCGAACTGCTCGTTCTTGAGCATCTCGCGGTAGTCGGCAAACGTCTTCGGCTTGGCTTTGCCGCCGGTGCGCTCGCCGATCATCTGCACGGCCTCGGCAAGCATCTTCTTGTCGACGTCACACAGAGCGACGACCTCGACGTTAGCCACTTGCAACAAGCGGAAGAGCGAACACTTGCCATACCAGCCGCAGCCGATGAGCCCGACACGGAGCGGCTTGCTCGGCGGATCGGCAGCATAGATGCCGGCCGTAGCGAGGCCGGTGAGAGCGGACGACGATAGAAAGTCGCGGCGATTCATGGAGAGGCTCCAGATGAGGAAACCACGAAAGACACGAAAAGCACGAAAATGGAAAACCAATCAAACCCGACCAGATGGGGTGAAGTTTGTCTTACCGGACAATCCGCTCGTACTCAAGTTTTGGATGGCGACCGAAGTCGACCAGCAAGCCGTGGCGAAGTCCGGTTGCTTTCAAGTAATTGTGGACTTGGGCGCGAAAGACATCGTCGAGTCCAGAGACGGCTTTGAGTTCAACGATGATCTGATCGAACACAATGAAGTCCGGCTTATAAGTCTGTTCGAGGCGGCGACCCTTGTACGAACGGCCTAACGCAACTTGCGAACTGAACGGGATGCCTTGGATTTGAAATTCGATCGCCAAACATTCCTGGTAAACCGGCTCGACGAACCCGCACCCCTTTTCCTTGTAGACCTCAAAGCAAGCTCCCATGATCCGATAGCTCTCGTCCTTGAAAAGGATTTCGGCCATGGCAACACCTTGAAACCACGAAAGACACGAAACACACGAAAGCAGAATACAAGTCAGAAGAGCATTCAAGCATGAATCGTCTTCTGAATGGTCTTTTTTCGTGCCTTTCGTAATTTTCGTGGTTTCAATTCTTAGCCGATGACGATGCTGACCATCTGCTTCGGCTTGGCGATGACCTTGCGGACGGTCTTGCCCGCGATCAAATCCTGAACCTTCGGGTCAGCAACCGCGAGTTTCTCCAGTGTCGCCGCGTCGGCATCGGCGGGCACGAGCACCTTCGCTTTCACCTTGCCATTGATCTGAATGGGGATTTCAACCTCGTCGTCGAGCACCAAGGCCGGGTCAAACTGCGGCCACGGTTCGCAGGCAAGTGTCGTCGTGTGGCCGAGCACTTGCCACAGTTCCTCGGCGACATGCGGAGCATACGGGGCGAGCAGCAGCACGAAGGGCTCGAGCACCTTCACCGGCCGCAATTCAACCTTCGCGGTGAGGTGGTTAGTGAACTCCATCATCGCCGCGATGGCGGTGTTGCAGCGGAGGCCCTCGGTGTCGTCGGTCACTTTCCGGATTGTTTTGTGCAGGAGTTTCACCGTCTCGGCGTCGGGTTCCACTTCCCGAACGTTTACGTTTCGCGCCGGCGTTTCAGCGGCTTCATCGACGATGAGGCGCCAGACTCGGCTCAGGAAGCGCGAGACGCCTTCGACGCCGCGCATGTTCCATGGCTTCATTGCCTCCAACGGGCCCATGAACATCTCGTAGAGGCGCAGGCTATCGGCCCCGTAGTCGCGCACCACATCATCGGGGTTGATAACGTTGCCGCGCGACTTCGACATTTTTTCGTTGTTCTCGCCGAGGATCATGCCCTGGTTCACGAGCCGCTGAAAAGGCTCGGGGCTCGGCACGTGGCCGCGGTCGAAGAGCACCTTGTGCCAGAAGCGGGAGTAGAGCAGGTGCAGCACCGCGTGCTCGGCGCCGCCAACGTAGAGGTCGACGGGCAGCCAGTAGTCGGCCTTGTCGCGGGCGCAGAAGGCGTTCGCGTTCTTGGGATCGAGATAACGGAGGTAATACCAGCACGAACCGGCCCATTGCGGCATTGTGTTGGTTTCGCGGCGATACTTCTTGCCGTCGAGCGTCACGTTCACCCAATCGGTCGCCTTGACGAGCGGGCTTTCCGGGCTGCCGGTGGGTTTGAAGTCTTCCAATTCCGGCAGACGCAGCGGTAAGTCGTTTGTGGTGAGCGGCCGCATCACGCCGGTGCGCTGGCCGGCTTCGTCGACTTCGTGGAGGATCGGGAACGGCTCGCCCCAGTAGCGCTGCCGGCTGAAGAGCCAGTCGCGGAGTTTGTAGTTGATGCGCTTGGTGCCGATGCCGCGCGCTTCCAGTTCGCCGATGATTTTGGCTTTCGCCGCTTCCGTGGCGAGTCCATTCAAGCTGCCGGAGTTCATGGCGACGCCGTCGTCGACGTAGGCCTCACGCAAGTTGTCGACGGTGGACTTGGTCTTCTTCAACCACTCGCCATTCGGCGTGACCACGGTCACGATCGGCAGGCCGAATTGCTTGGCAAACGCGAAGTCGCGCTCGTCGTGGCCGGGGACCGCCATGATCGCGCCCGTACCGTAGGTCGCGAGCACGTAGTCGGCGATCCAGATGGGAATGCGTTCGTTGTTCACAGGGTTTATGGCGTATGCGCCCAGGAACACGCCAGTCTTGGTCTTGGCGACCTCGGTGCGGTCGAAGTCACTCTTGCGCGCGGCTTGTTCTTGATAGGTCTTCACGGCCGCCGCCTGGTCGGGCGTCGTGATTTGGTTTACGAGCGAGTGCTCCGGCGATAGGACCATGTAGGTCGCGCCGTAGAGCGTATCCGGCCGCGTGGTGAAAACCCGAATCGCCGCTTGCGGCGTAGCGGCCACCGCAAAATCCACCTCCGCACCCACACTCTTCCCAATCCAATTCCGCTGCATCGCCTTGATTGCTTCGGTCCAATCGAGCGGCTCAAGGTCGCTCAACAGGCGTTCGGCATAGGCGGTGATGCGCAGCATCCATTGACGCAGAGGCCGGCGCTCGACCGGGTGGCCGCCGCGTTCGGATTTCCCGTCAATGACCTCTTCGTTGGCGAGCACCGTGCCCAACTCCGGGCACCAGTTGACCGGCACTTCGGCCTGATAGGCGAGCCGACGTTCGTCCTGAAACATCTGGATCGCGTCCGGGCCCATCAACTGGACGTTGTGCGGGATCGGCAGTTCGCTGATCGGCCGGCCCTTGTTCGTTTCGACGTCGTACCACGTGTCGAAGAGTTGCAGAAAGATCCACTGCGTCCACTTCACATAATCGGGGTCGGTGGTGTCGACTTCGCGATCCCAGTCGTAGCTGAAGCCGAGTGACTTGATCTGCCGGCGGAAGTTGTTGATGTTCGTGAGCGTGTTGACCCGCGGATGCTCGCCGGTAGCGATCGCATGTTGTTCCGCGGGAAGGCCGAAGGCGTCCCAGCCCATCGGGTGCAGGACGTGAAAGCCGTTCATCCGGCGGAAGCGGCAGAGGATGTCTGTGGCCGTATAGCCTTCGGGATGTCCGACGTGCAGGCCGGACCCGCTCGGATAGGGGAACATGTCGAGGACGTAAGCCTTCGGCTTGCCGGCGACGGTGGGGTCGCCGGGATCGGGGCAGCGGAAGGTCTTCTTCGATTCCCAGAATTGTTGCCACTTGGGTTCAATGGCGCGCGGCGTGTAGTGCGGCATGAGGTCCTGTCGGTGGGCGACGGGCGGCGGGCGGTTTGCTCCACTCTTCAATTGTGTGGGACGCCTTGGGTTGCGAACAGGGACGCCCCGGAATGCCTTTTTGGTTCGCCACGGTTCAGCGGAAGACCTCAAATCTCGTCCTTGATCAAAATCGGTTCAAAGTTTTGCCGTCCCCTCACATGTGGCCTGAATTCCAGACAGGTTTGTTTCAGCGTTTGGCCCGCGACATCAAAAAATCAGCCAATCTTTAGGCGTGACCATTGAATGGCCCGCCTCGCCAACTGCCCGTCCCCGCGCCCTGGGTTTCGTTCATGATGAAGCACGATCTCTCGGACCTCAGCAACACCATCATTCTCTCGACGCACGGGGGAACATTGATGGAGTCGCCGTGCAAGCGACTCATCGACAATCTCCTGAAGCAATCGTTCTTGCTCGCCGAGGATTGGGAAGCCTTGCCTCAGCGCGTCCAACGGCGAATTGTGGAATGCAAGGAAGACTCGAAGGCGCTCGATCAACTGGTGTCGCATGGGCTCTTGACGGAATACCAGGCGGCGCGAATCCAGGCCGGCACGACCTTTGGCCTGCTGTTGGGCAGTTATCGTATTCTCGAGCGCCTCGGCGCCGGCGGCATGGCCGTGGTTTTCAAGGCCGAGCATTCGGACCTGCGCCACCATGTGGCCGTCAAAGTCCTGCCGCCGTCTACCAAGGAAGATTCCGCCCTCGAGTCGCGTTTCTTTTCGGAAATGCGCATCGTGGCCCGGTTGCGCCACCCGAACATCGTCGCAGCGACCGATGCCGGCCGCATGATTCACGAGGAGGACGGCACGATCCTCCGCTATCTCGTCATGGAATATGTCTCCGGTCACGATCTCGAACAGGTTGTCCTCGAACATGGCCCCATGAGCCCGGAGCGAGCGTGCGCGATTGCCTATCAGGTCGCCAGCGCACTCAGTGAAACACACAAATACGGCCTCGTCCATCGCGACATCAAGCCGTCGAACATCATGTTGACCGGCGAAGATCAGGCCAAGCTGCTCGATTTCGGATTGACGCGGCACTTTGGCCACCGCATGACCGTGCCAGGGACGATTCTTGGCACGATCGACTACATGGCGCCCGAGCAGGCACGCGATGCCAGCACCGTCGACATTCGTGCCGACATCTTCGGCCTCGGGGGGGTACTGTACTGGTGCCTGACCGGGCAAGTGCCGTTTCCCTTTCACGGCAACCCCGTCGAAGCCCTGACGCGCCGGCTCAATTCGCCGGTGCCGTCCATGCGCGAGATTGACGCTCGGTTGCCCGCCGAACTCGACGCCGTCGTCGCCAAGATGATGGCGGTTAACCCAGAGGATCGTTATGCCGATCCCTCCGCGACGATGCAGGCGCTGCTGCCGTTCGTGCGGACGGGCACCGGGGATTATCAGCGCTTTAGCGCCTTGCCGGTCGCGGACGTGTTTGAAAATCCGGAAGCGCTGCCGGGGGTTTGCCAATTGCCTGAGGCCGGGCTCCCCTCCGGTCAGTTCCGCGTATTGGTCGTGGACGACGAAAGCTCGGTGCGCGAGTTGTGTCGGCAATTGCTGGAGGCGGAGGGCGTGGTCGTCGAAGCCGCCGCGAACGGAACGCGCGGCCTGGCCCTGGCCGGTTCCGGGGGATTCGACCTCGTGCTGCTCGACGTGGCGATGCCGGACATGAACGGCGTCGAAGTGCTCAATCACCTTCGGCAGATGGGCAAGGACCCGAATTTGAAGGTGCTCATGTTCTCCGGTCATACGACGCCGGAGGAGATGAGCGACATGATGCAGCGCGGGGCCGACGACTTCCTGACCAAGCCATTTAGCATTACGCAACTCGTGGCCCGCGTGCAGAATCTGTTGCGCCTCAAGGTAGCGCAGGACCAGGCGGCGCTACTTAATCGTCAATTGGCGACGGACAATCAGGACCTGGAACGCGACTTGCGCAATCAAGCCGCCGATGCCGAGTCCGTCCGCAACGCGCTGGTGCTGGCGCTGGCGCGAATGATCGAGCAACGCGAGGGTCGCGGTACCGGGCACCCGGTCCGGATGCAACAATACTGTCGCACGCTGGCCGAGGCAGCGGCCGGTCATCCGAACTTCGCCGACGCCATCGATTGCGCGTTCATCGATCTCCTCGAATGCTGTGCGCCCCTGCACGACATCGGCCGAATCGCCATGCCTGATCATGTGCTGTTAAAGGTGGGCCCGCTCTCCACGGAAGAGCGGATCATCATGGAGACCCACACGGTCATCGCGGCCGAAGCCCTCAGTCAGGTGACCTGTGCGACCGGCCTCGGGCAGGCTTTCCTACACATGGCCGGCGATGTCGCCCGTCACCATCACGAGCGGCACGATGGCACGGGTTACCCGGATCGACTGACGGGTGATGCGATTCCTCTGGCGGCGCGCCTCGTGGCCGTCGCCGACGTGTACGACGCCCTCCGCTGTCGACGGCTCTATAAGCCCGCCCTGCCGCACATGGCTGCGGTGCAAATCATCACGCATAACGCGCCCGGACAATTCGATCCGGCGATCTTGGAAGTCTTCAAGCAAGTGGCCGATCGATTCGAAGCGATCTTCAAGAAATTGCCTGACTAAAGTGAGCGGGGCCAACCTCGTGGTTGGCCCCGTTCACTTTACACCAGCTCAGCCAGCTTCGTCAGTTCGACCTCGATTTCCGCCAGTTCCGCCATGCTCATTGCCTTCTCCTTGCGAAGAGCTTCGAGCTTGGTGACGGCTTCGTCGTGGTTCTTCTGCTTCTCGGCCAGCTTGCGCTCGGCGTCCGCCAGGGCCTGCTCGCTGTAGCACGCGTCCTTCTCGGCCTTGAGCACTTCTTCCGGCAACTTGCGCTGCCGGTTCTGCAGACCGATCTGGTCGGCCAGGAGCTGCGCTCGCGTTGCTCGTGCCTTGGCCCGCTGCACGACCCGGTTGTCGGCGTCGGCGTCCTTGGCCGGCACGTTGACGACCGTCACGCGCGTCGCAGCCGCCTCGACCGACTCACGCAGCGACTTGCCCTTGGCCTTCTGGTAGACGACCGTCAGCAAGAACGTGCCGACGGCGAAACCGACCGGCAGCGGGTTGGCCTTGATGCCTTCCCACGCCCACTGGCCGGACTTCGTCGTCCACTCGACGCCCTGGTTGAACTCGTCCGGAAACTTCACGTAACCGAACGCCAGAGCGGCAAAGACGCACACGAACAGAAAAGCGATGCGCTTCATGATGAAAGACCTCCTGTGCGTCCGGCGACCGAGCCAGCACTCCTAACCCGTGGAAACGGACGATACGGGTTGAGACAAGAAGTTGTTTGAAGTGGTTCGCGCCATTAGCCGCTTGCGGCGTAGCGCACACGCGCTACGCCGCAAGCGGCAATCACGCGGGTTGCTTCTCCGGGTGCAAATAGACGAAGCTCTTGCCAAGCTTGCCGCCATAATTGCCCGCGGAAATCTTCAATAATCCGGGCGTCTCGACCGATGCCGCGATCGCGGCTTGCGTCGCCTTTACGATCGTCGGCAGGTCGCGGCCATTGATGATGATCTCTTGCACGGACGTGACGCCCGCCGGCAAGCGCGTCTTGTCGCCGAGCTTGTCGCGCAACGTCGGGCAATATTCGGCGTAGGTGCTGGCGATCGTGAACGAATAACGGCTGCCGGCCTTCGATCCGCTCGACGCCACGCCGCCGGGGAACGGCAAGCAGACGCCGGCGACGTTCGACGCAGCCTTCGCCGCGCGATCGGCGGCTTCAAGAGCGCCATCGGGCGTGGCGCCAAAGAACCAGAGGTTGCCGCCCATCAAGCCGTCGCGATAGCCGACGCGGCGCTCGATGAAAAACTCGCCGGACAGGATCGGCACCACCCAGCCTTTGCGGCCGAAGCGCTCGGCACGGAATTGATGGCCGTCGCCGAAGAACGCCACCTTGCGGCCCATCTTGAAGAACGTCTCGCTATCGGAGAGCACGTTGAACGACGCGCACGTCGGACAGGTCATGACGTTCTGGCTGACGCGCACGAGCATCGCCCGCTCGAGCGCTTCGACGCGATCCTTGCGGAAGCGTGGCAGATGAAATTGGAGAATCGCCCCCGGCCGGCCGTCCGGAGTCGAAAAAGATTCGTCGCCGCCGGGGCCGACGTAGCGGTCGAGCCCGGCCTCGCAATCGCACAGGATCGTCGACGACGCGTTGCCCGTCGCGGCCCGGACCGCCTCGTCGAGCCAGCGCCGATCTCGTGCCGTGATAAGCACTTCGGCGTAGAGGCTGCGAAAGGCTTCGGCGTAGGTGTCGTCAATTTCGGCGCGGGGCATTGGGAACTCCACGGGGGCGCTACGCCGCAAGCGGCGAATGGATGGTGAAAAAATTTCATGCCAACTCGGTCCCAATTCTAAATATGGACCGCGGCGGTGCGAAAACCCCTTTGTTGACCGCAGGCCGCGAGTTAACGGCCGCGTCGAGACAAACCCCCCGCCGGAGGAAGTACATGTTCAAGAAAGTCGCCATCGTCGGCGCGGCCGGGCTGCTCACCGCCGCCGTGCTCACCCAAACCCACGTCGGCAGCTACCTCTGCCATCAGTTCAACAAGGCCGACAAATACCTCGAATCCAAGATCCCGCCGGAAGAAGAAATCCGTCAGATCAAGGAAGAGGTCGCCTCGTTGGACAAGGAAATCGACAAGGCCCGCGGGTCCGTCGCCGAGGAGCGTTGGGAAGCCAAGAGCCTGAAGGGCAAGGTCGAAGAGAAGCGCGCCCAAGCCGAAACCAATCGCTCCGCCGTCGAAGCCCGCGCCCGCGTCCTGAAAGAAGCTGGCAACAGCAGCAAGATCAAGTTCGATGGCCGCGAGATTCCTTACGATCGCGCCAAGGAAATGCTCCAGGCCCAGGTCAACGCCCAGAAGAACATCGAGAAGGAAGTGAAGGCCTTGGAGACGATGCAGGCCGTCCGCGAGAAGACGCGCGATTTGGCCGAGCAGCATCTGCAAGCGCTCGTGACCCAGAAGGCCGAGTTGGAAGCGGCCGTGACGGAACTCGAAGCCGACGTCAAGTTGGCCAAGATCGAGCAGGTCCAGAGCAAGTACCAGAACGACGGCAGCAAGATGGCCGACGTGAAGGAACGGCTCAACGGCTTGCGGAAGCGGATCGAGGTTCAGCGTGAGAAGTTGAACCTGGCCAAGCAGTACGATAAGGCGACGGTCGAGAACAAGACGGTCGACGAGATTATGGCCGAGCTCGACACCAAGGGGACGGAAACGGTCCGCACGAAGTAAGGGACGAGAAGTCTGATACGATCAAGGGCGGTCGGGGGAATGACAAACGTCTTTCCGCCGGCCGCCTTGTGTTTTTCTCGGCATGCGGTTGAATGAAGGAGTGAGGCCGTTTGCGGCTCATCGACGGAATTCCCATGCGTGAACCGGCGTGGATGGTCAAGTATCAGGCGCGGGAGGCCCTCAAGAATGGCCGGCCCGAGGAGGCGCACCGCCTCTTCGACGGCCTGGTGTCGTCCGGGGCCACCCGCGTCTGGGCCTTGCGCGGCGACGTCATTCGCGGCTACGTCGAGCGGGCCGAGAAAGCACTGCGAAACGACGATGTCGAAGCCGCGTGGAAGGATTTGACGCGCGTGTCCGCCCTGGCCGCTCCGACCGATGCCGGTGTGAGCCGTCTCCGCGACGTGCTGGTGAAGCTGGCCCTCGCCGAGGTGCGGGCCATGCTCGAAGCCGGCAAACCCTTGCAAGCACTGGAAGCCATCACGCGCTTGCGTGAACGCCCCGCCGAGTCGCCCGCCCTGGCGCCGCTCGCCGATTGTGCCCGCGACTGGCAGTCGGCCCTCGACCACGCGGACCGCGGTGAATTCGACCAGACGCGGCCACTGTTAGCACGCGTCCGCACGGCGCTCGGCACCCGGACCGCTGGCCTCGATCGCTACGAGGAGCAGCTCAACATCCGCGAGGATCGCTTTCGGCGTGCATGGCCGCTTTTGCAAGAGGCGGCCGCCGGCTCGGATTGGAAAGAGATGCTTCGTTGTGCGGACGAGGTCATGTCGGCCGCCCCGCGACATCGCGAAGCGCAGCAAGCACGCAATCGGGCCTGGCAAGTGTTGCAGCCGGAAGCGGTTAGGCCGACACCGTCGCTTTCCGAGACGGTGTCCTTGTCGCGAGCGCCGTCGCCGCCTCCCGACTTGCCGATACCGCCGCCAAAGCGCTTTTTCCTGTGGATCGACGGCGTCGGAGCGTATCTCGTCTGCCTCGCCAATCGCGTTTCGATCGGTCAAGCGACCGGCGAAGGCCCCGTCGACGTGCCTCTCTTCGCCGATGTCTCGCGCATCCACGCGGCGCTCACGCGTGATGCCGAATGCTACTTGCTCGAAGCGTCGAAGGCGGTTTCGCTCAACAATTCCCCCGCCGAGAAGGCCGTATTGCAATCCGGCGACCGCATCACGCTGGGCAGCAGCTGCCAAATGACCTTCGATTTGCCCGTCCCCGGCGGCCTGTCGGCTCGTTTGCAGCTTTCGGGAGGCCGCCGCCTGCCGATGGCCGTCGACGGCGTGTTACTGATGGCCGACATGCTGGTGTTGGGCGGTGGTTCGAAGACACACGTGCAGATTCCCGAACTAGAAAAGCCTGTCTATATCATCCGTCAAAAGGATCAGCTGCTTGTGAAATGGGACGGCGAGTTCCGGATCGAGGGGAACAAGCACAACGGACGAGCCATTCTGCCACGCGAAGGCACCGTGATCGCGGACCCGTTTACGTTCGCGGTGGAGCCGGTGAAATAGGAGAGTTAGTGCACCAACCCGAAGCGTAAGCGAGGGAAAAAACAGGGCCGCCCAGGAACGCCCTGGACGACCCTGAAACGCTTGGGGAAGCGTTGGTGCCCGATTGGAAGCGGTCGAACTCAACTCGCCAAAATCACTTCTGCCATTTGGACGATGTACGTCGGCCGGCTTGCGCCAAAACTTGAACGATTCGCCCGTCCGACCGTTTGCGGAACTTTTTCATCGGCCAAGCGTTCCAATATCTACGGCCACCCTCCGGATCATTGCATCCAATCGAAGCGAGTTTCTCCTATGTGCCGTTCCACGATGAGCTTGCGACTGATCACCGCGTGTGCCATGCTCGCGATTTTTGTGGCGGGCGCGAACGCGTTTCCGAACGTCAAAACGAAACAAGGGAAGAACAACAAGAACACGAGCGCGGCCTCGGGACCGATCCCGACCGCCATCAAGGACTTGCAGGCGGCCCAGAAGAGCCTCGACGACAAGAAGTTCACGCCGGCAAGCGAAGCGGTGCATGCGGCCGAGACGATCGTGAAAAATCAGGCGCAATCGGCCAAACAACCGGAAAAGCAAGGCGGCGACAAGGCCAAGGCAACGACGCTTGAGGGAATCCTCAAGGACATCAAGGATGCCGAGGGCCAGATCGCGGCACGCAAGGTCGATGAGGCATCCAAGGCGATCAAGTCGGCGATCAGCGCCTTGGAAGGACTGGCCCCTCCGGAAGGCAAGAAGCCCGAGGCTAAGAAGCCGGCCGCAAAGAACTAGGCCCGAAGTCTCGCCGGGTCCAAATGGCCGTCCTCCGGACGGCCATTTTCATGCGCCGCGACTGACGTTTCCACATTCATCGGCTTGGCATAAACTTCCTACCGTTGACACCCGGCACGGACCGCGTGGGTATACCCCTCGCCCCGCCAGTTCATCCCAGGAGGTTTCATGCTCTCTCGACTTTATCGGTTCGCTATCCTGGCCGTCGCACTGGCGACCCCAGCCGCGTATGCCGCCCCGCTGAAAACCGAAAGCACCAAGGGCGGCCCGGCCGTTCTTGTCAAGGTTCAATCGGTCAACAACCTGTTCAAGTCCGCCGAGTACATCGCGACGTTGTTGCCGGATGATACGGCCGAGCAGTTCAAGCAAGGGATCAGGACTGTAAAGGATCTAATCGACGATAAGAAGGGCCTAGGCGGCATCGACGTCACACAGCCGATCGGCATGTATGTGACCTTCGGCGAAGAACTCGGGCCGACGCCGCCGGTCGTGGTGCTAATTCCCGTGGCCGATGAACAGGCCGTCCTCGATACTTTGGAAAACACAGCCAAATTGAAGGTCACGAAGGAGAAGGATGGCGTCTACTCGACGCAGCCGGAACAATCGCCTTTCCCAATCTACTTCCGCTTCGCCAACAAGTACGCGTACGTCACGCTTCAGGACGCCGCCAACATCGACACGAAAACGCTCGTGAAGCCGGCCGACGTGCTCGGCGGCAAGGACGAACATCTGGTGAGCGCGACGGTGCGGATCGACCGCATGCCCAAGGACATGAAGAACCTGGCGATCGCGGCGATAGAGACCCAACTCGCGGCCGGCAAGGACCAGCCGATTCCGAACGAAACGAAGGCGATGAAGGAGTTCAAGGAAAAGACGATCGACGAATTGACCGCGAACATCAAGGAACTGCTGGAAAGCGGCGAGGAAGCCTCGCTGCACTTGAATGTCGATCCGAAAGCTCAGGAGGTTGCCGTTGAAATCGAGATGAGCGGCGTCAAGGGCTCGAAGCTGGCCAAGGACATCAAGTCGATCCGCGACAACAAGAGCGTGGTTGGCGGCGCCATCGCCTCGCCGGACACCGCCTTCAGCTTGACCCTGAGCGCCGGCCTCCCAGGCAATTTGAAAAAACTCTTCCCGGCCGTCGTCGATGATGCCAAGGCCGAGTTGCTGAAGCAGGTCAATGTGCCGGGCGAGATTCTGACCAAGGCCGAGCCGCTGATCAAAGCGCTCCTGCCGACCGTGAAGGCCGGTGAGATCGACGTTGGCGTTTCGCTCATGGGGCCGGACAAGAACGACAAATACACGGGCATCGCCGGCCTGAAGCTTGTCGACGGCAAGAAGGTGGAAGAGGCGATCAAGACTCTCGTGAAGAACGAGTTGCCGCCGGAAGTCAGCGGCTTGATCCAGCTCGACGCCGAGAAACTCGCGGGTGGTTCAATGCTGCACATCGTCAAGGTGGGCGACCAGCTCGACGAGAACGGCCAGAAGGTCTTCGGCAAGAGCGATATCTACCTGTCGTTCCGCGACGACTTGCTCGTCATCGCCATGGGTCCGGACGCGAAGAAGGCGTTGAACAAGGCGATCGCCAGTAAGCCCGCCGACGTCGGCGTGTTGCACGCTCAGGTGAATCTGGCCCGCATCGTTCCGCTGATGGGTGAAAACAACGCGAAAGAATTGGAGGCCGCCAAGAAGGCCGCCGACAAGATTTTTGGCAAGGGCACCGGCGCCAAGGCCGACATGCTCAAGTTCTCCATCGACGGCGGCGACACGCTGAAGATCAAGCTCGCTGCCCAGGGTAAGGCGATTCAGTTCCTGGCCGAGATGGCGGGGGCGAAGAAGGATAACTAAGTTTCGCGGTTGAGTAGCAAAAAAGAGAGGGGCCCTTTCGGGCCCCTCTTGCGTTACTGCTTTACACCGCCGTCATCATCTCGCTGTCCATGTGGACTGCCGGCTCGTCGATTCCGTGCGGCGTGTTGCCCTCCAGGACCGCCTTCAGCCGCAGCCGGGCCACGTGCAGCCGGCGCTTGATCGTGCCGACCGGCGTCTCGAACTCTCGGCTCATCTGCTTCAGGCTCCGCCCACGCAGATAGAACGCTTCCAGCGTCGCCCGATCCAGGTCCTTCAACCGCTTGAGGCCCTCATGCAGTTCGGCCTTGGCTTCGCTGCGCTCGATTTCCTCAACCGGACCGCGGACCCGTCCCTCGACGTTGTCGAGCAAATCCGGCTCGGCGCCGCTGACCGGCCCGCGCCGCGTCATGCGGTTGATCGCCATCCGCGCCGTGATCCGCCGCAACCAGCCGGCGAAGCACCGCGGGTCCCGGAGCTGCGGCAGCTTGCGCATGCCGTGGACGAACACTTCCTGGGCCAGCTCCTGGGCCTCGAGCGGATCGTGAACGCGGGTCAGCGCCATCGCATAGACGGACCCCTGGAACCGGCGAACCAGTTCCCCATACGCGCCCCGGTCGCCGGCCTGAGCCCGCTCGACCAAGACGGTGACTTCTTCCCAGCTCATGGCACCCTCCTGTCGCGATCCGAGTCTCGCTGACCGGCGCCGTCCCGGCGGGGCACGATCGACCACACCCCGGGATCTGCTCGGGGGTGGGATCCTTGCCTCCGCCGTGCAACCCGCTTGCGGCGTAGCGCGCAAGCAAGTGCAGGACGGCGACGGTTAATCCAGGGAGCGGGGGCCCGTAATCGTTCCGAATGAGCTGCACGCGCGAAGGCGCGCTGAACATTCAGATTCGTTCGGGGTTACACCCGCTCGTGGCTTACGCGGGAACTTGAGAGTTCCCTGGCTCGAAGCAATTCACCGGTCTTCAACACATCCCCCGCACAGGGTGGAGGTTTTCGTCGTTGCCTTCGAAAACACAAGGATGGCTAAGACCCGTGACGCCTCACTTTCCGCGGTTCGTGATCCGGGCTGATCCGAATCTGGTGCTCTGTCGGTCATCGCGGCGGTCTTGCGATGGGTAATCGTGACCGCTCGTTGAGTGATGCCGCTCACACCAGGTGGATAAGCCCCGGTCGCTCACGGTAATCCGGCCGGCTGTTGAGCCGACCCGGCTACTCGTGGCCCGTATGGCTAGCTTGCGCGAACCATGCGGACGGACGGGGATGCCAGGGAGGCTCGCGGCGGGTCGACCGACCCGTTTGGCGGACCACACATATGCCGGAAAGGCACAGAGTGGTTCCGCCGGGGTCTGGTCGAACGTCGCGAACCCGGGCAACATCGGTTGCCCTTGGGACAGGGCCATTGGCATCCAATGACCCCGATTCCCGGCCACGGCATCACGGACCAGCTTCGCCGACTTCGGCGAGCAAAGGTTCACGAGCACGAGGTTGAGATTCTTCGAAGCCATTGGATACCTCCGGCATGGATGCAGGACCGAGAGTCGGTCCGGTGCAAGGTCTAGTTTCCGTTCACTTTGGGACTGTTATGCCTCGTAACAAAACCAAGGTTAGGGGTTTACTCAGGATTCGCTGCGATCACATTGATCGCAGACGAGTACCTGTCTTGTAACGCATGCCGGGTGGTTTTGTGAACCATTTTCGGCAAAAAATCCCCGTCCGGAGGTGAACTCCGGCCGGGCGTACCCACTCGGACGTGAGTGGCGAACCAAAGGTTCGGGGGAATTTCAAAATTCTTTTCGTGGACGCTCGATGCCCTGCCACACCAGTAATACGACGCGATCCGATCGAACTTTCTTCCCAAATTCTGTGAATTTGCAAAAATGATTCTGTCTCAAACTGTTCGTACCGCGAATTCTCCGGCTGTTAAGATCACAACATGAGCACTGCCGCGCTGCCGATTCGACCGTCTACCGTAGCTGGTCTCGACCGGCTGATTGAAATCAAGACGGGCCACTGTGGGGGCAAACCGCACATTGCCGGGCACCGGATCAAAGTGCAAGACGTCGCGATCTGGCATGAACGGCTCGGCCAGTCTCCCGAGGAGATTGTCGCAACCTATCCGACGATTACCCTCGCTCAAGTCCACGCGGCACTGGCCTACTATCACGCGAACCGCACCGATATCGACGCCGACATCGTGTCCGACGAGGAGTTTGTCGCTCAACTCCGAGCCAAGACTGGTGAGTCGCCCATGCAACGCAAACTTCGTGAAGGTCATGCCCCGGACGATTCGGTTCCACCTCGATGAGAACGTCGACCCGCGAATTGCGGCCGGCCTGCGTTCGCTTGGAATCGATGTGACTCGATCATCCGAAGCGGGCCTGCTCAGCGCGTCGGACGACGAGCAACTCGATTACATTACTCGCGAACATCGTGTGATGATCACGCAGGACACCGACTTTCTGCGCATTCACCCCATGGGGCGCGATTATCCTGGCATTGCCTTCTTCGTGGCGGGATCGCGGTCGATCGGAGATGTGATTCGTGGCGTCCGACTCATCTGGGAAGCACTCGACCCGGAAGAAATGTCAAATCAAGTGGAGTATCTCTAACGGCGTTCGAGTCGTCCTAAACACGCCATCAAGTCAACACCCTTCCCCAAAATCGGCTTCCACAAGTCGCCGACCTTGTCGATGCGTTTCGCCATCGTGCGGATGTTGAATTTCGTCGGGTCGAGTCCTTGCCGCACTTCACGCCATTGCAGCGGTGTCGAAACCGGCGCCCCCGGCGCTGGCCGAAGGGAGTATGGTGCCGCCAGCGTCTGCCCGCGACTGTTTTGCAGGTAGTCGAGATAGACGCGGCGCTGCCGATTCACCGGCCGGCGTTCCAGGCTCGTGGTCTTGGGCAACAGGGGATGGACAACGTTGGCCACGACTTCGGCGAATTGCCGGGCCGTCTCGTAATCGTACTTCGCGCCGAGCGGCACGCAGATGTGCAGGCCGCGCTTGCCGGATGTCTTGACGAGGCACTCGGCTTCCGCATCCTCAAGCACCTTGCGCACCTGCACCGCGGCCGCGATCACTTTGCTAAACGGGATCGCTTCCGGATCGAGATCGATGATGAGGAAGTCCGGCTTGTCGAGGCTGCCGACCCGTGAATTCCACGGGTTCAACTCGATGCAGCCGAGGTTGGCGAGATAGAGCAGCGTCGGCTCGTCGTCACAAACGAGGTAGGTGATCTTCCCGGCCCGGCTTTCCGATGAGATCGGCACCGTGCGCACCCAGTCTGGCGGAGGACGGCGACCGACGTCCTTCTGAAAGAAGCTCTCGCCGTCGATCCCGTCGGGATGGCGATGCAGCGACATCGGCCGATCACGCAGGTACGGAAGAATGATCGGGGCAATCTCGCGGTAATAGGCAATCAGGTCGCCCTTGGTAAAGCCGTCGTCGGGCCAGTAGATCTTGTCGAGATTGGTGAGCGGAGGGTCCGACCCTTTCGTTTGCGGCTTGGCCCCTTGTTTTTGCGTGGCCTTGGCGTTCGCGGGTTCCTGGGCGGACATTTCGCGGCGAACCTGCTTGGCTTTCTTGTCCTCGCGCAGGCCGAGGAAAACTGGCTGACGCATACGGCCGTCCTCCGTCCATTCCTGAAACTCGACCTCGCACACCAGGGTCGGCTCGACCCAGCGGACATGTGCATTCGTCTTCGGTTTCTTGGCGAACGGGCACGTCTTCGTTTCGAGTTCGCTGAGCCGTTCGGTCAGGTCTTCGAGGCCGCGCGTATCGAGACCACCGCCCGTATGGCCGATGTAGATCAATTCATCGTTGTCGTAGACACCGAGCACGAGCGCCCCGAGACCAACGCGGCTGCCGCGCGGCGACGTGAAGCCGCCGATCACTGCTTCCTGCCGCTGCCGCGTCTTGATCTTCACCCACGAAGACGTCCGCAGTCCTTCGCGGTAAGGACTTTGACCGTCCTTGCCGATGATGCCTTCGAGGCCC
Organism: Gemmataceae bacterium; assembly: GCA_036266155.1. Taxonomy (GTDB): domain Bacteria; phylum Planctomycetota; class Planctomycetia; order Gemmatales; family Gemmataceae; genus SIAJ01. The sequence goes on along the minus strand of DATANR010000151.1, from coordinate 12,835 downwards.
TGCTCCATTGCCGCGCTGAAGAAGGCGACGCCGGTTTCCTCAATGTGCTCGCCAAAGCGAACACGGGGAATGCTCTTTTTGAACAGCTTTTTCAGTAGCCCCTTGCGGCGAACGAGCGGCTCACTCCGCAGGTCCTTGCCGTCGAGATATAAGAGATCGAAGACGACGTAGACGAGGTCGCCCTTGCCGGTCTTCTGATAATTCTGCAAGAGCTGGAACTGCGAGCGGCCCTTACCTTCAACGACGACTACCTCGCCGTCGAGCACGGCCTCGTGGCCTAGTTGCTCGAGGCCCGCGACTACGGGGGCGAACTTAGTTTCGAAGGGGTTGTGATTGCGCGAATAGAGTTGAACGCCATCGCGGCTCACTTCCGCGATGGCACGGTAGCCGTCCCACTTCACCTCGAAGAGCCAACCGGGTCGTTCAAAGGGGGCATCGACAAGCGTCGCTAGCATCGGTTTGATCTTGTGCGGCATGCGCTCCTTGCCGCGCCGCTTCGCCGCAAGCGGCTTCTTGGGCTTGGGCTTCGCCTTTGATCCATTCTCAACATCCGCGAGCGTTCGGCCGGTGATGACCGATTGGCCCTCACGCGTCACGTCGTTGTCGGAGGCGAATTCGTCCCTTTTCTTGATGAGCAGCCACGCGTTCTCCGCGCCACGCCGCAGCCGCGTCAACGTGAATTCGCCCTGCAGTTTTTCGCCGTGAAGAATAAAGCTGATGCGGCCCGCCGCGAGACCATCGCGAAGCGTTCGCTCACCGTCTTTGCGATCGGCCGCCCCGACCGCTTCGTAGGTGCCGTGATCCCAGACGATCACGGTGCCAGCGCCATAGTTCCCCGCGGGAATAACGCCTTCGAAGGTCCGGTAGTCGATCGGATGGTCTTCCACCATCATCGCCAGCCGCTTGTCGGCCGGGTTGAGCGAGGGGCCCTTCGGAACGGCCCAGCTTTTGAGCGTGCCGTCGAGTTCTAGTCGGAAATCGTAGTGGAGGCGGCTGGCGTCGTGCTTCTGAATGACAAATCGAAGCGCTCCGCCCGCCGCCTTGCCTCCGGTTGGCTCCGGGGTCTTTTGAAAGTGACGTTTCTTGCGATACGTCGCCAGAGTCACGACCGCACCCTCCGCGCGGCCTTAGTACGCGGCCGCCTCTTCGTCGCGGCACGCACGGCCGTCCGCGTCCGCGTTCGTCGCCGCCCAACCGCTCCCTGTTGCGCGAGGCTCTTCTTCAGCGCCTCCATGAGATCGCCAACCGCCTCCGTCGGTCCGCCGCGGCCAAGCTTGCGCTTGGCCTTGGATTCCACCAGCTTCGCCAGGCGGGCCGCGTAGTCATCCTTGTAACGCGTCAGGTCGAATTCATCGGTCGCCGATTCCAACAGGTCGGCCGCCAACTTGCGTTCCTGGGCCGACACGGTTGGATGGCCGACCTCGCCCTCAAACGGGGCCGGCGACTTGACCTGGTCTTCCAACGTCAGCAACGTCATGCCCATGAGCCGCTCGAACGGCCGGACGACCGCCACTTGACCATGTCCAGAGAGCACGAGGCGTGCCACCGCAAGGCGATTGTGCGAGCGCATGGCCTCCATCAAGACCGCATAGGGCTTCTGGGCGGCAGCGCCATTGGGCACGAGATAATAGGTTCGGCCACTGAAGTAGATAGGGTCGATCGCGTCGGGCGTTACGAACGTGTCGACGGCAATTGCCTTGTCGTCCTTCTCCTTGAGTTCGCTCCGCTCTTCCTTCTTGACCGTCACGTATTGTCCCTTGGCGACCTCGTAGCCGGAGACGATCTCGTCGTTGCTGACCTCGCCGTGAACGGGACAGATCTTCTTGTAACGGATGCGTTCGTTGCAGCCGGCATGCAACATGTGGAAGCCGATCTTGCCGCTCGACGCGCCGACGGCGGAGTAGGCCTTGATGGGGATCGACACGAGGTTGAACGTTAGATGCCCTTCCCAACTCGGTCGCGCTGCCATGGTCGGCTCCGTAAACATTTTCAACGGAACCACTGGCAAGGTCAGTGCCGGAAGCCGTCGACATTCGGCAGCTGGAAGACAAATCGAATCTGGATACGGAGAATTGTGGAAGAAATGCAGCGCGTTCCGAGCGAATCAAACCAGCTGAACACTGATGGTGTCCGGCCAGGTCTCAGGTAAGGCCGGACACCATCCGCGTTCACAGCGTCGTCACCACATCCCCCGGCCCCGTGCCGTCGTTCTTGTCGAGGGCATTGACGATGAACCAGCCGTTGCCTTTCTTCTTGCCCGCGAGCGTGTCCTTGACGGAGTCGTCATGCACCGTCGCCGTCGTCGAGATGGTCGTGCCATTGACGCCGCCCGGCGTACCCATCAGATGCTGAATGCGTTGCGGGTCGCCCGACGTCCATTCTTTCCAGATGTTTTTCAGAGAGTCCAGGTCCGCGTCGAAGTCGGTCGAGCCGGCGACCAACAGGTCATTGCCCAATCCGCCTGTGAGCTTGTCGGACCAACACCCAGGGCCGACGTCGTGACCGTGGCCCGCAAGCGAATTCCGGAGGCGAACGGCGTTCGTTCTCAAGAATTCGAAATCGTTGCGCGGATGTGCTTCCGCTGATTCACTTCGCGATGTACCATAACTCAAAGCGCAATTTCGATGCCTCAGCGATCTCGGAGTCCCTCCATGTGGCGACTCGCATTCACCGCCTTGATCGCGATTGGTGTCGCCGGGGCGGAGCCGTTGCGGCCGCGGGAGGGGACGCTGGCCGTCGGCGACACGGCGCCGTCATTTCAGCTCAAGGACCTCGCCACCGGCAAAGACGTCGCTCTCATCGAAACGGGCAAGACGCCAACCGTGCTGATCTTCGGCAGTTGTACCTGACCGCCATTCCGCAAATCGATCGGTGCGATCGAGCAACTCTTCAAGGACTACAAGTCCGACGTGCGCTTCGTCGTCGTCTACATCCGCGAAGCCCATCCGACGGACGGCTGGCAGGTGAAACAGAATGAGGACGAAAAAATCTTAATCAAGGATCCGAAGACGGACGCGGAGCGCATTGAGGTTGCGAAAGATTTTGCGAAGCAATTCAAGGTCACGATCCCGGTCGTCATCGACACGATCGACGACAAGACCGAAAAAGCCTACGCCGGCTGGCCGGACCGCATGTTCCTGATCGGCGCCGACGGCAAACTGAAATACAAGGGGGCGCCGGGGCCACGTGGGTTCAAGGTGGATGAGGTGCGAGCGGCGATCAAGGAGCTGCCCAAGAAGTGATGTTTGGCGTCAACCGGTCGGTCGGGCAACCAGCCCCTGATTACGCATCGAAATGAGCCGCGGCACGAGGCCGTTCCAGGCTTTGCGGAACTCGTCCCACGGCATAGCGGGCGCGTGATAGTTGCTCAGGAAGATTTGCTGATCGTCGAAGCCGTAGGCCACCATCCAGTGCCCGGCCGGCATGTCAATTCCGAGCACTTCTCTGCCTGGCAGCTCGACCATCATGGCCACGGGTCGGCCGGCGCTCAGCGCCGATCGCAATTCCTCTTCGCCCTCGATTTCATCCAACTCGATGCCGCGGCTTAGGCAGATGCGTTCGACGCGCCGGCGGCTCGTGCCGAACCAGCCGAACAAATTGTCCGGCGGATGGGCTTCTTCGACTGCGGTCATGAGAGTGCATGCGGTCTCCGGATCGACCGGCGGATTGCCTTCGCGGAACGTGAAGAGCGTGCAGGCCGCGGCCTGGCCGCAGTTGTAATGGCGTTGCTTGCCGTCGGCGTTGACGAACTCGTAGATGGCGGGCAAGCCGCGATAGGTCGCGGCATCGGACCCGTCGGGATGGATGGTGCCGGCCATGGCGGCTACTTGAGTTCGAGGATCTTGTCCATGCGGGCGGCCACGTCGCGCAAGAACTTCTCGCCGCCCGCGCCGACCTCGGCCGTCGCCCAGCCGTCGTAGCCGATTTCGCCGAGAGCTTTGACGATGTCCGGCCAGTCCTCGTCGCCCTCGCCGATGCCGACCCAGCCCTTGGCCTTGCTGTAACCCTTGAAGTCGAACTTCAGCATGCGCTTGCCGAGTTTGCGAACCCAGTCGGCCGACGGCACGCCGTATTTGACCATGTTTGAGCAATCGAAGTAACCGCCGAGCCATTCGCTCTTGAAGCTATCGATGTACTCGACGAACTGATCGGGCTTGGTGATGAAGTTGTTCCAGACGACTTCGATGGCGATCTTGACTTTCGCCTTCTCCGCGGCCGGCAGGGCCTTTTCGATTTCCGCGTGTGAGCGATCCCAGCATTGCTGGTAGCTCACCTCCTTGTTGACCACGCCCGGCACGAGCAGCACGGTGCTGGCCCCGACGGTTTCCGCGTCCTTGATCGCCCCGAGGAACGCGGCCAGCCCCTTGGCCCGCACCTTCTCGTCCGGATGCGACAGAGTGTCTTGCCAATGCACTGAGTCGATGACGCCGTGAATCTTGATGCCGGTAGCCTTCTGAGCTTCGTTGGCTTCCTTGAGATTCAGTGTTGAGGGGCTGTCGATTTCGACGCCTTCGAAGCCGATCTTCTTGATGAGCTCGAACTTGTCCTGAACAGTCTTGCCCTCGCCAATCATGCCGTACTTGACGGCCTTGCGCAGCTTGGGCTTCTTGGGCGTGTCGGCGAAGGCCGAGCCGGCAAGGATGGTGGCGGCGGAGGCCGAGAGGAAGATGCGGCGGTTCATGTTTCGCTGTTTGGTTTGGGTTTGGTCGGGAATTATGGGACGAATAGGTCCCATGGGACCTATTCGTCCTATTCGGCGGGCATCAAATAAACTTCGTCACCCCCGGCACCGCGACCGGAGCGTACTTCAGCGGACCCCATTCGTAACTCTTCGGTGACAGGTCTTCCTTCGACGTCATCGCCATGTCCCACGTGATCTTGCGGCCCGTGTACGTGGCCATGCGGCCCATGAGCGACATCAGCGTGCTGTGGGCGGCGTCGACGCCCGTGTTGATCGGGTTGCCGGCCCGGATCGCCTGGTAGAAGTCGATGTGCTCCTGGTCGTACATGTCCGAGTTCTGGCCGTCGAACTCCCAGACCTTGCCGCCGGAGTTGATCATGTGCTTCATCAGTTCCGACCAGCCCTTGGTGCCGACGATGTGATCGCTGACCTCGTTGAACATGGCCGGTGCCGTGAATTGCCGGCACATCGAGATGCAGCGAGCGCCGCTCTTGTAATCGTAAACGACTGTATGGTGATCGAAGATGTTCCCGAGCTTCGCATCGGTCCGCGATTGCCGGCCGCCGAGGCCGTAGCACGACGTCGGGTATTCGCCCTTGAGCACCCACGCCGCCTTGTCGTGATTGTGGCAGTGCTGCTCGACAATGTGATCGCCGGAGAGCCAGGTGAAGTAGTACCAGTTCTTCATCTGATACTCCATCGTCTCGGGCCCTTCCTTCATCACGTGATAACGGCCGGGGTCATTCGTGATGTAGTTGCAGTGGATTACTGACACGTCGCCGATCGCCCCGTCGTGGATGCGCTTCACCGTCTCGCGCTTGGCGAACTCGTAGCGATAACAGTAGCCGACCATCAGGCTGAGGTTCTTCTCCTTGGCCTTCTTGGCGGTCTCGAGCACGCTACGGACGCCCGGCGCGTCGACGGCCACCGGCTTCTCGGCGAATACATGCTTGCCGGCCTCGATCGCGGCCTTCAGGTGCATCGGCCGGAAGTGCGGCGTCGTGGTGAGCAAGACCACGTCGCAAGCGTCGATGACCTGCTTGTAAGCATCGAAGCCGGTGAAGCACATGTTCGGCTGCACGGCCACCTGGGCGGCGATTTCCTTGTTCTTCTGAAGCTGGTTCAGAGATGACTTGATCTGTTCGTCGTACATGTCGGCCATGGCGACGAGCTTGACGTTTGAATCGGCCTTGAGCGTGTTCTTGGCTGCCCCGGTCCCGCGGCCGCCGCAGCCGATGAGGCCGACCTTGAGGGCGCTGTTTTCCGCGGCGAAGAGCGACGGGGCAAGGGCCAGGCCGCCGGCGATGGTGGAGGCGGCGAGGAAGTCGCGGCGCGTCGTGTTGTTTTCCGGATTCATGTGCAACGAACTCCGAGGGAGAGGCGAATGAACGGCGGGAAGAGATATTGTGCGGATTTTGCACCGTGCGAGCAGCGTGGGCACGCGAGATTCTGGGCCGCCGTTGCTTTCATGCCGTCCGCCGCGTATCGATAGTCGGCAACCACCCGCGTGCCCGAGTTTGTCATGGCCAGGAACACCGTTCTTCTGCTTGCGATCGTCTTGACGTTCCCCGCGACGGCCGAAGAGAAACCGGCTGTCCGCACGATCTCCTCATCCGGACATTCGGTGGCCGGCGAGGGCAAGGCGGCGTACGGCGTCAGCGGGACGAGCCTGATGTCTCGCGACGGCCGGCCAATCGCCTGTTACGGCGTCGTCAAAGAAAAAGGGCAGGATGAACGCTATGCGTACTTCGTGGTGTTCAAGTCGCCAGCCACCGTTGAGAAGCCGGCCGAATTCTTGTTGGGTGGGAGTAGCGAGTTGGGTAGCGCAGTCGAAGTCAACGACTCCGGAACCGTGGTGCTCGGCAGTCGAAAGTGCGCGCTGAAGTACAAACTCTCGGCGAACGGGAACCTCACCAAGATTAAGACCGAGTCACTGACAATCGACGGCAAGGATTACCCACTGGGCGAGGCCCGCGTGTTCCTGGTGAACCTGACGGTGGAGAAGCCGACTTGCCAGGCGCTGAAGGTCGAGCCGCCCAAGTTGGCCCCCGACCTGGGACAAAAACAGGACGCGCTCAAGATCGTCGAAGATGCGGTCGAGGACTTGCAGAAGCGCTCGAACGAAGTGCGCGAGTTTCTGGAACCGGCCAAGAAGTAGCCGTCACATGACGCGGTCTTCCGCCCACGCATGGCGCCGGCCGGTGAAAAACTCCTTAAACTCGCCGACCGCCGCGTCGTGGATTGTCTTGGGGTCGAACGCGGTGTTCACGGCTTGCAACAACGCGACGATTTCCGGGTCGGCATAGCCAATGCGCCGGATTTCGAAGTAGTCGCCATTCACGTCGAAGATTTGCAGCTGGTTGTGATAGACGTGGACCCTGCGCAGGGCGCGCAATTCCCAGCGTGTGCGCTTCAGGAATTCGAGCGCGAGGTCAATGTCGCCAACGAAGTCGTGGATTTCCAGGGGTTCGGACATGGGAACACCACCAACTCGTTTAGCGTTCACGCCGACGGCGTGAACGCCAAACTAAAAACCTTCTAGCGCAATCCCGCCAATTCTTGCAGCAATTTCCAGTTCTCTAGCCGATCCTGCTTCGCCATCAGCACCGTCTCCGAGGGGTTGCCGTCCTTGTCAAAGTGTTTGGCAAACCGCCCCTCGCTGCGGGCGAAGTCCACGAAGGTTACTTCTTCGTTCGTTTTCGGGTTGACGTACCAGTCGCCCTTCATGTTCGGGTTGCCCATGAGCGACAACCGGCTCTTCACCGTGTCGCCGAGCCGCGGATCGTAGGTCAACAACGGGAACGCTCGGGTATCGACCGCGAGGCGGGCCTGTTCGCCGGCCATGTTGTCGGCGACGCCATGTTCCGGCTGGCAGGTCGTATAGCAGACCACGATCGCTGGTCCATCAAATTCGAGCGCGCCGATCACCGACTTGTAGAAGTGGTTGATGTGGGCACACGTCGTCTGCGCCACATACGTCCGCGGGTGCATCATCGCGATTTGGGCGATTTCTTTACGGCGTTCTTGTTTGCCGCCGAACACCGAGCCATGGACCGACATCTTCGTGTTCTGGCCCGTATAGCTCGCGGTCGACGCCTGGCCGCCGGTGTTCGAATAGACCTGCGTATCGAGCACGAACACCTTGAGGTTCATGCCGCTCGCGAACATGCGCGACAACGCTTGGAAGCCGATGTCGAACATCGCGCCGTCGCCGCCGATGACCCAGAGGGGGCGTTCTTTCCAGCCCATCTGGTCCCAGCGCATCCGCACGCCGATCGCGTAGGTCGGGGCGTTCTCGAAAAGCGAGTTCGTCCACGGGACCAGGTACGGGTTGTACGGATAGGTCGATGTATACACCGTGTTGCAGCCGGTCGCGGCGATGATGCCCCACTGGTCGCCGTACTTGTTGCCCGTCGCGGCACACATCATGCGGAGCGCCGTCCCTTCGCCGCAGCCGGCACACGAGCCGGCGCCGCCGGTATAGATGTGCGTCTGCTCCTTGAGCATCATGTCGATGAGCAAGTTGCCGCTGATGTACTTTTCGTTCGACGGCCCCATGTCCTTGAAGATGCGATGGCTCTTGCGCGACCGGATCATGATGTCGTCGGTCTTCGCGACCATCTTCAACGCATCGTCGTCGCACACCGTCACGCACTCGGCACAACCCTTGCACTTCGACGGATCGATGATGATCTGGAACATGCCGCCGACGCCGCCGGCCTTCTTCTTGCCGCCGTCGTAGTACTTCTTGGTCTTGGACCACTGCTCGCGATACATCGCGCGGTCGGCCTCCGGGATCGCCTGCAGCTTGGCCTCCCACTCGTCTTCGCCAAGCACCTTGCCCAGGATCGCCGTATCCGGGCATTCGGTCACGCAGTCCATGCAGCCGGTGCAGTTGCTCGGGATGTAGTCGGGAATCTCGGGAGCGATGTAGCTGAAGTCCCGCAATGAAGCGGTCCCTGCCGGCACCAGCGAACGAGCCAGCGACAAGTCAGCGGGCAACTCGCTCTCGCCATAGCCTTCCTCGTAGCCGCGAATGATGCGCTCGTTGAAGTCGTTGACGTCGAGGACGGGGAGCGAGACCATCTTGTACGGCCGATCGACGATCGTGCCGTAACAGTTGTTGTTGAACGGGTCCTTTTCGGACGGGGCGTTCATCGAAGTTGTTGGCGTGGCAGTTGCGACCATGATCGGGGTGCTCCCGTGAGAGTTTGACAAATGCAATCCTTGGCGAAAACAACGAGAACAAACGCTGTTATCGTTTCTTCAACTCATTTACCTCTTTGGCTAGCCTCACCATTGCCGGCAATACTGTTCCAGCAAGTTCTCCAGCCGCCATCGCGCCAAAAGCTTCAGGCATGTGCGAAAGCGATTTGTTTCCCATTAAATTTCGCAGTCGCTCGGTTACCTGTTCCAAATCTGTGATGACCATTTCCAACGATCGATCGTCGTGCATCGGATGTCTCAATTCGGCCGCTCAGTGCCAACATCTTGCCAGCATTGTTACGCAGCCCCGCTGCTCACTGTTTCGGCTTGCACAGGCTTTTGGACTGGAGACGTTTTGAAGCTCGCTACCACCTTCTTCGACTGCCGATAATAGTCGCTCCACCAGCCGACATTTTTTCGTCGCATCACCAGGGCTTGCTTTCCCAGTCGGACCGCCTCGTCGCACCGACCCTGCTGGTGGAGGATTCTTGCCAGCGTCATCAAATTGCTATCGGAGACTGACTCGTGTTGACGGATCTCGATTTCCATGGACTCCCGAGCGGCGGCCTCAGCATCCGTCAAGCGGCCGACCGTGAGGAGCATGTGGGCCAGAGAGTTCAGCTTGACGCCAAGTTCGTCCGTGAGCGCGGGCTCCCGACGAAGCAACTCGACGGCTTGTGACAACAGTTCGATCGCTCGCGGGACCTCGCCAGAATGCTTGAAATAGATGGCATCCGACCAGAACTTGTGCCACGGCGGTCGGGGAATCACGCTCATTTCGCTTTCCTATCGAGCCGGGACGGGCGGAGCGTCCGGGTCTTCGCCGAACAGGTTCATTATCGCACGCGTGCTCGGCGTCGGAGGGTCGAATTCGTCCCGGAGGTTGAAATCCAGCCAACCAGGGGCCGCCCACACACCACCCACATTCTCTTTGACCAACACTCGTTCCCGTGCTGTCGCCCGCGTCCGATGCAGTCCCTCGTAGACGAAAATGATGCCGTCATGGCGAATCGTCGCGGCGGTGTCTTCAGATCCCTGACCGAGAATCGTTGGCTCTGCCGCCAGCCAAGCCTCTAACGCCCGAAACCGGATCTTCGGTTTTCCCGTCGCTGTCCGAAAAGCAATCCAGCGGCCCCGGGAATCGGTCCGCTCGACCGTTGTACCACTAGGCAGCGTGGCCAACGCCGCCGCGAAGTTCGCCTCCCGAACAATCTTCGCTGATCGTCTGAGGAGACGACCGACAAATCCCGGGAAGCGAACCTCACCATAGTCGGGCGTGGGCGTCGCTGCGCTCACGCGTTCATCACACCCGCCGGGATCTCCCTCATTTCCCCATACCCGCGCTTGATGCACGTCATGTTGTCCTGCACCACCTGCGCTCCGCGTTTGCCGAAGTACTTGGTCAGCGCCTTTTCGACGCCCGCGTACACTTGCTCGTCCGACATGTTGGCGTCCTTGGCGTACGGCGTCAGCTTCAGGAACGCGCCCAACAGCACGATGCCCTGCATGCGCATTTGCAGGTCCGGCTCGCTGGCGACTTCGCGGGCGATGCGGACCATGTCGCAGAAGTAGACGCGGGCCTTCTTGTCGCGGATTGTCTTGCGGTTCTCGGCCGAGATGCGCTGCCAGACGTCTGCCGGCTCCGCATATGGCGACTGCATAAAGATCGCGCCGCCCGTCACCAGACCCTTCAACGTCAGCGGGCTCAGGATGGCCGTCGGGTCGTTGATGCAGAGGAGTTCAACCTTCTCCAACTCCGAGTGCATGTTGATGTGCGTCTCGGCGATGGTCAGGTAATAGGTCGTCGGCAGGCCCTTCTTTTCGGAGCCATACTTCGGATACGCCTGAACGTCCTTGCCGAACACGTTGCCGGCGATGGTCGCGATGACCTTATTCGTCGTCACCGAGCCGAAGCCGCCAACCGAGTGGCCGCGCATCGAGAAGCCGCCCGTCGGCCGCAGGTCCGGGTCTTCGCCGCGCTTCAGTGCTAGCGCATGGTCAATGCCGAGGCAGAAGTAATCCTGTCCGTCAATCTCCATGTTGTGGAACGCGGCGATGATGTCGCCCGGCCGCACGTCGCGGCTGCCGAGGCCGGCGGCCCCCTGGTAGATGTGCGGCACGCGCTCGATCTTTTCTTGACCATTCTGCCCGGTCATCGCGTCGCAGAACGCGGCCTTGATCTCGCGCGTCAGGTGGTTGCCCGTTGTCGACAGCGGGTCGTCCATGCGCTCCAACACGGTGAACGCATGGCAGTTCTTTAAGGCGTCCACGATTTGCCGAGCGGGGAACGGCCGGAACACGTAGACCGACAGGCAACCGGCCTTCACGTTCTTCTTTTCGCGCAACCAGTCGACCGTCACCTTCGCCGTCTCCATGTAGCAACCCATGCCGACGATGATGTAGTCGGCGTCCTCGCAGCGATAATTCTCGACATAGCCGTATTGCCGGCCCGTCTTCTTGCCGAACTCCTCGAAGGCCTCTTCCAATGCTTGGGGGATGCGCTCGTAGTACCAGCGCTGGGCGATCTTGCCCTTCATGTACGAGTCCTGATTCTGCACGACGCCCGACATCATCGGGTTGGTGGTGTCCATCAGATTGGTCAGCTTTTCCTTCGGGCTGCCGATGTATTCCTTCATGAACTCCGGCTCGCACAGGTTCACCGTCTCGACCGTGTGCGTGGTCAGGAAGCCGTCCTGAACATTGAAGAACGGCGTCTGCGTCGCCTCGGCCACGCGGCGGGAGATCAAGCAGAAGTCGCCGGCCTCTTGCGCGTTGCGGGCGAAGATCATGCCCCAGCCGACGTCGGCGACGCTCATTACGTCGTCGTGCCCGGCATGAACGTTGAGGCCTTGGCTGGTGAGCGCCCGTGCCCCGATGTTCATGACGACCGGCAGGCGCTTGCCGCTGATCGTGTAGAGCACCTCCTTCATGAGCACGAGGCCCTGACCGCTCGTGAAATTGGTCACGCGTCCGCCGGCCACCGCGAAGCCTTCGCAGACCGATGCCGCGGAGTGCTCGGACTCCGGCTCGAAGAACATGAGGCTGTCGCCCCACAAATTCTTGCCGCCGCTCATGACGGAGGCGTTGAACCCGCCGCCCATCGTTGTCGAGCTGGTGATCGGATAAGCCCCGGCCGCCTGGCTGATGCGGATTTCCGCATGAACGACGGCCTCAGCGCCGTCGCACGTGGTGGGTATGCCGGGATACTGGTATTTAACGGGGGCCGGTTGTTGAGTTGTCTCGGTCGAACGGACGGGTCCTTTGGCTACGGCGACGCTCATGAGTTCACCTTTCGCTCCGGATGCTTCATTGGGGCAGCCCGCACGCGCGGCGTGCGGGCCCTATTATCGCCTGGGCACGCGGCGGAACATCAGACACAGATACTTGGCATCATCGACGCTGGGAAACGCGGACAGTCGGCGACCGGAGCCCAGTCGGCCCGGGCACCACCTCAGACCATTGCCTTCGACATGGTACAAACACGGGGCCACCTGGCCCTTGTGATCCTCCGGCCCTTCCTGGATGAACATGTCCATCTCGCCGCCGGGGGCGAGGTCGAAGGTGCCGATGTAGACGTCGCCGCCGACGAACTCGAACGCGTAACGGTGGCCGGCGATCAGGAGGCGCGCCTCCTTAGGGCCGGCGATGGTTGTCCATGACCCCTGAAGGAGGTCGAGGTCTTTACGGGCAGCCACCGATGTGGCGGCGGCCGACGCGACTGCGGGCATGGAACGTGTCTCCTGTTACGAACACGGGGAGAGTACAGCGGAAATGCTGAACGTACCCGCAACAGGATCGGACCGGTGGCCAGGAAGCACCAGGCAACGCGATTCGATCTTTCCAGAACTTGCCGGATTATAACGCTGATCGTTCGGTGTTCGCAATGGAATAGTGGGGAAACCGTCTGAAGCCCCCCCTCTCCGCTTCGGAGAGGGGGGCCGGGGGGGA
>DATANR010000150.1:0-10689 GCA_036266155.1 Gemmataceae bacterium | reverse complement strand
CCACGTTCACGTGCGGCTTGGTCCGCTCAAAAACGCCCTTAGCCATCGTTCCTCCGCTTGGTGTTTGGCAACAGCTCCGGCCCGGGGGCCGGATAAGGGGGTGGTAAACACAAGTTCTTGACAGAGCTGCTGCTGGGGCTTGAACCCAGGACCTCTTCATTACCAATGAAGTGCTCTACCACTGAGCTACAGCAGCGACCCCAACCGCTAACATCCACCGTCCCAAGCCGGCGGCCACGGATGTCGTCGACCCGGACCGGCCTCGAAGCGGGCGATGGGATTCGAACCCACGACATCCTGCTTGGAAGGCAGGAACTCTACCGCTGAGTTACACCCGCAACCCGCCAACACTCACAGTGGGTGGAGAGGGATTCGAACCCCCGAAGGTGCAAGACCGCCAGATTTACAGTCTGGTGCAATAGACCGCTCTGCCATCCACCCGTGTTTCGCCCCAGAGCCACCGGTGGGATTCGAACCCACGACCTACGGTTTACAAAACCGTTGCACTACCCCTGTGCTACAGTGGCGTGCCTCCGGGAACCCATAACTTTAGGCCCCGCGTCTGTCGCCGACAAGAGACGTGCACAGGCCACATTTCGATTTTACATTGGCAGACAATTCCGAGGAACGGACCCGCGTGTTGCAACCCGGGTTCACAGGACTACTGCATTGCAATGAAACCGTTCGGCGCGCGGCGAATTCGTTTCAACCAGAATTGAGAGATGGTCAACACACACACTGGGGTTGACCATCTCTGCCGGCGTTTTCGCGCCCATCCCCATGCCCGCAAAGGAGATGGGTTGAAAACGCGGAGTTTCAATTCTAGTGCCAAAAGCCCTCTGAAAGCCGCGCTAACAGGGAACGTTGTTGCTGTGGAACTCATGTTACTGTCGTGCAGCAGGCCGTACGGCAGTTTCCTTGCAAACGCGGGATTACCGCTTCGAAACAAGGGCTTCGAACTGCCTCTGAACTTCTGGGTCGTCCCAGAGATAAGCCCACGGCTGAAGTTTGTCTTCCTTGATGACTTCCTGTCCCGGTGAGCGCGGCTGCATTGTCAACGAGTAGGCGCCGCTCGACGAGGGCGTCAATGGGAGCAGGTACTTGGTCCTCTCGCGAAACTCCTTGGCCCCAGCGATACGTCCATTGCGAATGTTCTCGACGACTATTGTTCCTTCCAACGGCGCGCCAACCGGCCGCAAATCTTCGAGCACGTTGACCTGTCGCTGGGGCAGGCCGGACTGGGTGTCGATCGTGACTTCCGCGACCACGAAACGCGTCGCCGCCATGACTTGCGAATGCGATACCACCGTCGGATTGGTCTTGCTGGCCGCCAGATAACCGAGCCAGCCGAGCCAGCCGACGAAAGCAGCGGCCGCGACCACCAGTCGAACACGCGCAATGCTCATCGAGCCCCCCGCTGCACCGGCACCGCGTCCGCTAGTTGAATGGCAAATCCTTCCGCCAGGGCGCGATCCAGATCGAACAGGTCCTGGAAGTCCGCGCGGTGATCGGTTTCGGTCTTGCTCAGGAGATTGGCCTCAATCAGGTTGAATACGACCTCGCCGACGTCATCCGTCCGTCGCAAGCCCCAATGGCGGAACACGGTCCGTGCTAAAAAGCCGAATTCCTCGCGTGCCAGTTCGACCGTGCCGTCCAAAATCTCCTTGCCGCTGACGTGATGTTCCTCGCCGGGAGTCTCGCCGCCGAGCGGCACTCGGCCAACCATCTCCTGCGTGTGGCTGAGTGCTTCGAACATGAATTCGTACGCCTCGTAGGCGTAACGCCCGTCGCGGCGGACGATCTCGGTGATTTCGGGATGTCGCATAAGCTCTTGACTTGCAGCCGTCAGCAGCCGACTCACGGCGACGGCCATCGTGGCCGAACGCCGCGCGAAGCGCTCACAGCTTGGTAAGGATCTCATCTGCCGCCACCGGCAAGCGCCGACCGTCCTCAAACTCGACCAACACGCGCCGCGCCAGAATCTCCTGCGCCAGCACCCGTCCCTGACCCTTCGCAGTAAGGATGCGGACGCCGATATTGGGAAGCTGCTGTTGAAATTCGTCGTACACGTCCTGTTCAAACCGCAAACAGCACTTGAGTCGCCCACATCGGCCAGAGATCTTGGAGGGGTCGAGCGTGCTCTTCTGAATCTTCGCCATCCGCATCGATACCGGCGGCATCACACTCATGTGCGTATTGCAACAAACCGGTTTGCCGCAGTCCCCATAGTCCGCGAGCAGCTTGGCTTCATCGCGCACGCCGATCTGCCGCAGCTCGATTCGCGTCTGAAACTCGCGCGCCATCGCGCGGACCAATTCGCGGAAGTCGACGCGCTTGTCGGCCAGGAAATAGAAGATCAGGCGCTCGCCGCCGAAGAGCGGTTCGACGTCGACGAACTGCATCTGCAGTTTGTGCTCCGCGACCAGGCGGGCCGCGACCTCAAACTGTTTGCGACTGAGGGCACGCAGTTCAGCGTCACGGTTGCGATCGTCAGCCGAAAGCGGCCGGACAATCTCCCCTTGCGTCGGTTCCGGCAAGTGTGCCACGGCCTGTGGCGACGAGGGACACAATACCTCGCCGACTTCCTGGCCGCGTTCGGTCCGAACGACGACGCGCGTGCCACGTTCGAACGCTGCCCCGTCGGGGTCAACGAACTCACCCATCAAGCGCATGGCACCGTGACGAACGATGTACCGCGTGAGGCCGTCGAGGGTCGGCGTGCTGCTCATGAGTCCCCGGCAGGGCTGGTACTGCTGCAGATTGTAAGCGCTAACTCCGTACACGCAAGAACAACGTCAGCTGACATTGTAATTTCTTCAAGATTTCTGCCTCAGCTGGATTCGGCCTCCCGTTCGCACTCAGAACTCGCCATACTGCCCGCATCGGCTCCATCGGACGACGAACCATGATTGCAATCACGCGTAACGTTGCAGCAACACTGGCCCTGGTCGTGGTCACCGGAGCACAAGGCGCTCCCGTCGATTCGACGCCTCCCCCGATCCCCGCTAACGCAATCGCCGTTGTTCAGGTCAACGGCCTCGAGCGGGTGCAAACCCGCTTCAACGAGTTGCTAAGGACGGCGGCGCCCGATCGAGCCGATGAAGCGTCGCGTGCTATTCGCGGCTTCATTGCCACGGCCCTCGGCGGCCGCGATTTGAGCAGCCTGCGACCCGACGGTCGATTGTTCGTCTGCATTGCGGACCTCGAAAAGCTGCCGGACGACGCCGGCTTCACCTTTCTCTTTCCAGCCACAGACGCAACCGACTTCCGTTCGAAATTCTTGACCGACGAAGAGCGCAAATCTCTCAAGAAGGACGGCGATCTTGAACTGGTTCAATGGGAGGACCGCAAGGAGCCGTATTTTCTCATCGCACTCAAGGAGTACGTCGTCGTCTGTTCCGATCGTGGCATCGCCGAGGCGTATGCCCGCGGCAAGTTGAAGACCGTGGACCTGTCCGACGACGCGGCGCGTCGCTTTCTGGATGCGGACCTGTCGCTCTTCGTCAATGTGCGTGAGTTGAGCGCTCGTTTCGGCGAGCAGATGAAAAAACTCAAGTCTCTGGCCGACCTCTTTCTCAAAGGCGACACGATCCAGGGCGTCAGCAAGAGCCAGCTCGATCAACTCAAAGGTGTCGTTGAAGCGGCTTTCCAAGTGCTTGAAGACGGCACGGCTGCGGTCCTGGCGATCGACTTTCGGCCGGACGGCATCGCCATGCGCGGCGTCGCTCAGTTCGGCGCTACGACAGCCACCAATCAAATGCTCAAGAAATATCAACTCAATCCACTGGCGCAACTCGACACGCTGCCGGCTGGTCAGTCAACCTACTCCACCAGCGCCCTCAACGTGCCGGGATCAAAAATGGCGACCCTGTTGAGCGGGTCCTTTAGCGTGGAAGACACCGACGCGGCAGCAAGCGAAGCGATCAAACGCCTGCAAAAAGAACTCGACGGCCTCGACCGCGGTATCGTGCTTACGGCCGGTAAACTAGTCGGAAGTGGTTTGGAAGTAAGTCAGACCAACGACGCGGCCAAGATCGCTGCCGCCCGTCTCGGCCTCTTGAAGGCGGTGACGCACCATGGGACGTTCGCCAAGATTCCACTGAAGGACAAGCCGGATATCCGTGAGAACACTGCCACAATCGGGCGATTCGCATTGCACCAGGCCAGACTGCGTTTCGACTTCGATGCCGCCGTCGCTGACCTGCCCGAGAACGCGAGAGCGGCAGCGCGAACGGCACTGAAACAAAGCGTAGGTGGCGATGAACTGAGTGTGTGGATTGGTTCCGACGGCAACACCGTCCTGCAACTGATCGGCGGCGACTGGGCCGAGGCCAAGGTGTTGGCTGAGGCCTATGTCAATCGGACAGCGCCGCTCCAAAGCGTCCCCGCCTATTTGAATGCACGCAAGAAACTGCCTGCCGATGCAAGCATGGTCATCACTCTCGACGCGGCCCAGGTCGCCGAGGGACTTCTTGCTTCGTTCAACAGTGTCGCTGGCGCACCCAAGTCGGTGGCGCCGAAACCAGCCGGCGCTAAGACGGCCTTCGTGGTCGCGGCACTCATTCTGCGGCCGGAACAAGCCCGTATTGAGGTCTTTGTGCCGGCGGAAGCGGTGGACGTAATCCGCCGACTGATCGAGCCGTTACTCGACAATGACAAGTGACGGCCTTATGATTTTCCGCACCTACTTTGCTACGAAATTCATCGTTATCATTTGGGGACTGCTCATGAGATTGCGAACGATCGGGTTGCTGGCCGTGGTGGCTCTGGCCGGCTGCGCCAAGCTGCATCAGCAGAATTCCGTCTCACTCGATGTCGGTGAATCGCACAACATCTTCATTAGTGCACCCGTCAGCGAGCAGAAATTGAAGGTGACGATGGCGTCCGATCAACCGGTGAACATCTGGGTGGTGCTTGAGAAGGATATCCCTGGCGGCGCGAAGGATTTTGACCCAGCCACTTTGAAGTCGGGCATCGTTGCCAGTTCGAAAGGCGCCAAGGAAGCCTCGCTCGACGCCACGATCCCCGCCAAGGAGGCGTATCGTATTTTCCTGAACGGGGCGAACAAGAAGGCGAACGTCAACGTGACAATCGACGGGAAGTAGGCTTGCAAACGACAAGCCCACAGCGCCACCAAGGTGGCGCTGTGGGCCACCGAAGATTGCCTGTTAGCGAATCCGCGTCCGAAACTCTTCGATCCCTTTCGCATAGACGCCTTGCCATTCTCGATTCGGCGCAACGGGTTCGCGGAATTGCACGAGGGCGGATACAGCGTCGGCCACGGTGAACGGCCTCGCGTCACCCGCTCTTCGTCGCATCTGCGTTTGCATCCCCGCAAGCGCCACCACCGCGGCGCCGAGCGCGGTTCCTTCATCCGACACGAGTTGCTGCAACGGTCGGCCAATGACGCTGGCGAGGATTTCCAGCATCAGTCGACTGCGTGCGATCCCTCCGGACACCGTTAGTCGCGTGATTTTTTGCCCGGCCGCTTCGTGTTCCCGAACCGCCAACCCGATCAGGTAGGCGAGTGCCTCTAGCGAAGCGCGAAAGCGCGTGCCGGCATCACTAGGTTCCGACGGCACCCATTGAAACCGCGGCGACGTCAGTCCGATCGATGGTTCTGAAAGCACGAACGGCAGTACGGCCGTCCCGTTGCAGCCGGCCGGCACGCCTCTGGCAGCCTTTTCAAGTGCTTCCCGGTCCGGCTTGGCGCCGACGACCCGATCGAGGAACTGGGCGCCATTGCTATAGCAGCGCATCCAGAGGTAGGGCCCCCAATTCAACTTCATCGCATCAAGGGAGCCGGATTGTGGTGCCGTCGCCGCGGAGGAGTTCACCACGGCCGAGTTTCCGAGGATGATCGCAACCTGCCCGGCATCGACGGCCCCGCCGCCGACAAGGCCGGCAGCCTGATCGTCGAGCGTTGGAAAAATCAGCGGTCGATGGCCCGTGGGCAAACCCGCGTCGATCGCCGCCGCATCCGAGAGTGGCCCAATTGGCTCGTTCATGTCCTCGATGATTTTGGGCAGCTGTTTCCATGCCAGTTCCCGATGTTCCGGCTGAGCAAGGCCGTCGAGCATTTCACGCCGCCACCGATTGGTCCGGAGGTTCATGATCCCACTGGACGCGGCCGACGACACGCTCGTCACGTCGAAGCGACCGGTCAAATAGCCCCCAGCACATGGTCCGTGCGGAGCAATGAACGCCGTCCGCTGCCAATCCTTCTCGGCGAGTGTTTCCTCATCCTTCACCAGATGACTAAGACCGTAACGGACCGCCCACGGTCCGCCGATCAATTCGTTCACTCGCGCAGGCCCACCCAGGCGTTCGAGGCCCTTCGCGTGGTATTTCGCCAGCGTCTGATCGTTCCAACAAATCGCCCGGCGAACCTGATTGCCAAGTGCATCGACACGGCCTGACGTGTGATGCGTCGCCGAAATGCCGCCCGCAACCCAGTCTTCGAGCCGGCCTAATTCACGGAGCCGGGCAGCAATCGCGCGGGTGCTGGCACGCGCTTGACCTTCCAGTTCGAGAAGGTTCAGTTCGGAAACACCACCCTCGGTCCAAAGATCCGTCGGATACCGGACTTCAGCGACGACCTGACCGGCGAGATCAAATGCTAAACACTTGACGGCGCCGGTGCTGAAATCCCAGCCCGTGATGATTGATTTGGATGAGAGCATGGACAGTTCACCAGAGGGCCCCGTTCCAACATTGGTACTTAGGATTGGAACGACGTTGCGTCTGGTCTATGCAAAATACTGCTGCTGTCCGCCGACCCGGTCGTTTGGTCAAATCGCGGAGGCTGACTTTTCTGACAGTCGGCCCAGCCGACGATTGTGAGTCGTCACGTCACCGACTTCCTTGTCGTGCGTTGCCATCACACGGTCTGCCCCGGCGTTTCCACCAACATGTTCGTCGGGTCAAATATCTCGACGCCTTTGCGAACCGCCCAATCCCGCAACCGCCGACCATCGCCGACGCTGGCGATGATTCGAATCGAACGGCCACGGGTAGGATCGACCTTGATTTCCACGAGTCGGATCGGCAGCGGCGAATCGTGATAGTCCTCGCACGGGTCCGGCGCGAAATTGATGCGCTTGATATTGGTGGGTGAATAGACAGTGCCGGCCGGATAGGGCTGAAGGACATCCGTCAACTTCAGGCCGGTGACGACGAACCGCGTCAATGCTCCGAAGCAAACCGCGGTAGAGGCGGCCACGATCACTGCCATCGTCAACAGCGAGATCTGAGGCGGCCAAGCGCCGATTGCTAGCAAAACACCCACGCCGAAAAGCAAAACCGCCCCCACCGAAGACAGGACTACGGCCGGCCATCGCGAGAAGCGGTGGTTGCGAATGATCACGATGGCCGCGTCATCGGGATGCATAGCCCTTTACTCGGCCGGGATTGGAATCTGTCTGAGGACATTGGCCAGTTGTAACCGTTCACGAACTGCTCTTGGAATGGTCTTGCTGTCGTTGTAGTGTTGGCAACTGGCATGGAACCGCCAGAGCTGAGTCCGGACGTCCTCGCGGCGTTGCCGCCGGAAGTGGCCGCTTTGGTTCGTTGGTTGGTTGACGAGAATAGCCGCTTGCGGGCGGAGGTGGCGGCTCTCAAAGAACGGCTCAACCAGAATTCATCGAACTCGTCCAAACCGCCATCCAGCGATCCGTTGTCCAAGAAGCCGGCGCCTCCGAAAGGGCCCTCGGGCAAGCGGCGCGGCGGCCAGCCAGGTCATCAACGGCATCGGCGGCCCCTGCGGCAGCCAACGTCCATCATGGCGGTTGTTCCGGAAGCCTGTGCCGATTGCGGTTGCCTGTTGCTCGGTCAAGACCCACATCCGCAGTGCCGTCAAGTCGTCGAATTGCCCACCCTGGCGCCTGCCGTCACCGAATATCGCATCCATCGCTTGACTTGTATGCAATGCGCCGCAACGACGCGAGCACCCGTCCCGCTCGAAGCTCGGCACGAATATGGGCCACGCTTGCAAGCGTTGTTGGCGCTGCTCAGCGGCGAATATCGGCTCAGCAAGCGCAAAGCCGAGGCGTTGTGCGCGGGAGTCTTGGGCATCGACATCAGCACCGGGCAGATCTGTGCTTTGGAACAGGACACGGCCGTGTTGGTGCAGCCGGTCGTGGCCGAGGCCCAAGCCTATGTGCAGCAGCCGCCGGTCAACGTCGATGAAACGGGCTGGAAGGAAGGCAAGCAACGCTGTTGGTTGTGGGTGGCGGCCACGCGGCTCGTGGCCGTCTTCGCCATTCATTCGGCACGGTCTCGCGCGGCCTTCCATTGCCTGATGGGTCCGCAACCCGACCAGGTCGTGACCAGTGATCGCTATGGCGCGTACAGTCATCTGCCACCGGAGCGTCGGCAATTGTGCTGGGCGCATTTACGCCGTGATTTTCAGGCGATGATTGACCGCGACAACGCGGGCCGAGCAATCGGCGACGACTTGCTGCGTCAGGCCGACGTGTTGCTGGGCCATTGGAAACGCGTCCGCGATGGGACGCTCAGCCGTTGGGCGTTCCAGACCGAAATCCTACCGGTCCTGCGCAGCCCCCCGACCTGGAATTCATCGTTTTCCTGCGCCCGGTGAAATCACGCATTCTGTTCGAACAGATGCTTGGCCGCGGAACCCGGAAGGGCGACAAATACCCGGACAAGTCGCACTTCACTGTGTTCGACGGTTTCGACGGAACGCTTTTGGAATACTTCCGCAAGGCGTCGGCGTTCACACGCGAACCGCCGGAAAAGCCTAGTCGCACAATCAAGGAAGTCGTTGACGACATTTGGGCGAACAAAGACCGGGCCTACAACGTGGGCTGTCTGGTGAAACGGCTCCATCGCATCGACAAGGAAATGTCAGGCGAAGCCCGCGAACAGTTCGCCGCGTTCGTTCCGGGGGGCGACCTCGCGGCGTTCGCCAGCAAGCTCAAAGACATGCTCGCGAAGAACTTCACCGAGACGATGACGCTTCTGCGTAGCGAAACTTTTCAAGACTTGCTTGTGAACTATCCGCGGCCGCAGCGAGGCTTCGTCGTCGCACACGAGGCGGTCGACACGGTCACGTCAAAATGGCTCATCCGCGATGGGACGGGGAAAGAGCATCAGCCAGAAGACTACCTCAAGCTCTTTGCTGCGTACGTTCGGCTCAATCCGGACCACGTTGACGCAATCCGTATCCTGTTCGAGCGACCCAAAGAGTGGGGCACCGAAGCCCTTGGCGAGCTTCGCCGCAAGCTTGGAACGACCAAGCACAAATTCACCGAAGAAAACCTTCGGAAGGCTCACGAGGCGAAGTATCACAAGCCACTCGTCGACATCATCTCGATGGTGAAGCACGCCGCGGATGAGGCTGCTCCCCTGCTCACGGCTGCGGAGCGGGTCGACAAAGCAATCGCTACGCTAACGGTGGGCAAGACGCTTTCGGCTGACGAGATGCGGTGGCTGGCTCGCATCCGCGAACATCTGGTCGAGAATCTTTCAATCGAAAAGAGCGACTTTGAAGACGTGCCAGTTCTTTTCCGCGAAGGTGGTTGGGGACAGGCGAACAAGGTCTTCGGCGGAAAACTGGAACATCTTCTTTCGGAACTGAATGAGGCTTTGGCCGCATGAGCAGCACCTTTCGATTCCTTCCCGAAGAAAAGTCAATCGTCGACACTCTCATCGCCGCCGTCCGAAAGGTGCTGGCGCGAAGTGACATCTCGGCACGGCATGTCCACTATTGCGGAATGCTCCTGCACGCGCTCCAACGGCTACCTCTGGTGACCGAAGAAGTCGGAATCACTTTCTTACTGGTCAAGAAGTATGACTCGGGACAATACTGGCTGGGCATGACGATTGACCGCGAACGGCTTGAACTTCAAACCGGCGAATCGTTCTATGGCGAGTGCGGTACCGACAACGAGTCGAAGACGATTTTCGCGGTTAGCCGCGATGGGCGCCTTGAAGAGAACGACCTCGAAACGGCTCAATCCTGGGCGAACGACTTCTTGGGACATGCTGAGTTCGAGAAGGTGAAAGTCGATTTTGAAGATTTTGGCGATTCGGTAGCGGATTGGGATGACGACGGCGACCCTGACATGTGGAACGAATTGCCCGTTGGCTATGCAGAGGAAGAGGACTAGGAGTTCATGACCGACATTGTTCAAAAGCTCTGGGGCTTCTGCCACACGCTGCGCCATGATGGCGTCGACTATGGCGACTACATTGAGCAGATTACCTACCTGCTGTTCCTGAAGATGGCTTCGGAGCGCGAGGTTGCGGTGCCTGCCGGTTGCGATTGGCCAAAGCTCCGCGACAAGGCCGGTACGGAACTCACGGACCACTACATCGAAGTGCTTCGCACGCTCGGGAAGCAGCCCGGCATCTTGGGCGACATCTATTCCGGGGCTCAGTCCCGGTTCAGCAATCCGGTCAACCTGAAACGTCTCGTCAACCTCATCGACGAAACTGAATGGACGGCGCTCGGGGTGGACGTGAAGGCTCACGCCTACGAAGGACTTCTTGAGAAGGCGGCCAGCGAAGGAAAGAAGGGGTCAGGAATGAATGGCACAAAGTTAGGCCAGAAACTGCGTGCTGACAAGAGGTTTGGTCGTCGCTGAGTTGGTCTGGCTCGTATCCTCGGCTCCCGCCAGAATGCTGGTGTCACTCATCACCCAGCGGGAGGCCAAGGATGGCCCGTAG
>DATANR010000149.1:0-10198 GCA_036266155.1 Gemmataceae bacterium | reverse complement strand
GGTCTTGCACTTCACCGACGCCCCTCGGATAATCTCCCGCACACTCTCACCCTCTGCACTTCAAGGAATCCTCATGCGTCCCCGCCTCTCCCTCGCTGCCGGGCTGTTGCTCGCGCTGGCGATCCCCGCTGCCGCCGAGCCGAAGATCACCTGGAAGAAGACAGTCCTCGACACCAAGTTTCGCTCCGAAGGCGTGGCCGTCGCCGACGTCAACAAGGACGGCAAGATCGACGTGCTCAACGGCGAATACTGGTACGAGGCCCCGGACTGGAAGCCGCACGAAATGCAGCCGCCCAAGGACCACGGGACTGGCGAGGCCGGGTACAGCCGCAGTTTCCTCTGCTGGGCCGAGGACATCAACGGCGACGGCTACCCGGACCTGATCGTCATCGACTTCCCCGGCGTGCCCTGCTACTGGATGGAAAACCCGAAGGGCGACCCGACCAAGCACTGGACCAAGCACGAGATTTGGCACAGCGCCTGCAACGAGACGCCGCAATACGTGGACCTCTTTGGCAACGGTAAGCGCGTTCTGATTATGGGTTACCAGAAGAAGGGGACCAAGTTCGACGGAAAGGAAGGGCAGATGGCCTACTTCACGCCCGGCAAGGACCCGACGGCTCTGTGGGAGATGCACCCGATCAGCGAGATGGGCGTGCCGCCGACGATGCGTGAGAAGAAGGACAAGGACGGCAACGTCGCGAAGGACAAGAACGGCAAGACGGTGATGGAAGCGACGCCGGGCACCGGCAAGTACATCCCCGGCACCGAGCGGTTCTCCCACGGTCTCGGCGTCGGCGACATCAACGGCGACGGCCGGCTGGACGTGATCTGCACTGGCGGCTGGTGGGAGCATCCCGCGAAGGTGAACGGCGAGCCATGGACCTTCCATCCGGCCAACCTGGGCCCGGCGGCGGCTGACATGTTCGTTCACGACATGGACGGCGACGGCAAGGCGGACGTGCTGGCCTCGAGCGCCCACCAGTTCGGCATTTGGGCGTACATTCAGAAGCCGGGCAAGGACGGCCCTTCATTCCTGCAGCAGACGCTGTCCAAGGATCTGGTGAGCGAGACGCATTCGATGCACTTCGTCGACATCGACGGCGACGGCCAGAAGGATCTGGTGACCGGCAAGCGCTTCTGGTCGCACGGCCGCAATGAACCGGGCGCCAATTCGCCGGCCATGCTCTACTGGTTCAAGGCGAGCAAGAAGGACGGACTGACCACGTTCACACCGATGGTGATCGACGATAACTCCGGCGTCGGCACGCAATTCGCGGTTGCCGACATCAATGGCGACGGCCTCCTTGATGTGATCGTGTCGAACAAGAAGGGCGTCTGCGTCATCGTCCAGGAACGCAAGTAACGCCCCGCCCCGTTAAGCGGGCGACCCAACGGGTCGCCCGAAGTGTCTCGGATGTCCGGATTTTCGTGGGGCAGGCCTCCCGGCCTGCCAAGCCCAGGCAGGCCGAGAGGCCTGCCCCACGAGGAAAACACCCTTCCAGGTCAATCTCAAAGGTGGCAGATGCGAACCCTCCTCGCACTCATTCTTGTCGCCGCCCAGGTCTACGCGGACGATCCCCCCTCGATCGACAAGCTCGTCGAGCAACTCGGCAGCCCGTCATTCCCAACGCGTGAACGCGCGACGAAGCAACTCAAGGAGCGCGGCGTTGCCGCGCTGCCGGCCTTGCGGAAAGCACTCGAAAGCAAAGACGAGGAAGTCCGCAAGCGTGCCGAGACGCTGATCCCGGCTATGGAAATTGATGAAGCGTTGTTGCCGAAGCGGATCACTCTCGACAAGTCGGAAACCTCCGCCAACGGCATCGTTCAGCAGATTTCGAAGCAAACCGGGCTCAAACTTGACCTGCAGCCTGGCGTCAAGCTCGCAATGTCGAGCCCGCTCGTATTTTCCGACACCCCCTTTTGGGAGGCGATCGAGCAGTTCAGCAAGGCAACCGAAACGTCGGCGGGCTTGAGATCGACCGGCAATTCGCATGAACAGATGATTCACCTGTATTTGAACAAAGCTCGCTCGCCGTTCGTCAACATCCGCGGCCCGTTCCGTCTTGAAGCCAACTGGTTCCACGAAGACCGCGACATTGACTTGACGAGAGTCGACATCAGCAAGGATGGTGAACGCGGCCATCGCCTTACGCTATCCGTTAACTTGCTGGCGGAACCGCGGATTACGTTCCTGCACATTTCGCCAGCGAAGGTTGACGAGGCGATGGACTCGGAAGGCAAGTCGCTCCTGGAGCCAGGTGCTCCGTCGGGACCGCGTACCACCCTTCCAAACGGGAGGCCCGCGCCGGCTCCGCAACCAGCGCCGGGGCCGGCAGCCCTGCCGCCGAACCGCAGCACCTTCCGCGGCGAATCGCTCATCGCTTCCGACATCCGCCTGCGGCGCGCCTCGGAAACAGCCAAGACCGCCAAGATCATCAAGGGCACGATCCCCGTGAAGATCATCCTTATCCGCAAGCCGGTCGTGGTCTCGGCGAAGATCATGGATGCCGGCGGCAAGTCGATCAAGGCCGGCGACGAGTCACTGCTCATCACCCAGGTGATGAACCAGGGCGGCAACAACATTGAGGTCAGCATCCAGGTCCCCTATGACCAACGCAACGGCGGTACTCAACGCGAATGGCACGACCGCTTTCACGTTGAGGACGACGCCGGCAACAAGTTCCAGATAAACGGCCGCGGCACCTCATCCAATGGCCGCGAGTACACGATCTCGATGTACTTCGCGCCGCCGTTCAACAAGAAGGACGTCGGCCCGCCGACCAAGCTGATCTTCGAAGATTGGATCGTTCACGAATACGCGATCCCGTTCGAGTTCCGTGACGTGCCGCTGCCGTAGGCGCTACGCCGCCGGATTGCCGCAAGAAATTTTCGTGAGGCCGCGCACTCCGATTGCAGGCCGGTAGCGCCGTACTATCATGTATCCATTCAACAACCGGTCGATCGCCGAGGCTCGGCGAACCGGATGTCCCGCACGGTCCGAGGACGACTTTGATGGGCAGATTGCTCGAGCGCTCCAATACCGATCCCGAGGTCGTCCGTAATTGGAAGCTCGTCGACTCCGCGGAAACCTACGGCATCCGTCACTGGGGCAAAGGTTACTTCGGCGTCAACAAACTCGGTCACATCACCGTCCACCCCAATAAACGGCCTGATGAAGCCATCGACCTGAAGCTCCTCGTCGATGAGCTGGGTGAACAAGACTACAACGTCCCGATCCTCATCCGCTTCGCGGACATCTTGCGCCATCGTGTCGGCGAGATCGCGGACGCGTTTGCCAACGCGATTACCGAGGCCGAGTATCAGGGCTCATATAGCTGCGTCTACCCGATCAAGGTGAACCAGCAACGGCACGTCGTCGAAGAGTTCCTCGCTTTCGGCAAGCCGTTCAATTTCGGGCTCGAAGCCGGCTCGAAGCCGGAGTTGCTCGCGGTTCTTGCCATCACCAACGGCGGCGAGACGCCGATCATTTGCAACGGCTTCAAGGACGACGAGTTCATCAAGATGGTGACGCTCGCACGCAAGTGCGGCAAGAACATCATCCCCGTCGTCGAGCGCTTCAGCGAGCTGGAGCTGATCGTCAAGCACGCGGAGGAACTCGACGTCCGCCCCGTGATCGGCGTGCGCGTCAAACTCGCTTCACGTGGGTCCGGCCGCTGGCGCACGAGCGCCGGCTACCGCTCGAAGTTCGGGCTTACGATCACGGAGGTGCTGGAGGCGCTCGAATATCTCAAGGCTCGTGGCATGGAGGACTGTCTCCAACTGACGCACTTCCACCTCGGCAGCCAGATCACGAACATCCGCAAGGTGAAGGACGCGCTCAACGAGGCGGCGCGCGTCTTTGTCGAACTGCACCGGGCCGGGGCGGGCCTGAAGTTCATGGACGTCGGCGGCGGGCTCGGCGTCGACTACGACGGCTCGCAGACCGACTTCGAATCGAGCATTAACTACACGCTGCAGGAATACGCAAACGACGTCGTCTTCCGCATCAAGACCGTTTGTGACGAGGCCGGCGTCCCGCACCCGACGATCATCACCGAGTCGGGCCGGGCCGTCGTCGCCTATCACAGCGTGCTCGTGTTCAACGTGCTCGGCACCTCCGACTTCGATCGAACGGAAGCCGACACCGTCGTGCCCGATGAAGCCCCGCAGCCGATCCACGATCTGCTCGCGACCTATCGCGACCTCAACAAGCGAAACTATCTGGAGGGCTATCACGATTCGCAGGAGCGCATGGAAGAAGTCCTCAACCTCTTCAACCTCGGCTACCTGTCAATCGAACTGCGTGCGATCGCGGAACGCCTGTTCTGGGCGGTCGGCCGCAAACTGCAGCGCATTTGCCAGCAACTGGACTATGTGCCCGAAGAGTTGCAGAACCTCGACACCATGATGTCCGACACCTACTTCTGCAACTTCTCCGTCTTCCAGTCGATGCCCGACTCGTGGGCGATCAAGCAGCTCTTCCCGATCGTGCCGATCCATCGACTCGATGAGGCGCCGACGCGCCGGGCCGTGCTCGGCGACATCACCTGCGATTCGGACGGCAAGGTCGATCAGTTCATCGATCGCCGTGATGTTCGCGGCACGCTGGAGCTGCACTCGTTCACGCCGGGCGAACAATATCTGCTCGGCGTGTTCCTGGTCGGGGCCTATCAGGAAATCCTGGGCGACATGCACAATCTGCTCGGCGACACGAACGCCGTGCACATCAACCTGCTCGACGACGGCACCTACGAGATCGACGACTTCATCCCTGGCGACCGCGTGAGCGAGGTCCTCAACTACGTGCAATTCTCAGCCGAGAAACTGGTCGAACGCATGCGCAAAGATGTGGACAAGGCCGTCCGTGCCGGCAAGATCACCGCCAAGGAAGCCCGACAATTCTTGCGCTTCTACGAGGACGGGATGGACGGGTATACTTACTTGGAAGAGTGATCCTGCCTGGGAGCCGGTCGCATGATCGCCAAGTTCGGCTTTGACGATGGCCTCGCGATTGCCGAGACCGAAATCCCCGATGGTTACGAGATGGTCGATGGCGAACTCGTGGAGATGCCGCCCATGAGTGAGGAGTCGAATTGGATCGGCGGGCAGCTCTTCGCCGTTATCAACGAATACTGTCGCAAACACAACTTGGGCCGAGTGTATCCGCAGGATACTCCGTTTCGGGGTTTTCCTGGCGACCGCATCTCGGTCCGTAAGCCGGATGCGTCGTTCGTTCGCCGAGAACGCCTATCCGACCGCCTTTCCAAGCGCGACTTGACGATTGCTCCCGACCTGGCAGCCGAAATCCTCTCGCCCAATGATGCAGCGGTCGAAGTCAACAAGAAGATCGAACAATACCTGGCGGCGGGCGTTCGGCTCGTTTGGATTGTTGATCCCGACCTGCGCATCGTTTACGTGCATCGGCCAAATGGGCCGAACACGGTGGTGCGCGCGCCTGACGAGCTTTCGGGTGAAGACGTCCTCCCCGGTTTTCGATGTTCGCTAGATTCGTTTATTCCGCCGGTCGATCAGACACCCCCGTCGGCCGAATGACATGTCGCGCGCTCGCTGGCTACGCCCATATCTTGCGCTCTTGTTCCTCGCCCTGATCGCCTTCTGGCCGCTCGTCCTGCATCCGACCGAAACGCTCTACTCCGACTCCAGCGATCTCCTCGCAGAGCACCTGCCGGCGAAGATATTCCTGGTCCGCTCGCTCCGTGAGACCGGCGAGTTGCCGCTCTGGAACCCGGAGCAATATGCCGGCTCGCCGTTCGTCCACGACATCCAGGTCGGCCTGTTTTATCCGCCGAATCTGCCGCTCTACTTCATCTCCGAACCCGCGATCGGTACGTTCCTGAGCTGGCTCGTCTTCGTCCATGTCCTGCTTGCCGGTTGGCTGATGTACGCCTACGCGCGTCACACCGGCATGGGCGAGCTGGCCGCGTTCACGGCCGGCGTCGGCTTCATGCTGTCGCCGCGCTGGATGATGCAGCTCTTCCTTGCCGGCCACACCGTCACGCAAGGCATTTGCTGGACGCCGCTCGTGATCCTGTGTGTCGAGCGCTCGATTCAACGCCGAAGCTGGCGCTGGGCCCTCGGCGGCGGCGTCGCTTATGCACTCTTCGTGCTGGGCACGCACCCGCAATGGGCCTTCTATGGCAGCCTGCTGATCGGCCTCTGGCCGCTGCGTCTGGCGAGCCGGGAGCGTCAGCGCCCGGTGGTATCGGAAACGCCAGCGAGCTTGAAGGAAGACTACGCCGATCTTTCTCCCTCTCCCCCCGCTTCGGGGAGAGAGGGCCGGAGTGAGGGGGGTCAAACCTCGCACCCAGAGGTACCTATCTCCTTTAGCGGCGAGCCTCAACCCCCCTCACCCCCAACCCCTCTCCCGCCGACGCGGGGGGAGAGGGGAGCAGAACCGCGAACTCGCGATGTTCTGACCCGTTGGCTGCTGGCCGAAGCTATCGTCGTCCTGATTGGTCAGGGCCTGTGTGCCGTCCAACTTCTCCCCACGATCGAAGCCGCCGGTGAATCGAGCCGCGCTCACGGCATGGGCCAGTCGTGGAGCCTGGATGGGGCGAAGGCAGCCTTGATGGGCATGATCGGCCCGATCCCCGACAAGTGGGCCGAGCCCATTCACTGGGAAACAAGAGACGGTATCGGTTTCACGTGGGCGGTGCTCGCGATTGTTGGAGCAAGTCTCGGAGGCCGCCGTGCGTTAGTGCCAATTGTGATCACGCTTGGCATGCTCGCGTACGCGTTGGGTGGGAGCTACGTCGTCGACCCTCTACCCGGCTTCAACAACTTTCGGATGCCCACACGCGTGTTGTTAACGATGTCCTTCCCGCTCGCCTTTCTCGCGGGTCAAGGGATTCAGTCACTCGACCGACGCTGGGAAACAAGGGAGTTTCGCGTAGCATCGATCGTTGCAATCACCCTCGCGTCCAGTCCGCCGGTGGTTGCATACCTCAACAATGAGTTCCCGAAGGCCGATTCAATCGCTCTGACCTGGGTAATCTACTGGTCAATAATTCCCGTGCTTTGGCTTGGCGTCGTGTTGGCCGGTGTACGAGAGAGGCGTCCATCTCGAGTCTTAATAGCAGTCGCGCTGATGGTTGCGGACGTGCTGCTCTCATCCGTCCCATACGCGTCCACGTGTCCACAACGAGCCGTGTACCAGCGCTCGCCAGTTCTTGATTATGTTCGCGAACACAATACGGACGGGCTACGGGTTTATGATTTTGGGCCGCTATTTCAAAATGTATTGGGCCCTGGAAGCCCACAGTCATCGGCGCACGGCATTCCGTCGATAGTGGGCTATAACCCGCTTGATGTGGCCCGTTACCGTCGATTTTTGGCGTTCGTGGCTGACGTTGGCGAACCGCAGAGAGCATTCTTGGGAGAATTCACGCATCCAGTCGTCATGACATTTCGTTTGGCTAATCGGGACCTATTCGACCTTTTGGGCGTGGCTTACCTCATTATCGAGCTAGATGTTGACGGGCCTTTTCGCAATTCAGCATTGTCATTGCGACTCAAGACCAGCGGTCCTTCAAGCTACTGTTTTCTCGGAGCAGGTCTTGGATCCGATGTCATACAGAGCCTGTTCGAGAACCAACGCGTCTTGCCGCGTGCGTTCGTCGTCGCGCATGCGATCCAGCAGGCACCCGACGCCGAGGTCCTCCCTCAACTGAAATCCATCGACGTCCGCCGAGCCGCCACACTTGAGGACTGGGCCCCTGGAGGAGAGCCTCTGCCTGATGCGCCGGACTCACCCGGCCCCGCCCGCATCCGCTCCCACTCCCCCAACCGCATCGCCGTCGACCTCGACGGCCAGACCGCCGGCCTGCTCGTCCTCACCGATCCGTGGTATCCCGGCTGGGTCTGCCGCATCGATGGGCAGGAGACGAAGATCTGGAAGGCCGACTACGCTTTCCGCGGTGTCATGGTGCCGGCGGGCTCGCGCGAGGTCGTGTTTCACTTCGAGCCGCAATCCTATCGGCGCGGCAAGTGGATATCGTTGGCGACGATCGCCGTCGTGGCAGTGTTCTTTGTGATCACGTCCATCCGGGAGCGCGCCCGAAAGAGCGGCTAGCGAACGTGGTATCCGGATCGATTGACGCAAGCGTTCCGAGTTTGGCACAATACTGCAGTTCACTTCGGATTGCACGTTTAACGATCAGGCGACCAATTTGGAGTGCTGCGGCTTGACGCAGCTTTCTTTCTTTTCCAGCGCTCACAAAGAAAGAAGGCTGCGTCAAGCCGCAGCACTCCAAATTGGCGCGACCTCGAATTCATCGCCCTTCGGTCTTCGCCTAACCTTCCCTTCGCGGTCGTTCGAAACGGACAAACGCAACTTCCTCGATGTCTTCTCTGTGCC
Source organism: Gemmataceae bacterium (assembly GCA_036266155.1). Classification (GTDB taxonomy): domain Bacteria; phylum Planctomycetota; class Planctomycetia; order Gemmatales; family Gemmataceae; genus SIAJ01. Next base: position 1,818 of record DATANR010000149.1, on the reverse strand, counting down.
TCGGTGTCTCTGTGGTGCGTTCTCACGACCTCTTCAACTGACTCACAATCGTCGGGTCCTTGATCTTCGTATCCTCGGCAAGCAAGAACGCCTTGCTCAGGATGACCGACAGCGTGCCGTCGCCTTCGAAGGGCAGGAACACCTTGTTGGCGCCAGCGGTCGTTTGTTTGGGGACGATGCACAGGTACCGATCGTTGGGCGCCATCAGAATGTTGCCGCTGCCGAGGTGGATCTTGTACGTGCGGATGTCGCCCTTCACCACCAGGAAGCGCTCGCGCCAGCGTACAGCGGTTGGCGATCTTGAGACGCGGACTGAGCTTTTCGAGCAGGGCCCGGCGCGTTTGGGCAGTCGCGGAGAGTTCGCCGAACGAGTAGCTCTGCTAGTAATCGCGATACCGGCCTGCCGGCCCGCCGTCGTTCCAGTTCGGATCGTTGCCGACGCGCGCGACGCCGACAAAGAGGTCGACGTCGCGCATGATTTCGGAAAAGACGAGCGGAGGGATGTCGGTGAGCGGCAACGGCTCCTCAGCGTCGAGGCCGTGACGCCCATAGCCACCGCCGCGCGCGTGTGCGTTCACTTGCGGCGCGTCGATGCGGTAGAAGCGCACCTGATCGTTCGTCAGATGCAGATAGACGCCGGCCTCGTTGGTGTACGTGCCATATTCGTCGCCGGCCCCTTCGACCCAGTACTCCGCGCGCAGATTCCATTGCGGCAACAAGCGCTGCGCCGGCGGATAAGTGTCGTCGACCATGAGCCGCAACTTGTTCTTCCAGCCGCGTGCCAGGCAAAGCGCGTTGAATTGATGTTGTCGCAGCACATGTGCGGCAAAGCGATTCGAGTAAGTGCTGGTCCGCCGTTCCGCATCCGTGAAGATGTAGACCTCACGATGCGCTTGCTTGAAAGGCTGAACGACCTCATGTTTCTCAAGCCAGCCACGCCAGGCGACCACCTCGTCAATGGGCTGGCCGATCGGATGCCAAAGCGCAACTGTCGCGCTATCGTGGGGCGTGAGCACCGGCCGGCCAAGCGAACAAGAGCATTCGGAAACAATGAACCATTGAAAAACCGGGAGGCGATCTCGCCTCCCGTCTGCTGCATCACTCGGCTACTTATCCCACCCCATATCCTCGTCGTCCTTCTTGAACTCTTCGCAAGTCTTCTGAAGGTCTTCGTCGCTCGCTCCTTTCCGAACCATCTCCTCGATGGCACGGTCCCGATTCCGGTCGATCTCCTCACGAGAAATTTGGTCTGGCATTTGCGGCTCCTGCGGTCGAAATCAAGTGACGGCAGGCCCTTGCCGCCGATAAAACACGGGTGGAAGGGGAAGAACTGAAAAGCAAGCGACTAGAGAAAAAACACGAGACATGGAACCGGTTGCCGTTCCCGGCCGCGATCAACGAACCAAAGTGTAGGCAGGTCGGCTGCACCAGGTCGAAATATTCAATTCATCGGCATCTCCACTCTGATCCGGATCCTGACGCTTCTGCTGGGAAGCCATCGGGTTCGCTCGGCCGGTTGACCGAAAGACGAACTCAGAACGGATATTCAATCATGATAATGAGGTGCTCGTGGAGGCGAATTTCACCGCTCTATTGCGCTAGTATTTTGCTTCGCGGTTTTTCGACGTATCTTGTTGCCGGGTCAGTGGATAACGGCGGTTTTTGCAACCTGAGATTGGGGACTGTCGCATTCGGGTCTCTGGCATAGTGAACAGGTTTGACAGTTGGTCCCATGAGCAGCCTGTCTCAATGCAGCGAATAACAGCTTTGGAGATAACTGGTTACGACTCGTTAACTGGACCGAAGTGCGCCAGTGGC
>DATANR010000148.1:0-14276 GCA_036266155.1 Gemmataceae bacterium | reverse complement strand
AGCGGCGTAAGCCGCCCGATAATGACTTCATCGGGCGGCTTACGCCGCTCCGCTCGCCAATTCAGGGAATCGACGCAGATCACAACCAAATCCGCCGTGCGTGCCTGTTCGCCGCCGAGTTGTTGGGCCTGATCCTCAATCGAGTTCGTGGCAACCTGCCAGCCGGCCGTGTCGATGAGTTCGATGAGCGTGCCGTGCAGGGTCACCGTGCGCGTCAAGTAATCGCGCGTGGTACCCGGCATCGGGCTGACGATCGCGCCGGCATCGCCAGCGAGTGCGTTGAATAGGCTGCTCTTGCCCGCGTTCGGTGCTCCGACCAGCGCCACGCGGAATCGGCGATCGCTCACGGCCCGGTCGTCAAGCTTCTTGCGCACGTTGATAATTTGCGCCATTCCCGCCCCGAGACGCAGCAGCACATCCTTTTTGTCGGCAAACTGAATTTCTTCTTCAGTGAAATCCAGGCCTGCTTCAACATCGGCCAACAGATTGAGCAAATCGTCACGGACCCCCTGCAGAGGTTGCGTGACGCCGCCGGCAAGGTGGGTGAGGGCGCCAGTCAATTCGTCCTCGGTCTCGGCTTCGATGACAGCCAGCACCGCCTCGGCTTGGGTCAGGTCCTTTTTGCCCGCGAGAAAAGCACGCATCGTGAACTCGCCCGGCCCGGCTGCGCGAGCGCTGGCGTCGAGCAACGTGGCGATCAGCCGGTCGATCAACGGCGGCGACGAGATCGTGTGAATCTCAACGACATCCTGTCCGGTGTAACTTCGTGGCGCCCGCATCGCGAAGACCATCGCCGGCAATAGCGAATGCACGCCGGGCAGACGAAGGTTGCCCTTGGCCAGGCCGCGATCAACCGGCATCATCTCGAAGAGCGTCGCAACGATGCGATAAGAGTCGGGACCACTGAGACGAACGACCGCGCGTGCACCTGGGCCCGGTGCGGAAGCGAGGGCGACGATCGTATCGTCGAGGGGATTCATGGAAGAAAGAAAATAGGCTCCTCGCGCAAGAAGATTCTAATTGCGATGGCGAGCGGAGCACCGTAAGGTGCCCGATGATGTCATAATCGGGCACCTTACGGTGCTCCGCTCGCCATGTCCGCGTCTTGTTGCACAGGCTTGGAGCGAGAGGGCTACATGTTCGCCACCGGCCCAAAGCGTTCCTGAAAGTCCTTCGGGCTCAAGTTCGTCAATCCAGCCAAATCTTTGAGTCGCTTGGCGTCCGTGAGATCCCCCGGCTCCAGGCGAACCATGTAACGCTTGGCGCACAGGAATGACTCGCTGTTCACATCGACCTTGCGCGGCTTCATGCGTTGCGTTTTCGGGTCGATCATATCTTCGAACTTGAGCGGCTTCATTTGGCCATCGACGAACGAGATAATTGCGCCATACTCGGCCGCCTTGTCGCTTGCGAGGAACTTCACGGCGCCGTAGCCCAGGTCGCGCGTGTACTCGGCGTCGAACGGGATCGGGTCGGCGCTACGCAATTCGTAGCCAAGATCCTTGTCGATGAAGTCCACCTTGATGCCGAGCGCCTTGAGCCGGCGCTTCAAGTAATCCTTGATGATGCGGCCGAATTCCAGCTCGCCGAGCCGCAGGTGGCCGTGGTCGTCGCGCTCGATGCGGCCGTAATGTTGTAACTCGTCGCCGAGTGCCGATACGAGTCCCTTCTCGCCGATCGATTCGATCAAGCCCTCGGCCAAGACCGCGACGCCATAGTCACGGCCCAGCACGCGGCGTTTGAGAATCGACCCGATGATCAAATCGGTCACGCCTTCGAGGGTCACCGGGTTGCCGCCGAACTCTTCCGGGATTACCGTGAGCGTCGAGGCCGACGCCTTACCGATGCCGAGCGCCAGGTGCCCGGCCGCCCGCCCCATCGAGATGATGATGTACCAGCGCCCCGTCGTCTTCGCGTCGGCGTGCAGGGCGCGCGTCGTGAGTGTGCCGTAATGACGGGCGGTTTCAAAGCCGAAGGTCGGCGTGCCCTCCGGGAGCGGCAGGTCATTGTCGATTGTCTTGGGGACGTGGCACACGCGGATCGGTTTGCCGTCGCGCTTGACCCACGGGCCGACGCGCTTGGCGACCTGGCTGCCGGAGAAGGCTGTGTCGTCGCCGCCGATGGTGACCAGGCAATCGATGCCCAACTTATCAAGGACACCGAGCACGTTGGCCATGTGCTCGTCCTTCTTGGCCGGGTTGGTCCGGGCGGTTCCGAGGATGCTGCCGCCGCGAAGATAGCTGGCGGCCACTTCTTCGACCGTCAACACGCGGTTGTGTGTGATCGAGCCCTCGACGAGGTGGCGAAAGCCATTCTGAAAACCGACGACTTCCATCTCGTAGTTGAGAATGGCCTCAATCGTCACCGAGGAAATGACGCCGTTGATGCCGGGCGCGGGTCCGCCGCCAACGAGAATGCCAAGACGTTTGCCGTGAATGGGACTGGCCATGTCTGAGGGGGTCAGGGGGTTTGAGCGGTGCGGGCTAACGCTCTTACAGTCTGGATTCGGCCCTGTTTTTCAAGGGGCTGGCCTGCGTAACGGCAATTCACCACAGAGGCACAGAGAAGACAACAAGACAGGCCTGAAGACGGGGCCAGTGCTGTCTCACGTCTTATTTCTGTCTCTTGTCTTCTCTGTGCCTCTGTGACTCTGTGGTGAATCCTGCCTCCTTGCCCCGTCAGCCCAGCTTCACCGACCCGAACTAACTCTCCGACTTCGGCGCGATGCGGTGCGTTCTCGTTGGAACGGTTCCAGGGGTTCTGCGGGTCGTGACGAAAACAGGGGGCAAGCCGTGTTTCCGTCAGGAGCCCTCATGACCCGCCGACCGTTTGCTCTGCTCCTCGCGGCGCTGCCGGTCCTGGCTGGGTGCGGGCATATCTATTTGAAGCCGCCCGAAGGCGCTCCACCGTGGAAACCCGCCGAGACGGTGCCCGAAGAGATGAAGGCGTGCGTCTACGTTTTCATGTTCGATTCGTTCGATCCGTTCGCGGCTGGCCAACTCGGTGACCTGCGCGACCACATTCAGAAAATGGGCTTTGGCAAAACGTATTACGGCTGGTCGCACCATTTGAGCGAATTCGAGGTCGAGATGGGCGTCGTGCAGGCCGAGCGACCGAACGCGCGCTTTGCGATCATCGGATACGGGACCGGGGCGACGGCAGCACGCAAGTTGGCGGCCTTTGCCAGTACGATCGGCATCGGCGTCGACGTTGTGATCTATCTCGAACCGTCCGATCATGACGCGACGAGCGAGCCGGACAATGCCCTAAGTTCGTTCACCCTGCGCAGCGCAGACCTCGACGCGAGCACCGCCATGACGCATACATTCGTGGGGCGGCATTTCCACACATCAGATGTGCCCACACACCCGTTGACGCTTGAGACTATCGAGCGCGAGTTGACGTTGCTCGGCTACTCGGTTCCGCCGCCGCCGCGATTGCCTGGTCCGCGCGTTTTCCTCGTGCCGCCAATGCCGGCGCCGCGGCAAGCGATCCCGATTCCGAAGGAATTGCCACCCGAATGGCAATTCCTTCGCCCGCGGCACCCGTGGCAGCCGGCCGCCCCGCCGCAACCGGGAGGCAACGAAACGTTGCCGTTGCCGAAATTGCTGCCGGAACTGCCGGAACCGAAGGGTAAGGCGTAACCTAGATTCGCTGTGAAGGTTTCAAAAAATCAATCAGATTTTTCTTGCAACGCGGTTTGGACGCGAGTAACATCCTCCCTAGACAAGATTGCCCCTTGTCTGCACTGACGGGCCGAGAGAGTTTTCGGATTCGAGACTGAGTGGGCGACGGTTTCGGGTTCAATCTCTCGGCCCATTTTTTATGCGCATATATCTTATATTTGTTTGATAAATACATAATAGCACTTGCACGTCGTCAGTTGATACGATGACCGTATGAAGCTGAAGCAACGTCCCGAGGATTTCCGGGTCGAGGAGTTCACGCCTGTCATCGCCACACCGACTGGCCCCTTCGCTTTCTACAAACTCGAAAAACGCGGCTGGACAACGCCCGACGCTCTGGCGGCCATTCGCCGGCGCTGGAAGATCGACCTGAAGCGCATGTCCTCGGGCGGCCTCAAGGATCGGCACGCACACACAATCCAGTATCTGACGATTCACAATGGCCCCGAAAATGACCTGACTCACGAGGGCTTCACCGTCACTTATTTGGGGCGGGTCGCTGAACGGTTTACGTCGCAACACATTCGCGCGAATAGCTTCACGCTGACGATGCGCAGTATGGGACCCGCCGATGTCGAACGAGCCGAACACGCGCTGGCCGAAGTCGCAACCGTTGGCATCCCGAATTACTTCGATGATCAACGCTTCGGCAGCGTCAGCGACGGCAAATCATTCGTCGCCCGCGAGATGGTGCTCGGCAACTTCGAAGGTGCGCTGAAACACGCCCTTGCCGCGCCGTACGAGCACGACCGCGCCGACGCCAAACGCGAGAAGGCGATCCTGAATTCCCGCTGGGGTGACTGGCCGACGTGCAAGGCTGAGTTACCGCGCAGCCATGCGCGCAGCATCGTCGACTACCTGGTCCACCACCCAATCGACTTCAAGGGCGCCTGCGAGCGACTTCGACCAGAACTCGGCGGCCTCTACTTATCCGCCTGGCAGAGCCACCTCTGGAACCGCATGCTGGACCGCTGGCTCCGCGACCATGTGCCGGCCGACCAGCTCGTAGCAATCCGCTTGAAGACGGCCGAGGTCGTCATGCCGCGTTCGATGCCCGTCGAATCCCGGCTAACCTGGGATGACCTGAGTCTGCCATTGCCCTCGGCCCGGCTCAAGTTGGACCCGGCAGCACCCTGGGCGCGCGTGGTGACCGCGGTCATGGCTGACGAGGGAATCCCGCTCGATCAAATGAAGATCAAGGGGATGCAGCATCCATTTTTCTCGAAAGGTGAACGAATTGCGAAGGTTCCGGTCGGAAACGTATCCTGGCAAGCTGACGCCGATGAGATCAATCGTGGTCGCCGGAAGTTATTACTCCGATTCGAGTTGCCGCGTGGATGCTATGCAACGATGCTCGTCAAGCGAATTATGGTCCCAGCGTAAAATTGCGTTCAAAATGGATTCAGAATTCGTTCAAGGGTCTGTCCCTTTCTGAACGAAACCCATTTACCCGCCCAGGATCGAGTAGGACCACGACACCGGTTTGCCATCGCGATAAGGCATGACGCCATGGAAGGGCCGACCCATGGGATCAAATACGAGCGGCAGGAAGTAGCGGTCGCCTTCCCACGACGGAAGCTCGGCGACGCGATCGATGTCGACCCATTCCAGGACGCCTTCCGGATTGTGTTCGAGCACCGTGCCTGAATACGCGGTCACGCGGAAGAGGAACCCGAACCAGTCTTCGCCGCCTTTGCCGAAGCCGGGCCAATTGATCGTGCCGCGGAGTTCGAGTTGCTCGCACTCGATGCCGGCCTCTTCGCGGATTTCGCGCTTCATCCCCGCGACGATGTCTTCATGTGGATCGAGCTTGCCGCCGAGGCCGTTGTACTTGCCCAGGTGCGCGTCATCGGGCCGGGCATTGCGGTGGATGAGCAGCACGCGCTTGCCGTCGGGGCTGAAGACGTAACCGAGCGTTGCAAGAATGGGGGTATAGGGCATGACTTCACACGCTCGGCGCGTCACGCCACTTCGTGAGCATTTTCTTTAACGCGTCCACGTCACTGAGTTCGATCCCTTCGCGACGAGTCAGCCGCCGTTCGAGCGATTCGAGCAAGTCTTCCCACATTTCACGCGAAGGCTGATTCCACTTCTCCCAGATGCCGCGGCGCTCACGGCGACAGAAGAACGTCCACTGGCCGGCAAAGCGCTCGGCCTTTACGAAGCGGCGCTTGCCGGTGTTGGGATCAATGTCGTCCCACTTGATTTCCATGGACTAGCCGCCTCTCAGCCGGTGCAGAAAGCGCTGCAAATCGGGCGGCGGCGGCATGTCCCAGACGACCGTCTTGCCGGTCGCCGGATGTTCGAACCCCAATTCGGCCGCATGGAGCGCCAGACGCGGCGCGCCGCTGTCGTCGGGAATCACGGAGCCGTCCACCCGCCGATTGTAGACCGTCTCGCCGCAGATCGGATAGCCGGCCTCGGAAAGGTGAATGCGAATTTGGTGCGTTCGCCCCGTCTCCAATTGACACGCGACGATGGTGTGCCGCGGCAATCGTTCGAGCACGCTGATGTGCGTCACTGCACGTTTGCCTTCGCTTGTCTGCGGCCCGCTGCCGCGCCGGCCGTCGCCGCGATCGCGGACGAGCCACGTCGATATCGTTTGCGGCAAGACGACACCTGGCACGATGACGATGTACCGGCGAATAACCGTGTGTGCCTTGAACTGCCGGCCGAGTTCGCGTTCGGCCCGCACGCTACGGCCGAAGACGACGAGTCCGCTCGTTTCTTTGTCCAGCCGCTGCACAATTCGCAAGCGCGGCAATTCGTGCTTCTTGACACCGAACTTGCTAGCAATTGCCAGTTGTGTGATGTCGTCGAGCGTGGGCACGAGCTTGCGCCGCTCCTCGCCCCACTGCCGTTCGGCCGGATGCCGAACAGTGCTCACGCCCGACGGCTTCTCGACGACGACGACGTCCTCATCGAGATGGCGAATGACGACGTCGTCGGGCCGTTCACCCTTGATCACCGGCGCCGGCTTGGCGAGCACTTCAACGACTTCGCCTTGCTTGAGGCGTCGTGCTGGGTCCATGCAGAGCGCACCGCCGACGGCGACTTGCCGGCCCGTTGCGAGGGCCTTGACGCGCGCCCAGGATTCACCGGGCCGCAAGGCGCGCAGAACTGCAGCGAGCGTTGTTCCAGCTTGTTTTTCGGTGACAGTGTGTGGCACACTCACGGATACAACCCGCGCTTGTGCTTCTCAAGCGCCACCTTATTCACGCCCAGGCTCAGCGCTGCCGTGCGGTTCGCGACCTTCCGCTCCTTAGCCAGCGCCCGCACACGGCGGAAGGCTCGCAGCATCAGTTCACGCAACTTCGCGTTCACCTGATCCTCGTCCCAGAAATATTGCTGGAGATCCTGGACCCATTCGAAGTAACTCACGGTCACGCCGCCGGCGTTGCACAGCACGTCCGGGATGATAAACGTGTCCGAACTCGCCAGGATGCGGTCGGCGTCCGGCGTCGTTGGGCCGTTGGCACCCTCCGCAAGAATTCGGCACTTCAAACGTGGCGCGTTCTCGCCAGTGATCACACGCTCCAGGGCACAAGGTGCGAGGACCGTACAAGGCGTTGTCAACAACTCGCTATCCGGAATCGACTCCGCGAGCGGGAATTCCTTGACCGACTTGCCGCCCGCGGAGTGGAGCAGCAACGCCGGGATGTCGATGCCCTTCGGGTTCTTGATCGCGCCATACCGGTCGCCAACCGCTATCACTTTCACGCCGCGTTGGTGCAGTTCCTGGCAAACAACCGAGCCGACGTTGCCAAAACCCTGAACGACGGCCGTCGACTCTTCAGGCTTGATTTTCAGTTCGGACATCGCTTCGAGGATGCAGTAGGTGGCGCCGCGGCCGGTCGCTTCGCGTCGACCGACGCATCCGCCCAATTCGACCGGCTTACCCGTCACAATCTCCGGGCAAGCATATCCGACGTGCATGGAGTAGGTATCCATGATCCACGCCATCGTCTGCTCGTCAGTCCCCATGTCGGGCGCCATCACGTCGACGCGCGGGCCGATGATCGGCAGCACTTCGGACGTGTAGCGTCGTGTCAGCCGTTCCAGCTCACCGACCGACATCTTGGTGGGGTCACAAGCGATGCCGCCCTTCGCGCCGGAGAACGGCAGGTTCATCAAGCCGACTTTCCATGACATCCACATCGAAAGGGCCGCGACTTCGCCCAGGTCGACCTGGGGGTTGTAACGCAGGCCACCCTTGGACGCGCCGCTCGTGATCGAATGCTGCACGCGATAGCCGACAAACGTTCGAATCTCGCCGTTGTCCATCCGGATCGGCACCTGGACGATCAGCGAACGCTTGGGAATCGCCAGGCGACCGATGATGCCCGGATCGGTATCCATGACGGCCGCGACATTCAGCAATTGCTCGCGTGCCATCAAGTAGGTTGCCGATCCCGACAATAATGGCGAGACGGCAGTCAGTTGGGCCGGGGAAGAAGACATAAGAGAGGGCTCCGAGACCGAAGCGGGAGAGGATGGGCGTTTGAAGGATTATACGCCGCCAGTCCGCCGCTTCCGGCGAAGCGCCCTACACCCCAAACGTCTCCCGCACATTATCCCGCAGCAACCGCTTGCCCAGCGCCACCGCTTCGACCTCGCTCAGCCGCTTCGGCCGCACAAAATCGTCAGCCAGCGCTTCAGCGAGTACTCGGCGATACATGTTGTATTTGGGCAACACGAATTCCAACTTGTAAGCATCCGAGTAATAGCCGATCAGCTTCGTCTTCGGCACCGCTTGCAACCGCTCACCCAGGTCGCGGCGAATGTATGCCGGGATGTTCGAATACCACCAGTGCCCATTCGGCACAACGTTTGGAAAGATCCACGAATAGGCAACGAGTTCTTGGTTCTGGCCGCTCGTGAGCACCGAGATCGGGAATGTGACATCCGGAAACTCGTTGAACAACTCTCGATACTGAATCAGGCTCGTCCGCTGGTCGAAGAGGTCCTGCCCTTGATAAACGCCCTTCTCATAGACCTTGCGATTGACGCCGATCATGAGGTCGAAAGGCAGGCCGAACTCGCGGCAATGCTCAGCGAGCATCCAGAATACGCCGAGCGCTACTGCAGCCTGCGGCGATTCGTTGGAAGCGGAAGCATTGCCCGTGATCGTGCGTGCGAACTGTACGCCGCCGAACACCGCTTTGGCCAATGTACTATCGCCCGCGAGCGCCTTGACCGCTCGATCGAGTTCCGAGTCCGGGATGCGCACCGGCGCGAAGTCCGGTGGCAGCGAGATGGCACACGCCTTCGCCCCTTTCGCCTTGAAGCGAGCGAACAGCTTCCAGACCGCTTTGCGTAGCGACTGTGCATCGCCGACTTCAACGCCGGTGGCATCCGCGAGTCGATCGCGAATCTTGGGCTTATCGAGATGGAAGACGAGCGAGTCGGTCCGCAAGCAGGGGATATACTTCTTGCTGTCGAAGCCATCGAGGTCGTCATCGAATTCGTTCGTCAGGAAGATTGCTTCGAGCTTCGACTTGGCGAAGACTTGCTTCTCCCAGTCCGGCTGGGCGAACGCCTTCTGTGCCGCATCGAAGAGAGTATCCGTGTCGGCGGCGGTCACGCGGTCGCTGGCGAAGCCGAGGAACTCGCGTGCGATCTCAACGAACCACGAATATTGCGTCGTGTTGTCGAACCGCCCCATGTGGCCGAGGATCGCGCGCACGCGCTCGCGAGGGGCCGTCTCACGTCGGAGTGGCTCTTGCGACATGCCCGCTGAGTGCGCCAGTTCCGTGTAGTAGTGATAACCCAGAATATCGTCGAGCGATTTGGAAATGGGGCTGAACGGGTCGATGTGCGAATGCGGGTCGATCAGGGGGATCGCACAAAGAGCGGAATATAAGTCGTTGGCGAGGTTATCGGTGCTCATGTAATCCCCTTCCCGTTTAGCATCGGGGCCAGCGGCCCCGACGTGCATGTCTTACACATGCTCGGAAGCAATTACAAACCGCCTACTATGATTTGCGGCGTCAGAAAAATCGTAAGCGCTTTATCCAACAAGACATGTAGACGATGCCGGCCATCCACGTCAACGCTTTGGCACAGACCGTGCTTTCTTATTCCTTCGTTCGCATCGCCAATGAGAGTTGGCCTTGCGAATGGGCGGCGACCGCGACGGCCGAGGATTCTCCCCCGGATCCCGAGCCACCCCAATCGCCAAGCCGCTCCGGTTCCGGGCCGAACGACCTCCCCCGGTCGTCGGGCCCTTGATGGAACCAACCCTTCCCCACTCCAAGTCCATCGCGGACCCTCGCCTCCCCCGGCGAGGGTCTCTTCTTTTCTAAATGCCAATGGGACGAATGGGATTCATGTGACCCACAGGTCCCACGAGTCCCATCCGTCCCATCGTTCCGTGAACCGAAATCAGTCTTTCCCCTGCACCGCCTGGAACAACTCAGACATCTTCATGCCGAGCGCCAGACAGATGCGATAAAGCGTCTCGATCGACGCCGAGTTCTTGCCCAGTTCAATCTGCGACAAGTAACCGAGCGACACACCGGTCCGGTCGGACATCTGCTGCAGCGTCATCTTCAGCGCCTTGCGACGCTCGCGGATCACGCCGCCCAGCGTTTCGCGGAGGGCTTCCTCCGTCATCCGCAGCAGACCCTTCTGCTCCAGACAGCGAACGACGAGGTTCCGCATCTGGTCGGGCTGGAACGGCTTGGTGAGGTAGTCGTAGGTGCGTGCCCGCAGGCAGCTCAACGCACTTTCGACCGACGGATAACCCGTGACGACAATGACGCTGGCTTCCGGCTGGTGGTCGCGGACCCAGGCGAAGATCTGCTCGGCATTCAAGCCGGGCAGGATGTAATCCATGATGATCAGGTGATACGACTGGCCCTTCAGCCAGCCTTCCACCTGCGAGGGGTCCGACAGGGTGTCGATCATGAACCCGTCGTTGCCGAGCAAGGTGCGGATGAACGTACAGACCGAGGGGTCGTCGTCCAAAATCAGGATGCGGATTTCCCCGGCAGCCTGGAAGTCGGCGAGGCCGGCGGCCAGGTTGACCCGGACGGCGTGGCGATTGACCTCGGCCGGCGGGGCGGGGGTGCGAACGGTCATGACAAGGAGCCTCCACAAGAGCGACCGGATTCCACGGCAGGCACTCGGGCCGCGGCCAGCGGAAAGACGACTCGCATCGTCGTTCCCGGACCGGGCCGGGCGTCCGCCTGGACGCCGCCGCGGTGCGCGTACAGCATTCGATAAACCACCGCGAGACTTAACCCGCGATGACGATACTTCGTCGTAAAGAACGGCTCGACGAACATGCGTCGTCGCGCCTCATCCGTCAGTCCCGGCCCCGCATCCGCAACCCGCACCTCGATGTGCGGACCGGCGGACACGCGACCAAGAAATTCCCCCAGGTCGCCCGGGGCCAATTCCACCAAGCGGGCCGTCACCTTGACCTGGCCGTCCTTCGGCGACGCCTCGGCGGCGTTGTCGAGTAAATGGCCAAGAATCATTTGCAGCGGAGCGCCTTCGATCGCCGCCGCCGGCAATTCCGATGGTGCGTCCACTTGAACACGCACGGTCGAATGGTTTTTCGCCAGCCGGGCCGCCTCACGCGTCAACGCCACCTGCACCGAGGACGGCACGGGGCGAGCATGGCCGCCCCGGCTGAGCTGATGCAACTGATCGCAAAAACGCAGCCCAGCCGCTGCAGCCGTTTCCGCGTCACCGAGGTTCTCATGGGGCGGCGAACCCGGTTCCAATTCCTCGCGTGCCAGAGTGATGAAACCGCACACACCCTGAAACACGTTATCCAGATCATGCGCCACGCGGCCGGCGACCTTGGCGACATCTTCGAGCCGCTGAGCAATCCGGGCTTGCTCCGCAATTGGCCCAAGGAACCGTCGCAATGCCGCCGAAGCTGCCAGCGCTTTCGCGACCAGCTGAACCAACTCGTCGTCCGCGCGCAGACCATCGACGCACAAGGCACCTGGCGGCTGATCGTCAAGGGGAACGATCAGTGTCGCCGCATTTTTCGGGCATTGCCCCGTCTCGGCCACGAGGCTTGGTGCGCCTTCGGCCGGCCAGCGGAAACCCGCCGCCTTGGCACCGAAAGCCAAGCAGAAGTCGGCCAGCATGGCACGAGCATTTGTCCAGTTGTTGGATGAATCCAATAACCGGTTCAAAAACGCCACGCGCGCATCTTTTCCACTGTCCGCCACCAAATTCTCGCTGTTCGGAGCCGTGCCGGTTGAGGGGGGATTCAGGTCCGGCGATAGACAACTGCCTTAACCACCTATCTAGTTCATGCCAGAATGAAGTCAAATCGCGTTGTAGCGAACAGGCCGAATGTTCCGGTCTTGCCGAAGGCCTAACGCCTGGAGAATTTGCGCAAGGCCCGAAAGTTTGGCCTGTAAGTGCTAACTTGCCCGTCCGCCAATTCAGTCAAAACAGGTCAAGTACGAGACTTTGGCAGAAAACACGTCCGCTTGACAAGCAAATTTCGCTCGGTTATGCGCCAATAATTATGTAGCCTCGTCCTCTCTCCCCGCGAGGCCCACGTTCGCAACTGACCGAGGGCCCTTCCCATGTGGTCCGCTCCTCCCGAACACCCGCTGCGCCGGCTGTTTGCCGGCTTGACCGAACATGCGTTCTTGACGTCGATCGGCATAACCGATCCGCCGCTCATCGATTATGTCTCCGAATTACTCACGCGGTTCACTCATTTTGGGGCCGTGTACCGCTTTGTCGGCACCGGCGGCCGGCCGCTTGTCGAAGTGGCGGACATGGTGATGGAAGCCGAAGAGATACCGCCCGAGGGCCGCACGAAGCGCGAATATCACCGGCACATTGGCGACTTCACGCTCTTTTGGACGGGGCTCTTCCCGGAAGCCGTTCGTCGTGCGGAAACGGGCTGGGCACGCGACTCGTTCGTCAGTTACACGCTTCAGGGTAAGCGCTCCTATCTGATTGCCGCAACCTTTGAATCCGACCCGTACCGCGAAGAAGCTGCCGTCCTGAAACGTCTCGGTGCGGAATTTGAGTTGTGTGCCGTCGGCCTGAATCGGGTGCGCAAGGAACTCGACGAGTTGCACGCCGAGGGCGAAACGGGCCGAGTGTTGGGCGGCTGATAGTCAAACCAATCAAAGATGGTCAACAGAGATGGCCAACACATATGGGGGTTGGCCACCTTAGATCGATTTTTTCAGCGTATCATTAGCCTGGAGAATATTTTACGCCGATTTTCTCAATTCACAATTCGAGCGCAATAGAACATCGAAAGTACTCGTTGGAAGCGCTCCCAAAACCACTCTCGACACGTTTCATTTCACCCGCGTATACTTGCATCCCTTCTGGAATGTTCGGCCATCGGGCCGTCCTCATGGACGAGGTTTCTCATGTCTCCAGTGCTTCGCGGCGGCCTGATTGCCGCCTCCTTCGCCGGCGCCTTCGCAGCTGGTTACTTGCTGAAGCCACAACTTGCGCCGATCGACGCCGGCACACCGCCGGCCGTAGCGCCCGTCGCTGCACCAAAGGGCGTTCCAGTCTCGGCCTGGAACAAGGGAGAGCCGGTCGTCGTCGTTGAGCAGCGCCCGACCGTCCATGTCCCCGAAGTTCGCTTGCCCGACGCGCCGACCTCCAGCGTAGCGCCGCCGGTCGATCTCAACGACCCAGGTCTGTTCATGGTCAAGAACGCACTCAAC
Organism: Gemmataceae bacterium; assembly: GCA_036266155.1. GTDB lineage: Bacteria > Planctomycetota > Planctomycetia > Gemmatales > Gemmataceae > SIAJ01. The sequence goes on along the minus strand of DATANR010000148.1, from coordinate 916 downwards.
ATCAAGACGACGATACTGGACAAGTCGGAACCGCCATTGCCCGTGCTCGCGTCCGGACAAACGGGCGGCAACCCGCCCTCACTTGTGCCGATGCCGACGCTCCCGCTCGTCGAAGCACCGCCCGTCCCCATGACGGGCCCAATGCCGCGACTCGATGTGCCGCCGAGCGTTGGCATCAGCGTGCCCTCACCTCCGGCCAAACTCGTAAACACGCGCGCTATTGCTCTCGATTTTGAGATCACGAAGGCCGGCGTCTCCCAGGTGTCGGCAGTCGAGTTGTGGACCACGCGCGACGGCGGGCAAACCTGGGCCAAGACCGACGAGATGGCAGGCTGTCAGTCGCCGTTCCGCACGCGCCTCGGCTCGGAAGGTGACTACGGTTTTCGACTCGTATTTGTCAGTGAGTCAGGAATGCGAACGTCGGAGCCGGCGTCTGGAAAACAACCGGATCTGAATGTCATACTCGACACCACGCCGCCGAAAATCGAGCTAATGCCGCTGCAATCGATCCCGGATCAGCCAGGCAAGATCCGCGTCGCATGGAAGCTGTCGGATCGACACATGGCCCATCCAAGTATTCGGCTCCACTTCAGCACGGATGGCCGCACGTGGTTGCCCATGGACGCGGTGATCGCCAATGGCTACGCGGACTGGACAATGCCCGCCGGCCTGCCGCACCAGGTGATGATCCGGCTCACGGCTCGCGACGACGCCGGCAACGAAGCGACGGCCTATCTGCCGAATCGTGTTTCCATCGATCTCGTCGTCCCCCAAGGCAAGCTGACCGGCATTCGACCGGCAAGTGGCCAGGAGGTTGGCCCGACACCACGCGTGGTAACGAGCCCGTCAGCGGACGAGAAACGACAGGTCTTCAGTTTCTATTTGGGGCTGTTTGGTGAGTGACGACGGAAGTGAT
>DATANR010000147.1:0-23857 GCA_036266155.1 Gemmataceae bacterium | reverse complement strand
TCGGCCAGCAGCGGACGACCTGTCCGGCCAGATTCGTCGGGAATGCGAGACGCTCATCGGCTGGTGTCAGGCCTGCTGCGATTCCTACGACGTGTTCGAGGATGGGCGGTGGCGCCGCGTGATGCGGTTGGCCTGTCTGTTGGTTCGGCTCTTCCTGGCGGCGCGACGCACACGCTCGGCGCTGGAGCCGCATTTGGCGGATGGACGGTATCGCGTGGGCGATCCGGCAGGCAGTTGCGGGACCAACTTGGCTTCGTTGGCATGGCCGTCGGGATCGGCGGTCATGCCGACCAGCAGGCCGGTGCTCAGTTCCAAAGCGACCAACGCCTTGCCGCCCAGGCCGCGGCCGGCGTGGCCGCGCACCGGCTTGAGGCGCTTGGCCGCGTGCTGGAGGGTCTTGCCGTCGATGGCCAGGACGCGGAGAGCACGCAGGCTTGCTGGCAACGCGACGCGCGGCTGGCGCGCCAACCACGGCCGCAAGAGCTTGGTCGCGTCGATCAGCAGGGCTTCGCTGAGCGGAATGGGCAGCTGACGCAGCTTGCCGTAGAACGCCTGCTCACTGGCCGGACATTCGCCGGAGTGGGCATGCCGCTGGAGCGTCTGCTTGGCCCGACCGCCGTGCCGGCACAGCGCGTCGTTGACCAAATGCACCAGGTTGGCGAACGTGAATTCGCGCTGATAACACGCGCCGCGATGGCGATCGACAATCGCGTCCAGCGTGTCGTCAGGCAAGACTTGGTTGAACAGCAACCAAGTCGCCTCGGCGAGCGGAACCTTGTCGAGCACCGTGCGGACGTCCGTGTCCATGAGAACCTCAGGTCAGTTCACCAAACGCTGAGAATGGTTTACTGACCAGAGGTTACAGCTGATCGACGATGTTTAGAGCGGTGGCTTACGCCTCGACGCTCGCCTGCTCACTTCTTCTTCGTGACCACTGGCTCCAACGTCACAATCACTGGCGTGCGCACTGGGGGGATCTTTGGCGTGTCGGCCTCGAATACCAGGTCGGCCGCATCTTTCGAGCTCTTGATCGGCAGGTCCATCATTGAGTCGGGGAAGTTCGACAAGCTCAACAGTTCGCCGTTGTTCGCCATGTAGTAATCCGGGGCCTTGCGCTCCGGGTCCTTGAAAAACCGGCTGCCGGCGAAGACCCAATCGTGGGCGAGAGACTTGTTGGAAACGCGATCCTTGACCCATTCCTTCGCGTCGATGGATTTCACTTTCCCTTTCTCACGAAATGTGACCGTCACCTTGATCTTCGTTCCCGTCGGCGCTTTGAACTCGGGAACGAACTGGGCCGGGCTGCCGGGTTCGGCATCGGCCGCAACCAATGCGAGGTGGATTTCGCGCGCGTCCGCATCGACGTGCAGGATCGCCTCGTGCTCCTTCGTGTTGAGCTTGGTCAAGAACACTTCGAGCTGCCCCTCGCGCAAGCAGACTTCGGTCAGCAGATGAACGCGCTTGATGCCGTCGGCGCCCTTTTCGAAGAAGACGGTCTTCTTCTTGTTGAGCGGCTTGTAGGAATCGGGGATCGGCGGCGCTTCTTCCGGCGGGTCCTCCTTGCGCTCCTCCATCTCCGGCGGACGCGACGGCGGATCCTGAGCCTTGTCCTTTGGTGGATCGGTCGTGAATGACGGGGCGGTCGACACGCCGGCGGCCGGCGCCTTGATCGCTTCCGACCGGACAGTCGACGATGGCGCATTCCGAGGTGGCGTCGTGGAACCCAACTGGTCGCAGCCCGTGACGACCAGGAACGGAACGAGGAGGAGCAATCGCTTCATAAGAGCAGCGTATCCCGAGAAGTGGTCAACGTGCAATTGGAAAGTGCTAAGCAACCGGGATGCCGGGCGCGAAATGGCATTTAGTCCGTGTGTTTTCGTGTAACAAGCCGACGACGTGGGCAACGTGCGACCAGCCCTGGGTAATTACTACCCAGGGCCGGTGCGGCCAACATGGCTACTTCGGCCGGCCGCTCTTGGAATCCAATTCGACCAGGAGCTTCTTGATCTGGTCGATCACCTCCGGTGTGGCGGCGATTAGCAATGAGTTCGTGTTATCGTCGGAGGTGACCTTGCCGTTCGACTTGCCGATCACCTCGCCGACGACTTTGGCCACTTCACTCGCTTTGACCGTCTTGAGCGGAATGACGACGAGTTGTGTCTCCTTGTCCTTGCCTTTGTTCGTATCGAAGGCCCCGCCCGCTTTGACGTCGATCGACTTCTGAATCAGCTCCCGAACTTCGTCGATCTGCTTGGAGGGACCGATCAGCGTGATGGCGTCCTTCCGCACTTCGGCGACGATTTTGGCGCTTGGCAACAGCTTGCCGAGCGCCTGAGCCGCGACGATGCCCTCGACGTTCTTCAGCTTGACCTCAACCGTAACCAATTTTTCTGGCGGCAGCAAGTCGCCAGTCTTGCCGCTGGTCGCGGCTTTGGTCTTCAACTCCGCTTCCATTTTTTGCACCAGAGCTTCGTAGCGGGCCTGCAAGTCCGCAAGTTGGCGCTCACGATCGGCAAGTTGTCTGCGGGCCAAGATTTCCTTTTCGGCTTCCTCCTCTTTCGTCTTCCTGAGATTCTGAAGTGCGGCCTTTTCGGCGGCGGCCGCCTGCTCCAGTAGTGCTTTCTCCTGCTTGCGAAGAGCTTCGACTTCAGCGCTCTTCAGGGCGGCCGCGCGCTCCGCCTCGGCGGCGGCTTGGTCGCGTGCGTTCAGAAAATCGATCTCGGCCTTCTTGCGCGCTGCCAGTTCCTTCGCCTTCGCCTCCTCAGCCGCGGCATCCAGCGCGAGCCGCGACAAGCCGATTTCGTCTTTGGCTAAAGCCGTCCACCGCTGATGCTTGAAGACCATGTGCGGCATCAATTTGCCGGTCTTCTCGTTGACCAGTTCTTGCGAACCGCAATAGGCCCAGCCTTCCTCATCGGCGACAGCCAAGACCTTCTGTAAATCGGCAGTTGTCAACGGCTTTTCGACCGGTACGAACCTGTACTCCAATTGCTTCGAGCGCAGGAAGTCGATCGCGCGATTGACCGGTTCCGGCTCCGCCTTACGCGGCGGCTGCTGGGCATCCGCTCGCGAGAGCACCTTCGCACCAATCCCGGTCGTCAGAAGGCCGACCAGCACCACGCTGGCGGCCAGCAATTTCGTTCGCGTCAGATACACGTGAGTCACTCCGCGGGCGAGGGAGAGAATGGATGGGGAAACGGCGTCCGGAGCGGCGGCCGCCGACAACACGTTGGCAAACAAACCAGTGGGCACCGATGCCCCGCCGGCCACGCCCCCGAGCACCGCCGCTCCGACGGCCACGCCCACGGGAACGCCACGGCGTGCGAGTCGATCCAACAACTTTCGACGAGCTTCGGAGAGCCGGCCCGAGAACGTGCCGATCGTCCACCCGAGTTCCTTGGCGGCGTCCTTCTGCGGTCGACCCTGGAGGCTGCACAACACGAACGGCAGCCGCAGCTTGTCCGGCAGCTTGCAGACCTCTTCGTGGACGGCAGCCTGTAGATCGTCCCAGGCGGTGTCCGGCACCGGTGAATCGGCCTCGCCGACGGCCGCCTTCGACTCGCGCGTCTTGCGTCGAGCCGCCGACCGGCGTGCCTTGAGCGCGACCCGATACGCGACGCCATGCAGCCAGCCGCCCAGCGCCTCCGTCCGCTGAATCGTCCCCGCGGAACGCACGAGCGCCAGGAACGTCGCCTGAAACGCGTCCTCGGCGTCGGCATCCGATGTAAGTAGATTGCGGCAGACGCCCCAGACTAATGGACCGTGTCGCCGCACCAGCATGGCAAACGCGGCCGAGTCACGATTGGCCGCGAAGCGCATCACAAGCTCGCGGTCCGGCAGCGTGCCCACCGGATCACGGGCAGCCAGGGCTTCGGCGCCACGCAGAACGCTTTCGAGAAACGAGCGTTTCATTGGGCCTCCGCAGGTATGTTCCCGCGACCCGGTCGATGCTATGGGTTTTTGTCGAAATCGCGATTGCCGTTACCGTGCGAACAATCGGCATGACCAGTAGAATTCGCGCAATCAGCTCGTTGGTCCGTGGTCCTTTTTCTTGACAGCCATTGAACGGTCAAATACCATCACGCATATCTCGCTCAAATCCAGAATAAACCGCGTGACTCGCGTCTTCGCGGAGTTTGACACCCAACAACCTGTCGCACTCATCGCGCCAGGCGATTGAATTGACCCCCCTCTCAAGGCACACCATGACTCGTGCGACGTCATTGTTCCGCGCCGCCCTTCGCAAGCCGGTCCGAGCCGCCAGGCGATCACGGCTTCTGATTACATCGCTCGAAGATCGAACCGTCCCGGCCGCCACGATGTACATCGACTTCGGCGATGCCATGGCGGGCTTCTACGGCCTCACGAAAGACGGGACCAACCAGGCCGTTGAGAGCGACTTGACCGGCATGGTCAGTGGCCCGGCCCTGACTGGAACGGCCACGGCCGCGTACTCGTTCACCTCGTACACGGCCGTCGCCACCGACACCAACCCCGGCGGCGGCAACCTGACAGCCGCGCAAGCGGCCACGATGCGTGCACAAATCCTGGCTGACGTTCGGTCCTACTACGCCCCGTTCGACGTCAACGTCGTCGAAGCGTCCGCGACGAGCTTGCAAGACATTCAGAACTCGCTCGTCAGCGGCGCCACGAAAGACGCATACGTGCTGGTCGCGGGCGTCAACACGACTGGCGGGACCATTGGGAATGGCCTCAACGGACAGGCCGGCGGCAACGACTACGCCACCTTCGGCAACGCCACCGACGACACGGTCGTCGTGATGGTGAACCACATGTTCTCGAACGGCTCCGCCAATGCGACGCGGGGCGATACGGCGATTGCCTACACAATCGCTCACGAGGCGGGTCACTCGTTTGGTCTGGAACACACGGTCAACGCTCTCGCGGCTCCGGCCGATCAGCGTCAGTTGACGAACTCGGACATCATGTCGCAGTTCTACGACACCGGGTTCGCGGTCGATCAGCGCGGCGAGTTCAATTTCTTCACGCACGTTCCCCTGCCGCGGGCGCATAACCCCGGCACCTACGACGTCTTTAACCGGCTGGCGGCCAACGTCGGCCTGAAGCCGGGCGCCCCGGCATACGTCACGGGCACGGGCGCATTTGACAAGATCACGATCACACGTTCGAGTCCCAGCATCGCGAACGTAACCGTGAACGCCTACCGCGAGGCAGCGCTCACGAATCTCACGGCGACGACGACCTACACGATCAACTACCTCAACGGCATCGTCGTCCTGGGCGGCGTCAGCAACGATCGCTTCGAGATCGACGGCACCATTGGCACGACTATCACCGTCTATGGCGGCGCCGGATCCGATGATCGGCTCGTCGTGACCGCCACGGGCCGGACGACGACGTACACCCCGGGAACATTCGAGCTGGATACGACCGACGAAAATCCCAATTTCACCGGCACGGTCGGCGTCAGCGGCGGCGGCGCCACCATCAACGTTCAGTCGTTCACGTCGACCGGCGTCGTCGAGATCGACAACGTCAACGCCACCACTCTCAATGGCAGCACCGGCAATGACGCCTTCACGCTGAGCAATCCCAGCAGCACGGTCCGCACCGACGGGACCATCAACGGCGGGACGGCGATGATTCCGCTGGTCCTCTCTGGTGTTTCGACATTCACCATCGCCGCGAACACTGGTACGGACAGCTTAACCGGCGATAACGCGGCTCGCACTTACAACATTACCGGAGCCGGCAGCGGAACGATTTCCACGATCCTCGCGGGCTCCGGAGGGTTCAACGGCGTTGAAAACCTCAAGGGTGGTACCGCAAACGATGGCTTCACGTTTGGCACAGGTGGTTCGCTTGCCGGCAGCATCGACGGCGGCGGCGGCACCAACACCATCACTGGCGACAACTCCGTTCGCACATTTACGATCACCGGCGCCAACAGCGGGACGATCGGTACGATCCTCGGCAGCTCGTTCAGCAACATCCAGAATCTCACTGGCGGGACCGCGAACGACACCTTCCAGTTCAACGATGGCGGATCCCTGACCGGCGCCATCAACGCCGGCAACGGCAGCGACACGTTGATCGCCGACAACGCCGGGCGCACGTTCACGCTGACCGGTGGCAACAGCGGCACGCTGAGCGGCATCCTCGGCAACGGTTTCAGCTTGATGAACATCCTGGTCGGGGGCACCGGCAACGACACCTTCCAGTTCAACACCGGCGGTTCGCTCACCAACGTCGGCAACATCGACGGTGGCGGCGGCAACGACACGATCATCGGCGACAACACCGGTCGCACGTTCACGGTCACCGGAACCAACGCCGGCACCGTGAGCACGATCCTCGGTGGGACGTTCAGCAACGTCGAGAACCTGACCGGCGGCAGTGCCGGTGACCAGTTCACCTTCACCACCGGCACCCTCGACGGCAACATCGACGGCGGCGCCGGCAACAACTCGCTCACCGGCGACAATAACGGCCACATTTACACGATCAACGCGGCCAATGGTGGCAACATCACCACGCTCCTGGGCAGCACCTTTGCCAACATCCAGAACCTGACCGCCGGCACCGCGAGCGACCGCTTCCAGTTCAACTCGCCGGGCACCCTGGCTGGCAACATCGACGGCGGCGGCGGCACCGACACCCTGGCCGGCGACGACACGGGTCGTACCTTCACCGTCACCGGCGCGAACACCGGCACCGTGAGCGTGATCCTCGGCGGCACCTTCGCCAACGTCGAGAACCTCGAAGGCGGCGCCGGCGGCGACACGTTGATCATTCCGCAGGGCGGCAGCCTGACCGGCTCGTTCGATGGCAAGGGCGGGATCGACGGCGTGAATCTGTCGGGCCTGCTCGTCGGCCTGTCGTTGACCGTGACCGCGGAGGGATCGGTCGACGGGTTCGATGTGGCCGGTTCGCCCGCGGCCGGCGGTCTGAAGAACATCAACGACCTCACCGCGACGGCAGCGGTCGACACGCTGACGGGCCTCAATGCGGGCGCGACCTTCACTTTGACCGGTGCGAATGCCGGATCCTATGCGACCGTCGCGCGATCGATGACCTTCACCGCCGTTGACAATCTCAAGGGCGGACTTGGCGTCGACAACTTCGTCTTTAACAGCGGCGGCACCTTGTCCGGCAGCATCGACGGCAAGGGCGGCACTGACCTCTTGGAATCGGATGACGGCGGCCGCACCTTTGACATCACGGGCGCCAACGCCGGAAGCTTGTTGCCAATCTTGATCGGCGGCTTCACCAACATCGAGAATCTCCTCGGCGGCACCGGCAACGACCGGCTCGCGATGGAATCGGGCGGCAGCATCGCCGGGTACTTCGATGGGGCTGCGGGCTCGGACACGGCCGACTTCTCGCAATTGACCAGCCAGCAGATCGCCGCCACTGGCCTTGGCACGACCGACGGCTTCGTGACCACGGGCGGGACCTCCGTCGGCGGCTCGCTGTTCAATGTGAACGTGCTCGTCGGCAGCTTGCTCGGCAACACCGACAAGCTCACTGGCCTGGATACTTCCGGCAACTACGACATCACCAATTTCAACGCCGGCACCTACACCGACAACCCGTCGGCCACCGCGCTCGCCTTCGCGAACCTCGAGAACCTGACCGGCGGCGCTGCGGCCGACACGCTGATCGTGCACTCCGGCGGCAGCCTCGCCGGCGCGTTCACCGGTAAGGCCGGTTACGACACGGCCGACCTCTCTGCCCTCGGCGCTCAGTCGCCGACCATCGCCGCGGCCGGCACGACCGACGGCTACGATCTCAACGGCATCTCGCTGGTGGCCGGCGGGGTGTTCGACATTGACAACATCATCGGAAGCGCCGCGGCAACCAGCGACAAGCTCACCGGCCGCAACGTTGCCGCCACGTGGACGGTCGACGCGGCCAACGCCGGCGATTACGTCGACACCTCGACCCGCGAACTTGACTTCTCCAACTTCGAGAATCTCAGCGGCGGAACCGACACGGACCTCCTCGTTGTTGATGTCGCCGGCAGCCTCGGCGGCGCCTTCGACGGCGGCCTCGGCATCGACACGGCCGACCTGAATGCGCTGGCCGCTCAACAGTTCTTGGTGAAAGGCCTCGGCGCCGCCGACGGCTTCGATGTAACCGGCGTGCCGACCGTGGCCGGCGACCTCAAGAATGTCGACGCCCTGATCGGCAGCACGGCCGGCACCACCGATCGCCTGACCGGCATGGGCACCGACAGCACCTTCACCGTCGATGGCGCGAACTCGGGCAACTATGTCGAGAACGCATCGGCTCGGAAGCTCGTCTTCTCCAAGGTCGAGAATCTAAACGGCGGCATCGCGAACGACGTGCTCTTGGTCAAGACAGGTGGCACTCTGGCCGGCTCGTTCGATGGCGGAGCCGGCATCGACACAGCCGACCTGTCCGTGCTGACGCCCGTGCAAGCGATCAACATCGTCGCCGTCGGCGGCACGGACGGGTTCAACACCACCGGCGGCACGAACGTGGCCGGCGGCTTCCAGAACGTCGACAAGGTCTTCGGCGGCAAGTCAGCCAGCGCCACGCTCGGCGCCAGCGACCGGCTCACCAATCGCGACGCCGATGGCACGTTCCTCGTGAAGTTCGGCGTCGACGCCAGCTACTACACGGACGTCGGCACCGGCCGCAAACTGATCTTCGCCAACTTCGAAGAGCTGTTCGGCGGCGCCGCCAAGGACAGCATCACCGTCGACTTCAGCGCCGGCAACCCGCTGACAACGACCGGCATCACCGTCGACGGCCTCGCTGGTCAGGACTTTGTTGGCGCGATCGGCACCGCCGCTCGCGACGTCTTCGCCCTCGGCGTGAAGACGTACAAGGTGAACGGCCACGTTATCCGCTACAAGAACTTCGAAACGCTCGAAGGCCATGGCGGCGCCGGCAACGACGTCTTCAGCGCTCCGAACGCCGCCCTGCCGTCGATGGTGCGACTGGTGAACTTCTTCGGCGAGGCCGGCAACGACGTGGCGACCGTGTCGCCGACGACGCTCGCCGTCCTGCACCTCGACGGCGGCGACGGGACCGACACGCTCACGGTCATCCACGGAACGTCGCGCTACCTGACGCCGATCCCCGCCAAGAGCGCGACCAGCGGCACCTACCGCTTCTCCAACCGCCAGATGCTCGAATTCATCAGTTGGGAAATCCGCAACATCGGCATCTCCCAGCCACAACCGTAAGCAGTGATGATCTGACAAATTGAAAGCGCCAGCGAAGGAACCGTCCTCTGCTGGCGCTTTTTTCATTCGGTAATGGGTTGCATTAAACAGGATACTTCCACGTTCGTATCGCCGGAGTTGGTGCAACGTCGGATTTTCGGTCTTGCGGTCGATCGTTGGCCAAGACGCAAAGTGTTATTCAGTTGCCTTGGCCGCTCGACAATGTGCTACCACCGACTAAAACCTATGACGAGCGTCCCAATGCTCCGATTTAGGTCGAGCCCATGACCGCCCAAGCGAAATCTCAATTCTCCCAAGCGCACGACTCGGCCGTCGCACGGCTAGTCTTTCCACGCCGGCAAATTCTCTAGGGAGCCGCCATGCTCTTCATTAGCCATAGCACGAACGACCAACTCATAGCCCAAGACATTCTTCAATGGCTTCGACAGCAAAACTATCTCGACTCGCAGATCTTTTTCGACAGCGACCGCGAATCCGGGATCGAGGCCGGGGCCGATTGGAAACGTGCCTTGCACGATAAGTTAATCGACTGTTCGGCCGTAATCCTGCTCTACTCAAAAAACTGGCGTAATTCCGATTGGTGCCCCTACGAACTCGGTCATGCACGAGCTCTGGGGAAGCCTATCTTTCCCATCTTGATTGATGAAAACATCAAGAAAATCGACGATGTCGCCGGCATGGCGAAAGAATACCAGGCTGTTTGGTTTCACAAGGATCGTAAGGACGCCCTCGAACGGTTGCTTAAGTCATTGCAAGCACATCATCGCCCAACGGATATGTTTAGCTGGCCGCATCCGAAACTCGGCGGCGACACATGCCCGTACCCCGGCTTGCCCGCTTTTGATGAACGCTATGCCGCCGTCTATTTCGGTCGTGAGCCCGAGATCAAAGAATTGCTCGAATTGCTGCGCAAGATGCGGGACGTGGGCGAACCGCGCCTGCTGATGGTCGTCGGCGGATCCGGCAGCGGTAAGTCCTCCCTTCTCAAGGCCGGGGTGCTGCCGCGCTTGAGCGCGCCAGATTGGGTCGTGCTTCCCACCTTGCGATTTGGGCAGACGAATGAAGAACACACTCTCTTCGCGCAACTCGCGCAAAATCTTGTTGACTTGTTCCCACGGCAGCCAACTGCCCTCGACTGGAAGATGCTGCGCGATCGTCTTGCGAACGCCAATGTCGACGAGGCTGCCAGGTTCCTTTTCGAGACCACTCAAGACTTGACGATGGCGCTCGACCAGAAAGATGCCACTGTTGTCCTGCCCATCGATCAATTCGAAGAATTCCTGCCGTCCACTGACAACCTAAACGCGAGTCACTTCCTGCACTTTCTCCAGGCCGTGTTCGCCCGCAAGAATGGTCGTTTGCTGGCAATTGGCACAATGCGCTCCGACTATCTCGATACATACGGCAAACACCGGCATGCTATGACGGCGCCGCTCTTCAAGTCCTGGCATCTGGCCCCATTCCCGCACGACCGTATTCAGGATGTGATCAAGAAACCCGCGGACCGAGCGCACGTGAAAGTTGAAGATGCTTTACTCGCCGAACTCGTCAAGGACACGCCCACCGCGGAAGCCTTGCCCCTACTCGCCTTCACCCTCGAAAAGCTTCATCGGCGTTATTCTGTCGACGGCCGGCTTGAGTTTGCCGAGTACTGCGAAATGGGTGGAATGGAGGGGGCTCTACAAAAGACAATTGAGCGAATTCTTCCCGAGAAAATCCCCGCGGAAACGCTCACGGGATTGCGCTTGAGTTTCGTCAAGAACTTAGCACAAGTCAATGAGAAAGACGAAGTGGTCCGGCTCACCGCCCGTTGGTCCGATCTGCCGACTGCCGCCCAACCGCTGTTGGAGAAATTCGTCGATGAACGTTTGCTCGTCAAGGGCAAGGACGATCAGGTGGAAGTTGCTCACGAAGCCATATTCCGGCGGTGGGCAATGCTCAAGAATTGGCTGCGTGAATCCGGCGACATTATGCGTTGGCGCCGTGATGTTCGACGTCAACGCGCCAGCGAGGGTGTCAAGTGGGCCGGTCTCAGCACTGTTCAACTGGCGATCGCACGCCATTGGCCGACGACGCGCTCCGCGGAATTGAAAGACGAGGAGAAAGCGTGGATCCATCAGGGAATTCGCCGACAATGGCTGCGGCGCGGAGCATTTGTCGCCTTGTTTCTTTTGGTTGCTTTTCTTGGCGCAATTGCCTGGCTGCAAAAAGCAGAATCGCGCGAAAACCAGCGACTCGCCAGACACAACGAAATGCTCAAGAGAGCGCTCGCGTCGCGAAACGACATGGAAAGTCGTTTAAGCTTGATCTTGATTGGCCGATTGACGCGCGACAATCCTGAAGCATCGCGACACTACGCGATGAAGCTGCTCATTTTGCAAGTGCTTGGTCAATTGATTTCCGTCACATCCGACCAAGTTGCTTGGGACGACGCCAAACGGAATTGGGCATTACTCGAGCACCAATTGCGACAGGACACATTTAACGATTCCTGGTTCGAAAAATATTTTTTCGCCAAGTTTCAGGATGACGTACTCAAGCTAACGGTTAGTCGCGAGTCAACGCGAGAGAATAGAAGAGAATTGTTGCAGATTGCAAACTATCTCAAGACGTTCATCGGTACTGACTTTAGCGATCCTGACATCAAGAAGCACTTGTACGCACACGCGATCAATGTCGTTGGCGAATTGACTGACGCTTGCGACCATGGTCGCCTATTGTCGAGCGTATCTGTATTTGAGGAATTGTTTTGGCGCCTCTACCTATGTGAGATGGTCATGGTAGAAAGCCCCGCGGTTGCGGCGCGCATGGTTGCCGTGGGCAGCCTTTTGGAACAATGGGAGCATAGCAACAACCAAAAGCCCTCCGACGAATTGAAATCAGATCTCAAGAAGACGTTCGAATCACTCAAAGACCAATGCGAGAGCGAAACAACGCCATCGCCGTAGTGAGCTGCGGCTGAAAATGAGCCGGGTCGCCGCGGTTTACCTATGCGATACCGGCACCAGGGTCTTGCTTCGAGTCGCGCACCGGAATCGCCGCGATACGTTACATTTCATTGCGAAAAAACTCGATGCAACGAACAGGAGTATGTCGTCGCGGTCATTTTTGGGGGTTCCTGGCGCTAGAATTTTCGTCCGCGATTTTTCGGCGCAACTTGTTACGCCGTAATCTGTTCGATACGGTTTTCGCGAGTAGAGATTGCCAACCCCCCATATGTGTTTGGCAATCTCTGTTGGCAATCTCTGATTTTGCGACGGCTTGCTCACTGACGCGGCGTCGCAAGTTCGGCTTCTTTTCGTCAACTCTGCGTCGCTGCGGCGTCGTTCATCAGTTGAACCGTCGCCTCGTCATGTCGTCCCGCGAAGAATCGGTCGAGCAATCGGTGGAATACAGAATCCACGGGAGCGACGCTTGCGAACAGGGTGACCGACGAGCGCAGTTTCATGTCGTCGGGTGAACCGAAGATGTCTGTGGCCGATCGACCTGCCACGGCAAGCGCCGCGTCAGCGATCTCGATGAGCCGCGGCCCGAGCACGGGGTGCTGCAAATACGCCTCCGCCTCCGAGCGGCTCTTGATCGCATACCGCCGCGACATCGAACTGAATCCGAGCCCGTCGAACTGTGGAAAGATGTACCACATCCAATGCGACCGCTTCTGGCCGCTCCGAATCTCGGCAAGCGCTCGCGCGTAATCGTTCTGTTGGGCTTCGACGAAGCGTTGCAAACCGTAGGGATCGTCGACATCGGGCATGAGTAACTCCATTGTGTCTCTGCTTCATGCGCGGGGATACGTTCTACTATTCAAGAGTCTGCCCATCGTTCCTTTGACATCGCCCCCTCGCTCGGCGACAATTCTCCTCATGCCGGACCATACCCTTGACAATACTGAGCCGACTCTGACCGTCGTCTCGGGTGCGCCGACGCAACATTCTTCAACGCCGATGGCTGGCCGACGGTGCGGCGACTACGAGCTGCTCGAAGAGATCGCACGCGGCGGCATGGGCGTCGTCTTTCGGGCGCGGCAGGTGAGCCTCAACCGCATCGTTGCCCTGAAGATGATCCTAAGCGGCCGGCTTGATAGCCAGGACGACGTCCAGCGCTTCCGCCAGGAGGCCGAGGCGGCCGCGAACCTCGATCATGCCAATCTTTTGCCGATCTACGACGTCGGCACGTTCGAGGGACATCCATTTTTTTCGATGAAGCTGGCCGACGGTGGTACCCTCGCGGCCCGCGTCGCCGAGCTGGTTCGCGATCCGCGGACAGCGGCCCGCCTCATGGAGCAAGTTGCCCGCGGCATCCACTACGCCCATCAACGCGGCATCCTGCATCGCGACCTCAAGCCGGCGAACATCCTTCTGGCGAATGACCAAGTCCCAACGGCCTATGACCAAACCAGGGTCGGAGGGTCATCGGACGACAGCGGTTCGTCATTGCGACCGCAGGTCGCCGACTTCGGGCTTGCCAAGAAAGTCGAGGCTGACAGCTCGCTGACGCAATCCGGCGCGATCCTGGGCACGCCGGCATACATGGCGCCCGAGCAGGCACGCGGCGAGAAGGGTGTCACGATCGCGGCCGACGTCTATTCGCTGGGGGCGATCCTCTTTGAGTTGCTGACAGGCCAGCCGCCGTTCAAGGGCAAGACGGTCGTGCAGACGTTGCGGATGGTCGAGGAGCAGGACCCGCCGTCGGCACGCAGCTTAAATCCGGCCGCGGACCCGGACCTCGAAGCCGTGGCGATGAAATGTCTGGAGAAGGATCCGAGCCGCCGCTACGTGTCGGCCCAGGCGTTGGCGGACGATCTCTCCGCCTGGCGCCGCGGCGAGCCGGTGACGGCCCGGCGTGCGGGGCTCGGTCGGCGTGCCGCCAAGTGGACGCGGCGTAACCCGGCCGTAGCCGTGCTCAGCGCGGCCGTCGTGGTTGCCCTCGTCGCCGGGTCGATCGTGTCGGCGGTCTATGCCGTCAAAGCCAACGATCGTGCGAAGCAGGCGGCGGATAGCGAAGACGCCGCGCTCAAACAGGCAGCGGCGGTTCGCGATCGCGAGGAGGTGCTGCAGGATACGCTCTGCGTGGCGACGTTCGAACGGGCGCGCGCCAATCGACTCGCGGGCCGGCCGGGATGGCGCGAGCACTCGCTGAGTTTGCTCGAAGCGGCCGCCCGCATGCGGCAACGGCCACGCGACGCCGCCGATACGCGCGTCGCGCTGCCGGAACTGGCCGACTTGCGTGGCGAAGCGATCGCGGCGCTCAGCCAGCCCGACATTGCGAAGATGCACGAGTTCTCCACGGGGCTCGCCGGCTCGCCCATCGTCACGCCGTTTGGCGGCCAAGCCGTCGTCATTTCTCTCGATCCGGAAGGGATGGTTCGCATCATCGTCCGCGATCTGGATGCCAACGCCGTGCTGGCGCGCCACGACATTGCCACACCGCCGGGCGAAGTCTCGCCGTTCGCATTCGGAAGACACGATGGGACGGCCATCAGCCGCGACGGGACCCTCCTCGCGAATGCACGCCCCGGCGCCGTGGCCTTGTTCGCATTGCCGGCGCTGAAGCCCGCGGGCACCCTCACGGATGCCGCGTTGACGCCGGACGCGAGCGCCGGGGCCACGCTCGAAGATCTCGAGTTCACGCCCGACGGCAAGCGCCTGGTCGCTCGGCGTTCCGTGAACAAGGAGATTCAGTACGTCCTCTGGTCGCTCGATCGGCCCGATCGGCCGATCGTCCTGGCGCGTTGGCCAGAATCGAACCGCGAATTTGAAGAAGACAATCTGAAGCCACGCTTTGCTCCCGACGGCCGGCGCCTTGCCCTGCCGACCGCGGATCGCGCCACGGTACGTGTCATCGACACTGGCAGCGACCCGCCGACGAACGTGGCCACGATTCCGATGGCACGCGCTCAGGCCATGTCGTGGCATCCGACGGCGCCGGTGCTTGCGATCGCTTCGGCGAGCGCGAATGAGCGTGAACACCGCGTGACCTTGTGGGACGTGGACAAGAAGGCCGAGCTGGCACATACCGGCGACGTGTTTCGCGGGCCCCTCGTGATTGCCTATGGTCCCGCGGGCAAGTATCTCGCCGTCGCGGATGAAGATGGGTCGGTCCGCCTGCTCGACGGTCGCGCGGCCACCGAGTGCATTCGTCTCGCCGAGGCCGCGGATGGCCGGGTGAATCAAGTTAATTGGACCGCAGCCGGGCACCTGGTGACGTCGGGAATGTATGAGACAGTTCGCGTCAGCCGTGTCGTTGACGATACTCCGACGACCACGTTGCCCGGTCTCGCCGGACTCGAAGGCTCGGTCCTGAGCCCCGATGGCCGCTGGCTAGCCATCCGCGTGACCATGCAGAAAAACTCCCTCGTCCCGGAGGATGGACCACGAGCACTCGCGAATGTCTTGAAGGACGCCATCGCCAAAGCCGAGGAGCGGTTGACGATCGTCGACTGTCGCAGTGGCGCGATCAAGCATACGTGGCCGATGAAAAATCTCGCCCAGTCCAGCTTGCAGTTCAGTCGCGATGGCAAGCGCCTGTCAATCCGGCACACGAACACGCTTGTCCTGCGCGACGTTGAGACCGGCCGTCAATTAAACTCGCATAAGCTGCCGCTCAGCAATGACTTGCACCTCAGCTTCAGCGATGTCGCGTGGGACGACCAGGACCGCCTGTTGGCGATGGGCAATGAAGAAACGACCCGCGACCTGGTGATTTGGGATGTGCTCGCCGCGAAGGCGATTTTCCGCGACTCTGAATTGGACAATCGGGAGCCGGGCTTCACGTCCACGCAGCTCAGCCCCAATGGCCGCTGGCTGATCGTCGATCCCAATCAAGAGTCGAAACCGCGACCGGGGCCGGAACTCAAGCCCTGCCGCGTGATTGACGTGCAGTCCGGTCAAACGGTCGGGCGGTTCTCATTGGGGGACGGTAGCGAATCGCAAGTTGCGGCCGTGGTGGCTGTCAGCCCCGATGGCCGTCGCTTGCTGTCGGCGTACATGCCGTTGGACTTCAAGGGCGGTGAAGGGACCAGTACGCCCGGATGGATTCTGCGGTCGCTGCCGGATGGCGACATCCTGGCTCGCTATCCCACGGCGGGCGACGTCGCCGACCAGATGCAGGCGGTCAGTCCGGATTCACGCCACTTCTTTGTTTCGGGAACCGATGGCTGGGCCCTCCTGATCGACGCCGAATCGGCCAAGGTGGTCGCCCGCTGGCGGCCGCAAGGCGAAAAGCGCATCCGCGAACTCGGCTTCACGCCCGACGGCCGCATCGTCGCCGCCGCCCGCGGCAGCCGCGACCTCGTCTTCCTCGACTTGGCGGCTGCCCGGCAGCGGCTCGCCAAGATTGGGCTCGATTGGTAGTCCGCCGTCGGCTTTGCCACCGAATCTTGAGTCGGCCGATCCTCGCAGCCGTCGCAAAATCCAGAGATTGCCAACAGAGATTGCTAAACACATATAGCGGGTTGGGCTCCCGGGCCAAACAAACTGCTTTGCCGTTGGACGCGTCCACCACGCGAATGTCCATGCCGCCCGATTCCACCAGCGCGCAGAACCGCGCATCCGCCGAGAGATGGCCGCCCGTTGACCGGCGCATCAACCTCGAAGCTCTCAACTTCCATGCCGGTGGACGTGTCCCATCTGTGGACCTGTAGTACCTGCCGCTGGCCGCCGAGAGTGCCAACGGCCGTGAGCGTCTTGCCGTCAGGGGCGAATGCAAGAACTCGGCAGATTGCGAACGTACCCTTCAAGTGCTGGCGAACCTTTCCGGATGCGGTGTCGAGCGTGAAGACCTTGGCTGCCGCGGCCACGGCGAGAGCCGATCCATCCGAAGAGATTGCGATTGCCGCCGCCCCCACGGTCCCGTCGGGCAGCGTCCCTCGGGCCAGTTCCGCGCCCGTGGCGGCATCCCACATGTGAACGATCGGCCTCGCGTGTTCGCCGTGAAAACGACGGCCAGTCGACCTCCTTCGGGGGAGAATGCCAGCCAGGGCATTGTGCCGAATTGGAACCAAGGCGGTCGCCGGTCCCAGAGTTGCCGGCCGGTCTTCGTATCCCATAGGCGCACTTGCCCGTCGTATGACGCGGAGGCCAACCGAGTCCCGTCCGTGGAAAGGACCATGAATCTGGCGGCGTGAAAGAGTCGACCTATGCCCAGCCGCGCGACGGCGCCGTCCGGTAGCCGACCGCGTCGAAGCGGACCTCCCGTGGCATCGGCCCCGATTCGCCGGTGGCCGGGACGGCGAAGGTCAGAAACAGCAGTATCGACGCGGCCCGCATAGGACGATCCTCGACATGAGAAGAAACACGAGGCTGAAAGGGGACGCGGGAACCGAACCGTATTGAGACGCAGCGGACGCCGTTCGTTTCATCGCACATCCAGCCGCGCTAATTCCTTCCCCGTCGCCGTGTCCCAAAGGATCGTCCGGCCATCGACGCTGCCGGTGGCGAAGAGCTTGCCGTCGGCGGAGAACGTCATCGCTCGGACTTCCTCGGCATGGCCCGTCAATCGAAATTTGGGTTGATTCAGGATGCCCTCGCGCGCGACACGGGCGCGCAGGCGGACCTCGGCGGAGGGACCGTCGATCATCGCTTGCCGTGGCAGCGGTTCGACGCCGGCGCCGACTGCAACCAGGGCGGCCGCGGCCTTCTCGCGCGTGGGATAGTCGTCGGAGTCGCACTCCTTCAGCAAGGCCGCGACGCGTTCCTTTTCCGCGGTCGTCGGGGCACGCAAAACGAGCGGCGTCAACGCGACAGATGGGTTGCCGTAATAGCGATTCGCCATGAGTTCACCGGCGAGCGATGGCTCCATGCGACAGCGGGTCGCCGGCCAGGTCGACGGGTTCCGCCCCGGCGAAGGGGCCGGCGAACAGCGTAGCGAGCATCAACGAATTTCGATACATGCTGACTCCTTCGCCGGCTTCAGGGCCGCGTTCACGTCGGAGATGAGCACCGTCGGATCGCTGAAGGCGACGGCCAACAGTTTGCCGTCGGGGGTGAAGGTGATGTTCGTCGGTCGGCGCGGTAAGGTGATGGCGCCGACGAGGTCGCCGGTCGTCGCGTCCCAGAAGCGCAATGACCCATCCTCGGAACTCGCGACGATCTGTTTGCCCTCGGGAGTGAACATCAGCACGCCGTAGAAGCCGACCGTCAGAGGTGAACAGCAGGTTCGTAACAGGCCAGTCCGGACCGATTGGCGGCGGCCCAAGCGCTTGTCCGGTTTTGACGTCCCAGGCATAGGCGCGAAACGCGGTTGCGCCGGCCAATCGCTTGCCATCCTTTGACCACCGAGCTGTGCCGGCCAAGACTCGACTAGTGGCGAGTCGATGAATCTCCTTGCCCGTCGCGGCATCTTGAAGGATTATCGAGCCCAGGGATTTCGCCTGATCGTAATCGGCAACCGCAATGGTCTTGCCGTCGGGGCTCGCGGTGCGAAACCGCATTGCGGATTCAGCAGCCTTGCCGGTGAATTTTCCGGTTGCCACGTCGTAGCCATGAATTGAACTGTCGTCGCCATAAGTAAACAGCGATTTGTCGTCCATCGAGAAGATCAGACGATTGAGGTATTGCGAGTTACGCTTCTCCGCGGTGCGCGGCAGGGTATCGGTGTGCCAGTTCCAGAGGTGCAAGCTATACTCGGCGCCGATCGCCAGTGTTTGCCCATCGTGAGAGAGTGTTATTCCGCCGTAGCCGAGACCGGGTTTGACACGACGGAGTTCATTGCCGGTTTCCGCATCCCACACGCGGACGTCGACATTCGTGGCCGTGAAAATGTGTTGCCATCGGCCGAATAGAGCACGACGTGTCGATAGCAATACTCATCGTCGATCGTCTTCGACCAAAGCGGCTTGCGCGTCGCCATGTCATAAACCCGGAGCGTCGCGTCCGGGGCCGGTTTGCCGCGCTTGTCCTGACCGAACAAAGCGAGCCGGGTTCCGTCCGGCGACTGGTCCATGCGGAAGTTGATGAGGTCCGGGTCGCGCAACTCGAACACCTGTTTGCCCGAGTCGGCGGCCCAGAACGTGAGCACGTTGTCCGCGCCGCGCCCGATGACGGTCGAGCCGTCGGGCGTGAAGTAAACGTTTTCGAGATAGGGCCGCAGCAGAAACCGCGTGCTGCCGATGCGGGCGATGGCCCGGCCGGCAATGGATCGCCCAGCAAATCGACACGCGGCACCGGATCACCCGCGGACACGGGCGCGAAATTGGCGAGCAGGAGCGAGAAAGCCCAGCGACACGACGACATGGTTCTGCCTCACGGCAAAGTTGCGTCGCCCATTGTCCCGTGGGTGATGGCGAAATGAGAGCAGAATTTCGTCAGGGCCCCAGCGAATCGGCGGCAGCCGGCGTGAAGTGAAGGTGTGCGTGGACGCAGCACCACTGAGCTAGAAATCGCAAGAATTCAGAGTGCGGCGTGACCCGGCCCAATCGTCTCAATATTCGAACCGCACACCCAAACTCACGCCGTGAGCCCAGAAGGAGGTGTCGCGCAAGGGGCTGATCGGGCGGAAACCGGGTGAACCGGAGATGAAGTTACCGCTCGCGGGCATTTGGCGACTGTCAACGGCTTGATCGAGCTGGTCGCCGGCACGCATCACCGAGGCCCAGTAAAGGAAGTCGTAGCCGCCAAACACGCTGACGCCGGGCGCGACCATGAACGACACGCGGGCGCCGGCTTCGGGCACAACGGTCATGAAGTCGCGGCCATAGACGCCGGCATTCGACGCTTGCACGAGCAGGCCGGACGCGGCCGTGCGCGGCGTGGCGTCCGCGTCGACCGTCTGGGTGGCCCCTTCGAAGCGCGCTCGTTCGGAGCCGACGCCGATGGCGATCGACGCACGCAGATCGACGCTAAATCGGCCCGCGAAGTTGTGGTATTTCCAGCCGAAAGTAGCGCCATTGAATTCGTTGGTCGTCTTCACACGATCGGAAATCGTGCCGGTCGCGCCCGTCAAAAGAGCGATGCCGCTATTGAACGCCAAGCCGCCCGCGTCGAGGTTGTAGCGGCCGGCGATCTGCAGGTCGTCGGTCATCTGCAAATAGCGGTAGCCGATGAACGCCGAGTTCTTGGCCTCCGTGTCCATGGCCACGGAAATGTGGCCTTCGGCGCCCCACAATGTCGTGCGCGTGATCGCGGTCACCGAGCCCTGAAACGCTCCGCCAGCGCCGAACAGCAGGCTCGATGGAGTCACCAGGAACGAATCGTAGAATGGCCGGGCGAGGATCGGGACAGAGTTCGATGTGAACAGCGCGTTGGTCGATTGCGGCAGCGTGTAGAAGCCGCCGATTTCCCAGCCGAAGGGTGTGCCGTTGGCATAGCCGCCGATCCGACCGCGGCCGCCGCTGGCCCACTCGGCGTCGGCCTGACCGCCGCCATAAAGGACCCGGCTGCCTGGCTGCGATAGAGCGCCGGGAAT
Source organism: Gemmataceae bacterium (assembly GCA_036266155.1). Lineage (GTDB taxonomy): Bacteria > Planctomycetota > Planctomycetia > Gemmatales > Gemmataceae > SIAJ01. Next base: position 3,254 of record DATANR010000147.1, on the reverse strand, counting down.
CGGGTCGACCGGTGAACCGGCGGTGACGAGCGGCGGAAGCGTGCCGCCGCGATACCACCATTGCAGGAATTCGGCCTGTGCCCAGATGTTCGATCCGGGCGGCGGAACGAAATCGGGCTCGGTCATTATGGGAGGAGTCGGCGCAGCATTCGGCGCTTCGACTTCGGTGACTGGCAGAACTTCGACGACGCGCTTACGCGGACCATCCGAGCGCACGGCATCGGATCGACGCACCACGGTGGGCTCGGAAGGATCCGAGTCGGCAAACAACGGGCACACCGGGCCAAGACTCGCGAGGAGAGTCGCCAACCAACGGGCGCGGAATTGCATCGCAAGCTCCATCGCAACGGGCGGACCAGTAGCCCAGATAACATCGGCATGCGGATGGGGCAAGATTTGCTGATTTTGCCGACGGTGCCGGAAATGCGGGCACAATTGAGGAGGGCTGGGGCAACCGGCCGATCGCGAACATGAACGACCGTACCCCCCGCGGCCCCGCCAAACCCGGCCGCGGCTTTCGGCCCGACTACATCTCATTTGCCGGGACTTACCAGTGCAACCTGACTTGCCCACATTGTTGCGTCCCCATCGAGTGGACTGATCGGCTCGACCTCGCGACGGCGATCCACTTTCTGGAGGACGCGCACCGCGAGGGCATCCGCACGCTGGGCTTCACGGGCGGCGAGCCATTCGTTTACCCGGAGTTCGTGATCGCGCTCGTGAAGCGTGGGGCCGAACTTGGTTTCCGCTTTGACAAGGTGATGACCAACGGCGTCTGGTTCACCGATGCCGACCAGTTGGAGCGCGTGCTTACCCATCTGCGTGACGCCGGCTTCTCGGGCAAGCTCGGCCTGAGCGTCGATAAGTTCCACGGCATCCAGACGGCAAAGCTTGCGGAATTCTGTCGGGCCGGTCGACGCATCTTTGACCGCGACACGATCCTGTCCCTCTCGTATGCGAGCCGGGCGCCGGATCAGGGACTCGAGCCGATTCACAAGCTTGCGAAAGAGTTGGATGCCGTCGTCGAGTGGTCCGACTTATTGAAGCGCTACTTGCTGGTGTCCGCCGACTTCACGATGACGTTGAACTGGAACCACCTGGCGACGGTCGAGCGGGCCGAGGGCTTGCCCGGCACCCCGTGGGATGGCGAGTGGTTCGCGGAGGACTATTGCGAAGGACCCGGTCAGGCGTTGATCGTGAACCCGAAGGGCGACGTGAAGCCGTGCTGCGGCTTCGCGAGCGATCTCGATCAATTGACGATCGGCAACATTTACACGGACACGGCGAAGCAAGTGATTCAGCGGGGCCGCAAGCACCCCTACGTCGGCAAGGTGTTCCGCGAAGGCTTGACGGCGATCCGCGACGAAATCCTGGCCCGCGACCCGAACGCCCTGCCGGCCGCGACGAGCAATCACTGTTACTTCTGCTGGTACGTGCTGACGCGCGGCCTGGCCAACGGCGTCAACGGCGGCGGCGGCCAGGTTGGCGATTGGACAGGCAATCGGCCGAACTTCGCGGGGGAGTTGATTCAGGTAGGGGTGAAGTCACCGGCGAGCGGAGCCGCGTCAGCGGCCCGATGATGACTGCAACCAGGGAGCGCGATGACTGAAGCGGAGTGGCTGATCTGCAACGATCCGAGTCCAATGCTGAGCTATCTGCACGGGAAATTGTCTGGACGAAAACAGCGCTTGTTTGCAATCGCTTGCTGTCGTCGCATCTGGTCGATTTTTTCAAATTATTATGCTCGAATATGCGTCGAGTTAGCAGAGAGACTTGTGGAAGGTGAGCCCGTCGACCGTGACTTGGCTGAGGAGTGCCTTGATAAATGCGATACTGTTCAGAATCGCGATTATTTTCGCAATGAGCGACTTTTGAACATGCATACTTGGTCAAGACTGGCTGCTCAGAAGTGCCTTCGGGGCGAAACCAGCTCGTTAGAGCCCTACATGAGATGCCACTTATATGTGACGGAAGCGGTAATTCGGTCGAAGCACCCAGACGGCTACACAGAACTTGACAAATCGATCGTAGAAGAGGAGAAGCTCGCGCAGGTGCTGTTGGTCCGCGACCTCTTCGCGAACCCCTTCCGACCCGTTGCCTTCGACCCGCGCTGGCGAACCTCTGACTCCGTCGGGGTCGCGCGCGGCATCTACCAGCACCGTGCCTTCGACCGCATGCCGATCCTCGCCGATGCCCTCATGGACGCCGGCTGCGATGATACGGCGATCCTCGATCATTGCCGCGGACTGGGGCCGCACGTTCGTGGGTGCTGGGTCGTGGACTTGGTTCTCGGAAAAGAGTGACGGCGAGTCCGCTTCGTAGCATAGCTCCTCTGGCATTCCATCCACCCCGACGAGACACTTCCCATGCGAATGATTCGCGTCACCTTACTCGCAATCGCGTTCGTGGCCATCGCGATGCCCGGCTTGCACGCCCAGCAGCCCGCCAAGAAGGAAGCGTCCACGACGCAGTCGCGCATCCAGAAGAAGACCTACGACTTCAAGGATGCCGGCAAGGAGATGGAGTACGCCGTCTTTGTGCCGTCGAACTACGACAAGGCCAAGAAGACGCCCCTCGTGGTGTTGCTGCACGGGCTTGGCAGCAATCCGCAGCAGATCATGCGTTATCCGGGCCTGACCGATCAGGCCGAGAAGTACGGCTTCATCGTCGTCGCGCCGATGGGTTACAATGCGGGAGGCTGGTATGGGCAAGCATTTTTCCGCGGCAAGACGAACCCGGAGAACCTGCTCGAACTAAGCGAGAAGGACGTGATGAACGTCCTCGACATCGCGCGCAAAGACTTCCACACCGATCCGGATCGCACTTATCTGATGGGCCACTCGATGGGCGGCGGCGGCACCTGGCACCTGGGCATCAAGTATTCGGATCAGTGGGCCGCCTTGGCCCCGCTGGCGCCGGCCATCTATCGGCCCGCGACCGACGTTGAAAAGATCAAGCACATTCCTGTGATCCTCGTTCAGGGCGATGCCGACATCTTGTGTCCCGTTTCGACAGCGCGCAAATGGGCTGAGCAGATGAAGAACTTTGACATGACCTATCGGTACGTCGAGATCAAAGGCGGCGACCACATGACCGTGGCGTATCGGAATTTGCCCGAGGTGTTCGACTTCTTCAGTCGCCACAAGCGCGGCGAACGCCTTCCATCATCATCGTCGAATTGAAAGATCAATCGGCGCGCGTCGAGGCGTAAGCCCGACGTGCCCCGCAGGCCCAGACACGTCGGGCTTACGCCT
>DATANR010000146.1:0-63494 GCA_036266155.1 Gemmataceae bacterium | reverse complement strand
GTGAGCGGCCCGATAATGGTGTTGGCCATTATCGGGCCGCTCACGCGGCTCCGCTCGCCTTATTGGCCGTCTACAATCGGCGCATGGACCTTCCCGCATTGATCGCGGCCCTGAAAGACCCGGCGGCGTACCCACGCCCGGCCCGCGTCGAAATTCGCCAAACGCACCTCTCAGTTGCCATTCTTGTCGGCGACACCGTCTACAAGATCCGCAAGCCGGTCAACTTAGGGTTTGTTGACTTCACGACCCTGGAGAAACGCAAGCACGATTGCGACGAGGAAGTGCGGCTGAACCGGCGATTGGCCCCGGCCGTCTATCGCGGTGTCGTGCCGATCACGGTCGAGGATCGTCGGGTGCGGGTTGGGGGCCCCGGTGAACCGATCGAATGGGCCGTCGAGATGGTTCGGTTGCCGGACGAAGCGACTCTCAAGGCGAAGATCGCACGAGAGGAGGTCACGGTCTCGCAGGTCGTTGATCTGGCCCGCCGTCTGGCCGACTTCCACCGCACTGCCGCTCGCGGCAATCACATCAGCGACTTCGGGCGATTCGAAGTGGTTGCTGGCAATGCCCGCGAGAATTTCACGCAGACCGCCAAGCATGTCGGCCACATCGTCCCGGAATCGCGGTACGACAGGGTTCGCGAACTGACCGAAGGAGCGCTCGCCGAGTTGAACTCACTGATCGAAGCGCGAGCCAGTCGCGGCGTTCCCTGCGACACGCACGGCGATCTGCATCTATCGCATGTCTACTTGTTCCCGGATCGCCCGTCGTCGGACGATCTGGTCATCATCGATTGCATCGAATTCAACGAGCGATTTCGCTTTGCCGACCCGATAGCGGACTTGGCGTTTGTCGTGATGGATCTTCAGTTCCACGGCCGGCGCGACTTGGCGGCGGCGTGTGCGGACACGTACTTCGCGGCGAGTGGCGATGCAGAGGGCTGCAAACTGTTGCCGTTCTATGTCGCTTATCGAGCGGTGGTGCGCGCAAAGGTCGAGGGCATGCAGGTCCCGCCCACGAACCCGCGGTTCTATTCCAAGACCGAACTTGATGCCGATCAGGGCAAGAAGCTCAGAGGCGCCCTTTCAGATGAGCAGATTGAGCATTTGTTATCCGCCCAGGGCCACTGGCGTCTCGCTCTGAGCACTCTCGAAGTACCGCTTCGTCGACCCGCGCTGGTCTTGGTCGGCGGATTGCCGGGAACGGGAAAATCGACTCTGGCGCGTGGTCTTGCGGAGGCGGCGAACTTCAACCTGATCCGATCGGATGAAGTTCGCAAGGAGTTAGCGGGCGTGCCGTTGATGGAGAAGGCGAAAGGCATCTACACGCACTACTGGACGCAGCAGACTTACTCGGAATGCTTCGTGCGTGCCCTTAGCATCTGGGAAGCCGATGGCCGAGTGCTGGTGGACGCGACCTTTCACACCTTGGTCAACCGCGGCCCTTTGCTCCAGCAAGCGCAGTCTGAACGAGTTCCAAACGTGTTCTTTGTCTGCCGGGCCGATCCGGTCCTTGTTCGTGAGCGCCTGCGTGCACGGCGTGGCGACGCCTCGGACGCCGATGAGCGGGTATACGATGAAATGGCCGCCGAGTGGCAGTCGTCCGTTCCGACGTGGATGGAGCGGCAGACATTCGAGATCGATACAACCGACGCCGGCCGGGCGCTGGAACAGGCGCTGAGTGTATTAAGGGGGATGGGTCTGGCGTAAGACCCCCTTGACCACGCCCCCCTTTTCCGCCAGCCTGACACTATGCCTGCAACCCTACTCATTGTCGATGACGAAGAAGCCATCTCCTGGTCGCTGCGCAAGGCTTTCGAGCGACTCGGCCACAAGGTCGGCGTCGCCGCCTCCGCTGAAGCTGCATTCGACCTCGCCGAGAAGCTCAAACCGGATGCGGTCATCCTCGACGTCCGCCTGCCAGGCATGGACGGGCTGAGCGCCTTGGGCCGATTGCGTGAGATCACCGGAAATGCGCCCATCGTCGTAATAACCGCCCACGGCAACCTGTCGACGGCGGTGCGCGCGGTCGAGGGAGGAGCGTTCGATTACATCGCCAAGCCGTTCGACCTGAGCCAGGCGCTCGATGCGGTCGCACGAGCGCTGGCGAGCCGGGCGCGACCGGTTGAAGAGCCGACGCCGACGCTCGAGCCCGATGCGGAAGAGTTAGTAGGCCGCAGCCTGGCCATGCAAGCGGTGTTCAAGCGCATTGCACTGGTGGCGCCAACCGATGCGAGCGTGCTCATCACAGGCGAATCCGGCACCGGCAAGGAATTGGTCGCTCGGGCCGTCCATCGCCATTCGTTGCGCAAAGACCGGCCGTTCCTGCCGGTGCATGTCGCGGCGCTCAATCCGAATCTCGTCGAAAGCGAATTGTTCGGCCATGTGAAAGGGGCATTTACGGGTGCCGCGCAGGCGAAGCCGGGCCTGCTGGCACTGGCCGACGGCGGCACCGTCTTCCTCGACGAACTCGGCGACATTCCGTTGCCGGTGCAGGCCAAATTGCTGCGTGTGCTCGAGCATCAGGAGGTGTTACCCGTCGGCGGCGGCCTGCCGAGCAAGATCAACGTGCGCATCCTGGCGGCAACACATGCCGATTTGTTAAGGCAAGTGAATGCGGGGCAATTTCGCCACGATCTGTACTTTCGGCTCAACGTCTTCGAAGTGCATTTGCCCGCGCTGCGCGATCGGCCAGAGGACATCGGGCAGCTCTGCGACCACTTTCTGCGCCAGTTCGGCGCGAACCCAACTTTGGCTGAGGACACGGCTGCGTACCTGCGGTCGCGCATGTGGCCGGGCAATGTGCGCGAGCTACGGAACGCTCTTGAACATGCGGCCATTGTCGCGCGCGGCGGGCCACTTCTGCCCGAACATTTTCCGCCTCCAGCTACTCTTGGGGGACCGGAAACGATCACGCAGCGCATCGGCGCGCTTGTGCGTGACTGGGTTCGCGAGCGTTCGCAAGGTGCCGAGCCGAAGGAACTCTACGACGAACTGTTGTGCTGTGTCGAACCCGCGCTCCTGGATGAGGTGTTGCGACAAACGAATAACAATCGCGTTGCCTCCGCAAGACGTCTGGGATTAGCGCGTGCAACTCTGCGCAAGCTGATGGCTAGGTATCGCGCTCCGGAAGAGGCGGGGACGGAGGAAGAAGATTCGGCGTGACTGTCGCGTTCAGTCGGCATCAATGCGACCTCCCGCGAACGACGGCGGGATCTCATGTCGGTCCGGCAACAGCGTCAGCTCTGCCGGCAGCCAGCGTGCGTGGATCGAGAACTTCTTTTTCGAGACCAGCCGCGGGAACGTCAGGTAGTGGTCAAATTGCGGATAACCCCGAAAGCGAAACGAGACTCCGAATTCCTTTCGCTCGCCGGCGAGCGATTTGGCCCAGGTAACAAATTCCAGCGAGGTCATGATCTCCATGTCGGCGTCGCCAAAGTGCATCACTTCAAAGACATGATCCCCAGCCGCCACGCGATACACCGTGCCGGGGCGAAGTCCGAGGCGATCTTCCGCTGAGCGATCCACATTGACGTTGATGTTGTCCCACCAGTATTGCGTCATCGCTAGTCCGTGAAACGTGTCGCCGCTGATCTCATACCGACCTTGCCAGACGGCCTCGTCCGGCTTTGGAAAGCGCAGGCGCGATTTGTTCTGGGGCGGCTTGGCCTGATCAGCCGGCGTCAGGACGATCACCTCTTGTGGACCCGGCCACGGCCGGCCGTCGGCGACCAGCCCGTCGTTCTGCATCTCGTTCCAGTCCATGCGGTAGAGCGTGAGCACGTAATCTCCGGCAGGCACGATGGCGACGCCCGGTTCGTCCTCTTGCTCCTCTTCGTGAATCGGCAGGGTATTGGGAGTATCGACCCGTAACTTGCCTGAGGGCAACTTGAGAAATGCACGTTGCGGCTTGAGCCAGCGGGCAACCGCCAGTTCCTTCCGCGTCAACGGCGGACCGACCACGACCTCCACCGCGACTTCGTCATCCTGAAACAGCTCGTAGGCCACATACCAACCGTCGCGAGCAAGCTGCCGCAGGCTCTTGTCAACCTTCTTCTCCTCGTCCACAAACCCTCCTTGGAAATCCGCGCCCGAGTTCTTGAGATGTTCGAGGCTGGACTCATCGAAGAGGTAGACAATCAATCCTTCGTTGTAAACGTCGAATCGTTGGGCGCCCGGACGAATGCCTGGCCACGTCGAGGCTGCCATCACGCCCCTCCATTCGCCCGCTGTGCTCCGAGCCGCATGGCTTGGTTGCCGAGCACGCGAGTAACGTTTGGGATTGTCGGAACTCACCACGCAAGGTGGCTTGGTGCTGGGACAGCAATTATCTGCCCCGTTCCCGCTCGATTATCGCGGCTGCATAACCGTTTGCAAGAAATTATCTTTCTTCGAAACACGACGGCAGTGTCGTGTTGCTTGGCGATCGGAAATCGATGAGGTGCTCAGCAAAGCAATGGCGAACGGAACACCGATGCCTGAATGTGTCAGCATCGGGCGGCTGACGCCGCTCCACTCGCCTCGTTGCCATCAATACCCTTGCAGACGCCGCGTTTCTGCTTCGATTTCCGACTGGCTGAGCAGCGGTCCGTCAACCTTCGGAATGATGGAGATCAACGCAGCAAGGCCGCAGCCGACGGGCAGGCCGCCGAGGCAGCCCAGGAAAGCCGCAACAGGCAACGTGATCAAGGCACAAATAATGCCGAGCGTTACGTGCCCCTTACTGATGCCGGTCGTCAGCGGGATGGCGGTGCAAATAACGACGGCGATCGTGATGCCGACGATAGCGCCCATCTCGAAAGCCATGCTGAGCGCGAGCGGCGGGGAGAATGTGAGAACGTTGGCGAGGACCATGGGGAGCGACTCCGGGATGGCATTGCGCCAACCCTAGAACAGCCGTTCGTATTAGGCAAAATGGTTGCAACGATTCTGCCGATCTTGTCGCTCGCAACGATAAACTGATCCAGCATGAAGTACGCCATCATCATTCCGGACGGTTGTGCCGACGATCCGCAGGAGTCCCTCGGCGGCAAAACGCCCCTGCAGTCCGCCCGGCTTCCCAACATGGACCGGGCCGCGCGCCTGGGCATCGTCGGCCGATCGAACAACGTTCCCAAACCGCTCACGCCGGCCAGCGACGTCGCCACGCTGAGCCTGTTCGGCTACGATCCGCTCGTCGTTTACACGGGCCGGGCGCCGCTCGAAACCGTTGCCATGGGCCTGACACTTGGCCCCGCCGACTGGGCGATTCGCTGCAATTTGGTGACCGTGATCGACGGCAAGATGCACGATTTCACGGCCGGACACATCAACAATGCCGACGGCGCCCGGCTGATGGCAGCGATCCACGAGAAACTCGGCGGCCCAGTTCCAGGCGGGCGACTCGAGTTCCACGCGGGTGTTCAATACCGCAATGCCCTACTTTATCGCTCCGAAAATCAGCCAGCCCCTTTCGGTGCCGAAACGAAAACTCAGCCGCCGCACGATATTCCCGATCGACCGACCGCCGACTTCTTGCCCAACGGCCCTGGCGCCCAATTGTTGATCGACCTGATGCAGCGTTCGAAGCCCATCTTTGCGGACCATCCGGTGAACCGCGAGCGGATCGCGCGTGGCGAGAAGCCGGCCACGCAGATCTGGCTCTGGGGACAGGGCCGTGCGCCGGTGGTCACGTCGTTTGCACGCGAGTATGGCCCGCGTGGTGCCATCGTAAGTGCCGTTGACCTCGTGCGTGGAACCGGCATGTTAATCGGGTGGAAGCGAATCGACGCGCCCGGCGCGACGGGCTACCTGGACACCGATTACGCGAGCAAGGGCCGCACCGGCATCGCGGCGCTCAAAGAAAACGACCTGGTCTGCGTCCACGTCGAAGCTCCGGATGAAGCGAGCCACGAGGGACGGGTGGATGAAAAGGTCAAGGCGCTGGAACGAATCGATGAGCACATCGTCGGGCCGCTCCTGGAGGAATTGCAACGACATGAGGAATGGCGCATCTTGGTCAGCCCGGATCACCGGACGGAGTTGAAGACGCGGGCGCATGCCTACGGAGCGGTGCCGTTCGTTGTGGCCGGCACTGGCATCCCGTCAAAGGGGCAAACGAGCTACGACGAAGCGACGGCCGCGCAGTCGAACGTGGTGTTTGATCCTGGCTGGCAACTCATGCGATGGTTTCTGGGGCGGTGAACGAAACGCATTTTCACTTTGTGAAAAAACTGTGAGAGGGATTCGTTGTTGCTTTCCGTCCGCTGTCTCGGCACAATTTCCAAGACCTCTCATCCACGCCGATCTTCTTCTTCGAAGGACCTTATGACTCCGCAACCGCGTGCGGCCTTGCTCGCCGCCGTCTGCTTCGCCCTCTGTGCAACATCGGCCTATGGCCAAGATGCGCCTAACGCGAATGATCCGGCCATCGCCCTCGACAACAAGATCATCGCCGACGCCGCCAAGACGTCCGAGATCATGAAAAACCTCGGCTACCTCAGCGACGTCATTGGCCCGCGGCTCACAGGCTCCGCCAACCTCAAGCGGGCCAACGAATGGGGCATGGAGGTCATGAAGTCGTATGGCTTGAGCAACGTACACTTGGAGCCGTGGGAGATCCCGCTCGGCTGGGAGCGCGGCTCCGCGAGTGTCAAACTCATCGACCCAGACAATGGCCGGAGCCTGACGGTCGCCTCTGCCGGCTGGAGCCCGGGGACCAAGGGAAAGTTGATCTGCGACGTGGTATGTATCGACGCCAAAAACAAGGCGGACCTGGAGAAGTACAAAGGCAAGCTCAAGGGCGCCGTGGTGTTGACACGCGACCCGAGCCGCGTCAACCCGATTACCGATTTGACCTACATGAACCGCCCGGAGCGCAAGAAGGGCGAGGCCAAGGCCGAGGAAAAGAAGACCGACGACAAGAAGGATGACGGCAAGAAACCGGAAGAGAAGAAGATTGAAGGCCCGGGCCGCTTCGGTGGCTTTGACTTCGCGTTCCGGCAGGAACTGAGCGCGTTCGTTCGAGCCGAGGGTGCGGCGGTGATCCTGCAAGATTCCGGCAAGCCGCACAATCTGCTCGTCACGACCGGCGGCTGGCCACGGAACACCGATCGCGCCAATGCGCCGGAACCGATCCCCTCGCTCTTCATCGCGCACGAGCATTACGCATTGCTGCATCGCCTGGCGCATCGGCCGGAGCCGGCCAAGACGAGGGTCGAAGTCGAGATCACCAACAAGTTCATCCCAGGTCCGATCACGGTGTACAACACGGTCGGCGAGATTCCCGGAGAAAAGGCGGATGAATTCGTGGTCGTCGGCGCCCACCTCGATTCGTGGGACCTGGCTCAAGGAACGACGGACAACGGTACCGGAAGCTGCATCACGTTGGAGGCAGCCCGCCTGATCATGCGGAGTGGCGTGAAGCCGAAACGGACGATCCGCTTTGTACTGTTTACGGGCGAAGAGCAAGGGCTTTACGGTTCCAAGGCGTACTGCACACGACACAAGGATGAAATGGCCAAAACGTCGGTGGCGCTCGTTCACGACACCGGCACGGGCAAAGTCCTTGGCTTCGGCCTCCAGGGTCGTGAAGCGATCAAGCCGATCATGGATCGCGAGTTGGTATCTCTGAAGAACATCAGCGGGTTCAACGGCGTGACACTGCGAAGCCTAAACGGGACGGACCATCAATCGTTCGAAGCGGTCGGCGTCCCTGGATTCGCATGCGCGCAAGAAGATGATGAGTACTTGTTGACGCACCACACGCAGTCGGACACCTTTGACAAGGCAAAGGAGCCGAACTTGATTCAGGGCGCTCAGGTGATGTCGGTGACGGCGATGCGGTGTGCGAATCTGCCGGATCTGTTACCGCGTGATCGTCCGAAGGGCGGCTTCGGGCGTGGCCCACGCGGGGGCGCAGAAGAACCCAAGAAGGAAGAGCCGAAGAAGGGCGACGAGAAGAAGGAGCCCGTGGCCATCCAGCCGCGGGTGGTGAAACCATAACGCAGTTGCCGCAAGATTCGACTGACGAGACACGAGAGGGCCACTCTCGTGTCTCGCTCAACTTTGAAGGACTCGTCCGTTCGTATCTTCTGTACATTCCGCGTCGAACGGGCCCGTTGCCGTTGGTGATGATGCTTCATGGCGCGGGTGGCAGTGCAGATTTCGCCACTCGGGAGACGGGCTGGTCCAGGCTCGCCGAGCGTGAGGGATTCGCTGTCGTCTATCCGGAAGGGATGGCACAACGACCGGAGAAAACGCCCAAGTTTCTGACAAATCCCCAGCAGTGGAACGACGGCTCCGGCCGCGGCAGGCACGATGATGTCGGATTCCTGCTGGCGGTGCTCGGCGATCTTCAGCCGATCATCGATCCGGCACGGGTCTATGTCACGGGATTCTCGAACGGCGCCGGAATGGCATTTCGCTTCGCGGCAGAACATGCAGATGGCATCGCAGCGATTGCCCCTGTAGCTGGCCATTGTTGGATAGAGCATCCGCGGCCTTCGCGGCCGATGCCAACTTACTATTTAGTTGGCGACGCGGACCCGTTGATTCCCTTGGACGGCGGCCGCGCTCGAACTCCCTGGGGGATCGTCTCTGATCGACCCTCCGTAGCGGAAACCTTGCGACGGTGGGCAGCGGCGATTGGCCACGTGCCCGGTTCGAGTTTCTTCCCCGTGCGAATCATCCCGAACCATGGGCACCACTGGCCCGGCGGCCAAGCTTTGCTCGGGGAACGGATGGGTGGGCCCGCGTCATCGAGCGTTGACGCGACATCGGAAATTTGGGAGTTTCTATACAAACACCGATCCCGCGAATGAGTGAGATCATCATGGCCCGCTGGCTCTGCAAGATCGAACCCGGCTGCTATAGCATCGATGACCTGATCCGCGATGGCACGACGCTCTGGGATGGGGTCAATAACGCGTTAGCCCGCAAGCACCTGCGGCAAATGCGGCCGGGCGAACGGGTGCTTTTCTATCACACGGGCAAAGAGAAGGCCGTCGTCGGCGAAATGGTGGTCGCCCGCGAACCCGAAACCGATCCCAAGGCGGACGATGAGGCAGCTGTCGCGGTCCGGATGAAATCGGCCGAAAAGTGGACTCGGCCCGTCACGCTCGCCGAGATCAAGGCCGACAAAATGCTGGCCAACTGGGACTTGGTACGACTATCGCGACTCTCGGTTGTTCCCGTGAGCGACGAGCAGTGGAAACGAGTTGAAGCGATTGCCAGGCGGAAGTAAGTACGGCGGTCAGACAATCAAAAGCGACACTCAAACGACTCGTTCTTGGCGACGGGGCTTGGACAGGGTAAATGTAATGGGTCTACTCTTCGGGGCACTTTTACTGTATTAATGTACATTCCGACGGCCTGTCCTGTCGGTCCCGAACGAGTCGAGGATTCCACCCCATGGCGCTTCATTGCGCCGACGTCGAAGCAACCCTGAACGGCCAAACCACAGGCACCCGACGGTCGGACCGCTTTCTGGCGGGTCTCCGAGCCGCTTCCCGCGTCACGTTTGTGTCGCACGTTCAGCCCGACCCGGACAGCCTCGGCAGCATGCTGGGGCTTGCGCACCTGGTCGAATGCCGGCTTGGCAAGCCGACGCGGATCACACGCGACGGGTTGATCAACCGCGCCGAAAATCGAGCCATGGCGGAGTTGCTCGCCCTGGATTTGATTCCCGTTGAGGATTTGACTTTCCTTCCCGGCGAAGCGGTCGTGATGCTGGATAGCCAGCCGAACACGGGCCGGCATTCGTTCGGCGACGTGCCGCTGTATGCAGTCATCGACCATCACACAACGCCAGGCGACTTAGAAGCCGTCCCCTTTGTGGACGTGCGGCCGACCCTGGGCGCCACCTGCACCATGGTCACGCGTTATTTGGTCGAACAAGATGTGCCGGTTCCGGCGCGCGTGGCGACGGCTCTGCTTTATGGGATCGAGACGGAAGTTTCCGGCTATCCGCGTGAAGCAACTCAGATTGATGATGCGGCACTGCATTTCCTCTTTCCGTTGGCGGACAAGGACCTGCTGGCTCGCATTCGCAACGCCCGGCTGCCACACAGTCATTTCGAAGTGCTCTTGCAAGCGCTGCAAAGCTCTTTCATTTACGATCGCATCATCATTAGCTGGGTCGCGAACCTGCCGCAACCAGAGCAGGCAGCAGAAGTGGTCGATTTCATGGTCCGGTTCGACAAGGTCGACTGGGCCCTGTGTGGAGGCGTTTGCGGCGACAAGCTCGTGCTGTCATTGCGGACTAGCTTACACGGCGTTCAAGCGGGTGAGTTGCTTCGACAAGTGGTCGGGCGACTCGGCAAAGCCGGCGGTCATGATCGCCGAGCAGGCGGCTATGTGCAAGTGCCGCCGGACCTGTCCGGCGGCATTGAGGCCGTCCAGACGGAAATTCGCCGGCGGATGCTGATCGCGCTCGGATGTCCGGACGCGCGCGGCCAACGCCTGGTGCCACTTCGCGAAATGTTGCAGCAGATTCAAGAATAACCGAGAGTCACGGCAACGGAACGTTCTTCAAGACGAACGGCATTTCGACGGTCGCGATGCGCTTGCCCATCATCACCAGGCTCAAACGCTCCGTTCCCTCGGCCGGCTTCGCAAACGTCAACTCCACGTCATCCGACAATGAGTTCAAATCGAACGATGTTCCATGAAAGCGCGTCGATAGGCCCTTGATCGGCCGACCAGCCGAATCGACGACCTTGAAGTCCGACGCCCGGCCTCTGTCGGCACGAATACCGTTGCCGCGGTTAATGCGAATGAACTGTTGAACGCGCCCCTTCACTTGCACCGGCATGTTGAGAATATCTTCTGCTTGATCGTTACAAGTCGTGAGGCGAAGTTGAACGACCACTCGACCGTCAGTCGTGGTCTTGATGTCTTTGATCAGCACCGTCATTCCGTCCACAGTGCTCTCTCGACCGGAGGACCTGAGAAATTGATTGACGACGAGTATAGGCTCGACAGGCGTAATCACTTTGGCGACGACGACGCCGTGCAACTCGGCGATCGCCGTCGGATGCAACCCGCCGGTCTTGAGCGTGATGGCGTGGGGCCGGTTCGTGCTACCAGACATCTCCCCTGAAAAGTCCTCGCTCGCGAGGATGAGTTGCTGCATCACCATCTGATCGATCGAGGCGAAGCCGACAAACGGTGGCACCGGGTAAGCCGCGGCCAAGAATCGGCCATCGCTGGCAGTGGCTTTGCGAACTTCGATCCCGACAATTTCACGCAGGGATATCCCCGGCGCTGTATCCACTTCGACGTGAAACGTGATCTCGCCCTTAATGTCATCGAACTTATTCTGAGCGAAGTTCGCCGCCAACGGGCGAACGCGGAAAGCGTTTGCCGGCGACGCCGGCATTGGCGTCGCACTGTCCACCAACTTACAAACGTGCGCTTGGGGCATCTGCATCGAGCCGGGGCCGCGGATGACGACGTTTAGCCGACGACCGCTGCCACCGCTCTCGGTCTTGGTGACCGGAACCTGGCTGATGTCCTCGGCCAACCCAGCTGTTTGGTAAAAGGCGTTCAGGGCGTCCCAGTAGGGCAACTCGCCCGTGTCCAAGGTGATCGGCTTCTTAAGATCCTTGATCTTGGTGCGATCGACGATGAACTGTCGCTGCGCCTTCTTGGCGACTTCCGCGATGGCATCGTCGAGCGGCATCTTTTCGAACTTGAACGCGAGCTTCGGCGCGGCCAGGAGACGTTGGCTACGCGCGGTTCGCTCGATCTTCTCGACGACGCTTGCCGCTCGCGCCCGCAGTTCATCGTCGGTCGATTGCGCGGCCTCGCGAAGCGCCGGCAGTGCCGATTCACCAGCCTGCTCCAGTTCGCGGGCGGCCTTCTCACGCTCCGCATAACGTGGATGAGCAAGGTTGCGCACCTTGCTTTCAAACGCCTCCGGCGTTTGTGCAAAGACCGGTATTGCCGCCAGAAGTGCCACGCCGGCGAAGCGACCGAAAGCCATGGCCGATCCTCACGATTGCTCTAACGCCCATCGTATCGTTTGCAACAATGTAAAGTCAATCGCGCTGCATCGGCTCGTTACTTGCAATGAGAGCGAACGGCTTCCCCAGGACTCGGGTCAGAATCACCGTCGCTACCGTATCGCCAGTCAACTTCCACGTACGGCGCAACTCGTCGACGTCGACGGCGGACCCACGTTTCATGATCGTAACCGGCCCCACATTCATCGATCGCAATCGCTCGCCGAGTTGACGCGCGTGGAACGGCATCGCTTCCAATATCGCAAAACAACGAGCGAACGGCGTGGCGACCGACGTGTTCGAGGTGAGATAGGCGATCTCCGGATCGATCGGTCGAGCATCCAGTAGCCTCCCCAAGTCGGCGACAAGTCCGCTGCGGATAATCGCTGGGTCGGGATCGTACAGGTACGCGAGGGGTAGGCCGGCCGGTTCGGCATTGGCGGGCCGATCGGCGGCAAGCGTTGTTCCGCTCGGCAATACGGTTGCCCGGCGACTCACGGTTCGCAGCGACCCAAACCAGAGGCAGCACTCTTTCAATTCGCCGCCGACGGAAATGAACTCGGCCTCCGCATCGATCGTTCGCAGGTCTTCCCACGGAACGCCCGGCGCAACCTTGGTTGCCAGCGGGAATCCTGGCGGAAATCGCTCTCGAAGCGCATCAACCGGCGGCGCGTATTCCCGCAAACGCAGGTGCCGGCGGCCATCGGCTCGGCGATCCGGATCGCAAAATGCCGCATCAAGTTCGTTCAGCGGAACCGTGAGCACATCGCTTTCGACGAAGGTGACACGGCCCGGCCGTTCGTACGCCTTCATGTTCTCAGCCGCCATCGCCAATCGTAGCGAATCGGTGTCGGCGGCTATCACGTTTGCTTGTGCCAACCCGATCAAGTCGCCGCCGATGCCGCAGCAGAGGTCGGCGACGCACTTGAATTGCGTGAACCGTCGGGCTCGATGGTTCGACACCAACTCGCCCGACGATTGTTCGAGCGCTTCGCGCGTGAAGTACATCCGGTCCGCTTGCGTGAACTTGCCCGCGGCCTTGCGACGCAGGATCGCCGTTTCAAGCGCGGCCTTCACAAGGTCACTCGGGACCTGCTTACTCAACCGCTGATGATGCGAAAGAAAGGTCGCTTCGGTCGGGGCGAGTGCCGTGGCCGCCGCGAGCGCAGCCTGGCCTTCTGATGTGAGTAAGCGATGGAACGCAACGAGGTCCATGCAGAAGAATTAGACAGGATGAACCGGATGAACATGTTCCAAACAAATCTTGTTCATCCGGCTCATCCGTCTAAACATCATCTCAGCCGCGTTCGGCAATTGGCTTCACTTGCCGCGTGCCAGGTCCCACGTAGAGCGAACGCGGACGGATGAGCCGGTTGTTCGCGAGTTGCTCGATCACGTGGGCGCTCCATCCGGCCACGCGTGAGATGGCGAAGATCGGCGTATAAATCGGAATCTCGAGCCCCAGCGAGTGGTAGAGTCGACCGGCGGGCCAATCGAGGTTCGGGTACATCTTCTTCTCGGATGCCATGATCCGCTCGATCGTGTCGGCCGTGTCCTCCCACTGAACATCGCCGACGTTCTCGGCCGCGGCACGCGAATACACCTTGAGAATGCCCGCACGAACATCGCCGGCCTTGTAAACGCGATGGCCGAAGCCCATGATGCGCTCCTTGCGTGCCAGCGCATCGCGCGTCCACTTTTCGGCCGTGGCAACCCCACCCGCGGCACGCACGACGTCCATGACCTTTTCGTTGGCGCCGCCGTGCAAGGCCCCCTTCAAGGCGCCGATCGCGCCGCAAACGGCCGAATGCAGGTCGGAGAGCGTCGACACGATTGTTCGCGCGGCGAACGTGCTCGCGTTGAATTCATGCTCGGCGTAGAGAATGAGCGAGACTTCGAACGCCTTCACCTCGTCGGGCGTCGCCTCCGTTCCGCGAAGCATGAAGAGAAAGTTCGCCGCGTGGTTCATGTCGGGCCGGGCGAGCACCGGTTGCAGGCCCTTGCTGAAGCGGTAGTGGTCGGCAACGGCAACAGGGAGCTGCGCGAGCAAGCGCTCCGCTTTGCGCAAGTTGGCGTCGCGCGAATTGTCCGCCATGTCCTGGTCGTAATGTGCCAGCACACTCACCGCGGTCCGCAGTGCATCGAGCGGCAGCGTCCATTTCGGCAACGCCTGGAACAGATCCTTGAGCGGCAATGGCAATCGACGCGCGGTGGCCACGCGGCTCTGAAATTGCGTCAATTCCTTCGTCGTCGGCAGTTCGCCGTAGAGCAGCAAATACGCGACTTCATCGAACGAGCAATGCTCGGCTAGGTCGCCGACCGGATAGCCGCGATAACGAAGCCCTTCCTCGATCGTCGAGATGGCCGTCTCGCCGGCGACAATACCTTCGAGACCTGGTGCATAGGCGGAGGTAGTGCTCATGCGACTTTTCCTGGTCAGTTGTTCTTGGCGCCGGCCGCGATCCAGGCTTTGACCTTGGCGATCTCATCGGCTGACAACGGGTTCTTGGGCGGCATCGGCTTCGCGCCCTTGCCCGTGATCGACTTGAACAGTCGGCTCTCTTCCGGCTTGTCGGCCTTCACCGTTTTCATGGTCGTGTCGTACGACGTCACATAATCGACGCCCTTCTTCGCCTTCTTGGTTCCGTGGCAGTTGCCGCACTTTTCGACCAGCAGCGGTTGAATGTCGTCCTTGAAGCTCACCTTGGCATCGTCGGCGGGCTTTGTGTCTTCGCCGGCCGCCGGCGTCAACAGAACGGCGGCGCAGGCCACGGTTACGATGCTCATGGCCGCGGCACGGAATCGAAACGGCATCACTTGTCACCGGAATAGGTAAGCGGTTGCGACCGTACGTGGACCGGTCGTTAAAGGTGATTGTCGCGGCCAGGGACGCCGACTGCAAGGGGCATAACGCCTGCAAATGGATTGCATTGTGACTCCCTCATCTCCTTTGTGTTTCATTCCGAAAATCCGCAACGAAACGGCACCGTCGCAAGAGTTGGCGATCTTCCTTTTCAAAAAAGTGCGTTTTCTGCGGGAATTTGAGTAAGGTCGCCAAGATCGCCACGCATTTGCCACACCCCCCCCAAAAACGATTGCGTTTCATTGCATGCGACAGTCCCTCGTCCCGCGAAATGCAACGCATTTGTTGACGGCTTGGGCGCCTCCGTGCATCGCCCTATGATGGCAGTAGCCTGCTTCACCACAACCTTATCGGCATCTTGCGAACCCTCACCCTTATCGCCGCCGTCGCTCTGCCAGCCGTCAGTCAGGCTGGCTTGCACTACTCCGGCGAGACGCCGGCCGAGTTGCCAGCACAATGGCGTGGGTTCTTGCTCGATCACCGTGCCGTCCGAATGGCCGGCGTCACTCCCGCGGCCGGGATGCCGTTGCACTTGCTCCGCGAGCAGTATGAGGACGCGGCGGCCAAGCTCGGAGAAGCCGGCAAGAAGCGCGGCCTCACTGCCGATGAATCTGCCGATCTTGGCGGCCTCTACATTCGGCTCGGTCGACCGGCTAAAGCCGTCGAGGTGCTCCGTACGGCGGTGCGGACTAACCCCGATCACTATCGACTCATTGCCAATCTGGGGACCGGTTGGCAATTGCAGGGCGATCTCGCGGAAGCGGCGCGCACTTTGCGCGACGCCGTTCGCCTGGCGCCTGCACGCTGGAAACCATTCGAGGAAGCGCAGCTCAAACTCGTCCAGCTGCGGCAGAAGGAGACGCGGCCGGGCAAGTTGCCGGATGATCTCTTCGGTGTGGAATTTGTTGGCTCGTCGGGCAAGCCAGAGGCCGGCAAAATCGATCCGGCGGCACGCAAGAAGCTTCCGGCCGACGACGTCGCGATCGTGCAGCAGCTCGCAATCTGGTTGCCGGCCGACGCACGATTACTCTGGCTTCTGGCCGAGTTGGCCAACGCATACGGTGATGTGCGAACGGCGGCGGCACTCATGGACGGCGTGGTCACCGAATTCGCGCTGACGATTCCGGAGGCTCGCGAACGCCGGGCCCTCTACCGCAGCGCGGCCGACGAGATCGCGAAACTTCCAGATGCCGAGCACTCGAAGTATCGGGGCGACATCGTTTTCAAGTCGCCGCGCGCCGTGGGTCGAACGCTCGATGCGACCGCGTTGCCAGCGGTCCGTGCCGATGGCGTCAACGCGCTGCCGTGGGCGGTGCTGTCGGAGACGGTCGTCGACAAACCGTTTCGGCCGCGTTTTCACCAGCACTTGGCGAAGCTTGACGGCAAGGCCGTATCCATGACCGGCTTCATGCAGCCGGTGTCGATGGCCCCGACAGTGACGGGGTTCATGTTCATCGAGTATCCGATCGGCTGCTGGTTTTGTGAAACGCCGGAACCCGCGGGAATCATCTACGTGGAAATCGCGGGCGGCAAAGCGGTCCCGCTCAAACGCGGCCGGATCAAAGTGGAAGGAACGCTGAAGTTGAATTCGAACGATCCCGAAGATTTTCTGTACACACTCACGGGCGCAAGCGTCCGCGAGCCCGATTAATCAACGGCGAGCGGAGCCGCGTAGTTATGCGGCCCCGCTCGCCACGGATCCTAGCACATGCGCACCGCTCTGATTGTTTCGCTTGCGTTGGTCGCTCCCGCCTTCGCCCAGCGTGCCGATCCGCGGGCGAACGGTTGGCACACGGATTACACGTCCGCGAAAGCCGAGGCGAAGCGCACCGGCAAGCCGCTCTTCGTCGTCTTCCGCTGCGATCCCTGCGGCGACTGTGTTCATTTCGATGGGCAGGTCGTCAAACTCGCCAAGCCGCTCGATGAGATCGCCAATCAATTTGTCTGCGTGCGCCTCCTGCGCATCACGGGGATCGATCTAACGCTCTTCGATTTTGATTTCGATTGCACGTGGTACGGCTTCTTCTTGTCGGCCGACGAAACGATCTATGGACGCTACGGCGGCCGCGATGGCAAGAGCGATACTGGCCGGCTGTCGTTGCCAGGCTTGAAATACGCCATGCAAAAAGCGCTCGACCGACACAAGGCTGGATCCGCGAAGACAGTCGAACGCGCCAAGCCGATCCGAGCCGAAGATTTTGCCTCTGCAAAGAAACGCCGCGGCAACGAGTGCATTCACTGCCATCTGGTCAATGAGTTCCGCCGCGCCGACGCGAAGGCGGCCGGCACGTGGAACCGCGACGATCGGTGGTTCTATCCATTGCCCGAAAACGTCGGCCTGGCGCTCAACACTGATCGGGCCGACATAGTGAAAGCAGTGCTCGACAACTCACCGGCCGCCAAGCTCGGCATCAAGGCAGGCGACACGCTGGTGACGCTCAACGGCCTGCCGGTCGCGTCGAATGCTGACGTACAATATGCCCTCAACAATGGACCGAAGAGCGGCAAAATCCCGATCGAATGGAAGCGCAGTACCGATCAGATGGCGGGCGATTTGCAAGTCGTCGACGGTTGGCGCAAGACGAACCTGTCGTGGCGGCCGTCGCTGTTCGACATCTTGCCGATGTTGCCCGTCAGCGCCGAGGACTTGACGGCGGACGAGAAAAAGAAGCTGGGCATTCCGGAAGCTCAGGCCGCATTCCGGCAGGACAAGTACGTTCATTCGACGCTCAAGGCCATCGGCATGAAGGCCGGCGACGTGATCGTGAGACTCGACGGCAAGACGGTCGAAGGCTCGATGGACGACTTTTTGGCGATGGTTCGCCGCGAGCATTTGGTGGGAGATTCGGCGGAATTGACGGTGCTTCGCGATGGTAAAGCGGTGGAACTGAAGATCACGTTGAAGTAACGAGTTAAGGCAGTTCTGAGTAGGTCCGCCGAGCCGGCTCGGCGGACCTACCTTGCAATCCTCTCGCGGAGCGAGAGGGCAACACTATTCCTCCCACACAAACATCTCCGACACCCCACTGCGTGCCTTGGCCGGGTGCGTGAACACGACGCGCACCTTGCTGGCCGTCACGGCATCGAATGCGACTTCATTGAACTGTCCGCCGACCGGCTTCTCGGGCGATTTTTTCTGTTTGGGCACCGACTGCCACGCCGTACCCGCCCAAATTTGCACGTCGTAAGAGGCCGGGGCCTGCACGCCGCCGCGATCGTCGTAGATGGCCAGCTCGACGCGGCGAAAGGTCTTCTTGACGCCGAAGTCGATCTCGAGCCAATCGCTCGCGTTCGGCGACTCGTAGCTCGTCCACCGATTGTTCGGGCTGCCGGCAAAGTTCACCTTGCCATCGTTGGCAAACTCGACCTTGTCGAACCGCGAGGTGAACGACGCGGAGGCCTTCGGGAACGGCTTGCCGTCGGGGTTGAAGGCGAAGTTGCCGGCGGGCATGGGGGCGGGTTCGATGTTTCCATCCGATTCGGAGTGGTGTATTTCCCCCCAGGCTTCGAATTCGCTCAGGCCACTCCGGGATCCGTCGCGGTGGGTGAGCAAGGCTCTAATTTTTTGTGTGTTCTCGGTCGGGAACACAATGACGTATGGCTCTCGGCCGCGCGGCTCGGGCAGTGCGTCGCCCCCATATGGTAGGGACACCGGTTTCCAATCCTTCCCGTTCCAATACTCCACGCGGATCTTTTGCGGCGGAGTGACCTTCTCGCCATCATCAAGGACGTACAGCATAACTTTGTTGATCTTTCGTTTCACGCCAAAGTCGATGGCACACCAATCGGTCTTGTTCGGCGAGCCCTCGCACGTCCACCGGTTCGGCGGCGAGACATGATACCAATAGTTGCCGTCAATCAGTTTCGAGGTGGACGATCCTTGACCCGTGAATGATGCCAATACGCGCGGAAAGTAGGCGCCATCATTGTTCACGGCAAAGTTGGTTCTGCTTCTTGGAGCTGTGCCAAAAAACGTTCCTCCTCCTCTTCCAACGGCGACTGGCTTCACACGGTCGAATGAATGGGTGCTGGTATAGATGACATGCATCCCCTTTCCGAGCCCATATCGGTTGCCTGTTCGGTCCCAATAGACGCTCACGGTGAAATTCTTGAACGGAACATCGACGAGCGCGAAATAATCCCACGAGTCCGGGACCAATGGGTGCAGATGAACTTTCCAGTCATCTTGCGGACGAAGCCCAATCAGTCCCGTGATGATGAGATCGATATAGTTCGAGTGAAAATAGTGCTCGCTGTGATTGAAGCTGTCGTGCCCCTGCCATGAACCGGTGTCCGGATTGCATGCCTCGGCGATGTACGGCTTGCCGTTCTTGCGGTGAGTCTTTGCATAAGTCGTCAGTAGCTTGATGTAGTCGTCTTTCGTGACGACATCCTGCTTGTAGTTCTGCAACAAATTGGCCATCGCCGTGAGCGTTTGCGAAGTCGCGTACGGCCAAGAGTTGCCGCTCCACCAGCAACACGTTGGCGAAATCTTGAAGAGCGGGTCTTTGCGCTCGACAGTGGTTGGGCCGAACGGCGCCAGAAAACCGTCCGTGTCCATCAGCGGCTTCCAGGCGGCTTCGTAACCGGGATCGGGCAAATTGAATTGCCAGGGCACGTAACCGATCAACTCGCGGCCATGCTCGTTGCCGGCGAACTGGCCGGTTTGATAGGTGAGCGATGCCGCCTTGACCTTGAAGCCGTCACGCTCCTCATCGCGCTTGGCCATCGGGAAGAAGAACTGGCGTTTGGGGTCCCAGAGCTTCTTCTGCACGTTATCCTTGAGCGCGGCCGCCTTCTTCCGATAAAGGTCAGCCGTTGCTCCCTCGCCCTTGCGGTCAGCGATCCGAGCGATCGCCAGCGCATCGGCGTACATGTACGAGTTGAGCGTCGGCCGATAGGCAGGCGCCCCACGCACGATGTCCTGCGTCTGCCGGCTGTTGATGTTGAATTCCATCCCGTCGTCGTGACCGGTCTGCCAGAACAGACCCACATCCTTGTCGAAGTGCTCTTTCTCCCACGCTTCAAAGTTCTTCACGAGGTCGGGGAGCAAGGTTCCAATTGAAGACGGCCAAAACGGCATGACGTCATCAACCGCTACCGCGGCATCGGCGAGCCAAGTGCTGTATCGTCGTGGCTCTGCGCCAGCCGTCTTGAACCAGTAGCGCAGATAATCGCGCGCGGCCCATGAGTCCCGCAGCCACCGTGCCTCATAAAGCTGCAGCCCCGCCGGGCAACTGATGCTGCCGTAGGCCACCGACCAGAATGGCCGGTCGATGAATTCAGTGAACGAGTAGCCGCCGTTCGGCGAGCCGTAGGTCAGATGTTTGGTCAGCAACTCCCAGCGGTAGTAGTAGGTGGTGACCAGATCCGGATCGGGGCAGTCGAAGAAGGGGATGTTCTGCTTGTACCAGTCCCAGTCCTTGTTGTCCCAAAACGTTTGGGCTTCGAGGAGTTTCTGCTTGTCGAACTTCTGGGCCGACGCGATGCCGGCAACGAGTAGGACGGCCAGCAAGGTGAGCAACCGCATGACGACCTCCACGACGCCGCTTGCGGCGTAGCGCCTACCGGCTCGCCCTCCGCACCAAATACTCGGCCAGCGCCAGACCCAAATCTTTGTCCGTACGCAATTCCACGTAGTCGATGTGATGGAGCCGACAGCCCGTCTGCAATTCTTTCCGAAAGGCGGTGAACTCTTGCAGATATCCCTCGCGCACACCAACCGGATCGGTCAACAGTTCAGGTAACTGCTCCAGACCATGAAACAACGTCGATTCCCGGAAGGGAAACTCGATCTCGGCCCCGTCGAGCACATGGAAGACAACCACGTCGTGGCGCTGATACTTCAAATGCTTGAGGCCCGCGAGCACCTCGGCGGGTTCGTCGAACAGGTCGCTGAAAACCGCAACGACGCCGCGGCGCACAAAGCGCTCGGCCGCCTCGTGCAAAACGGGGCCGATCTTCGACTTCTCATCCGATGCGCCGCCAGCCAACACGCGGCAGACGTCCTTCAGATGGGTTGCCTGGCTGGCCGGCCGCAGGAACTGTCGCACCTGCGAATCGAATGTGGCCGCGCCGACGCTGTCGGTCTGCTGAACGACCAGATAGCCGAGCGAGGCCGCGGCCGTGCAGGCGAGATCGTACTTCGTGACTTCGCTCGAACCATAGCGCATCGATTCGCTGGCGTCAACGAGCAGCCACAAGACGAGATTGGTTTCGAGCTCGTATTGCTTGAGGTAGAAGCGTTCCTTGCGGCCGTAGACCTTCCAGTCGATGTGCCGAATGTCGTCGCCAGCGACGTACTCGCGATGCTGGGCGAATTCGACGGCGAAGCCGTGATGCTTGCTGCGATGGCCGCCGGTGACAAACCCCTCGACGGTCTGGCGGGCGCGCAGCTCCAGCGAGCGGATGCGGGCCAGGGTATCGGGATCGAGTGTCTGCATGGCCATGCCGGTGAACCGTTCGAATTCATTCTACCGATCGTTGAATTGCAGCGCTCGGGCGATGACGGCTTCGACGTCCGCATACGCTTCCGCTTCACCGTTGGGCAATTCTCGCCAGTAATACACATTCTCGCCAGCAACAATTTCGAGACCCCCGGTTCGCTCCGCATCATTCCACAAGCGCACAGTGTTGAGGCTGGTTCCATTCAACGACCGAATCGCCCGGTCGATGGCTTCCGTGGGCGGTTCGGCAATGCTTACCGGCTCAACCGCGGGGTCGGATGAATAGACTTCGAGCAACATGTCGCTACGGTCGACCGACGCAGGTTGCAATTCCGACGAGAGCGCAACGAGCAGATCAACCCAAAAGGGCCAGGTCATCGGCTTCTGTGCCACATGAACGATGCGGTCGTTGATCGTCAACAC
This sequence comes from Gemmataceae bacterium, assembly GCA_036266155.1. Taxonomy (GTDB): domain Bacteria; phylum Planctomycetota; class Planctomycetia; order Gemmatales; family Gemmataceae; genus SIAJ01. The sequence goes on along the minus strand of DATANR010000146.1, from coordinate 41,779 downwards.
ATGGCGGAACCGGTGCCGGCGGCCAAACATCAGGAACACCATCAAGATCGCCGCGGGCGGAAAGAAATGCGTCAGGCCGACGACGACGTGCAGCATTACCTGCGTCTGTTTGTCCGGTGGCCGATGGACAATTTGCCGCATGTCGGCGAGATTGATCGGCATCGGCATGTGGCTTGAATAGAAGGCGCGATTGGTGATCAGAAAGCCCGCGCCGCCGCGGCGCAGCATGGTCGTGTCGACCATGACGAGCGGCGTCTCGTCATCGGTCATGGCCTGGGCGAATCGAGCGCGTGCCGTGGCGACACGGCGTGGCGTGATATTGTTGATTTGCTTCGCGATGTGCGTGGCCCGATGCTCGTGGGCGATCGCGTGGGCAATTTCAATGGCCCGATCCGCTGGTAGGGCCGGACTGGGCGGCCGTTCGTCGGCGTCGGGAATGACAGTCGCATTTTGACGCCGGACACGCCATTCACGTACGCCGAGGACCATCCCCATGATGGACGCGACGCCAAAAACGGCGCCGCAGGCGAGCCCGGCGATGACAGCGCCCTCGTCCTTCGGCGGCGCATTGACCGCGAGGGCAATGCCAAAGCCCGCGATAATCAGGCCAATCAGACTGGGAACAATCAGGACCAGAGCAACAAGCTTGCGTTCCCAGCGCGGCGTCGGCGGGAGGAAACGCAGACCGCAATCGCGACAGGTGCGAATGGTTTGCAAAGCGCCGCCGGCGAGCCAATCGCTGCCGCAACGAGGGCAAGAGTTGACGCTTGCTCCATCGGTCATCACGGAATTCGCGGTTGCCAATCTCGATGCCCAGGCAATTTGTTCCCCAGGCGTTTTGTATGGATGCCAGCGGACGGTGATTCAATCGTGGGTCATCGCGGCGATTCGCCGAAGCGACGCCTTCGCTTCCGCGGTCAGCCAGCCGTCCGCGTCACCGGCGGCCAGCTCTTTCAAGAACGCGATCGCCGACGGCGTGCTCTTCATTTCAAGCACGGCCAGCGCTCGCCAGGTGCGCAACACTTCGCCGGTCGACGGCGGACCGATTAACTTGGCTTGCAATTGCTCGATGCGATTAGCCGTCTCGGCGGATGGCTTCTTCGCCATTGCCGATTGCAACGCGGTGCCGGCTAGCGGGCCGAGTTCGGCAAGCTCCTTGAAGGCCTTGTCGCGGATGCGAAACTGGTCGCTATTCAGGTCGGCGATCCACTGACGCATGCGATCGGCCTCGGCGGGCGTGAGTGCACGTAGATTCTTGCGCAAAAGCGGCAGTGTGTCGTCGACGACGGCCTCGCTCAGGCGGAAGATCGCCGCGTAGGCGGTGATGGCGTCGGGGCTCAACAGGTCGGCCCACGCATCGGTAAACGTGTTCTTCATGCCCGCCGTCAGGTCCCAGATCAGAACGGTGCTGTCGTGGCTGGCCGAGGCGAGGCGACGGCCGTTGCCGCTGAACGAGAGGGTCTCGATGAAATTGCGATGGCCGGAATACGATCGCAATTCCTTGCCGGTCGCAGTTTCCCAGATGCGAACGTCGTTGCCGTCGGCCGCCGCGAGCAGTCGGCCATCGGCGGAGAAGGTGATGCGGTGGTAGCCATGCGTATGCTTACTGCCGAGGTGGCGCACGACCTTGCCGGTCCGGCCGTCGAACAGAGCGATTTGATCCGCAGCGCGATCCTCGGGCTTCCAGCCAATGCTTGCGATGCACGCGGCCAGCGAACCATCGGGCGAAAGCACCAGCGAATCCCCCGGACGCAGAAGGCCAGAATCATCGGGTTCAATGTTGAGCGTCCAGGCGAAGCGTTTGGTGCCCTCGGGAATGGAGTAACCAATCGTACGATGTCCAGTCACCACAAGCGTGCGCCCGTCGTCGATGAAGTACAACTTGCCGGGCGCGAGGTGCAACTTGCCGGGACCCTCAGGCTCGTCGAGTTTGAATGAGGTTAATTCCTTGCCCGTCTTTGCATCGCGAATGCTCACCGTTTGCGGTTTACCATCGAGCAGAACCGCGAGCCGCGTCGAATCTGGAGTGACCGCGACCGTCGATCGAAACGGCACGTCGGCAATCGGGATCGTCTGAATCGATTTGCCCGCGGCGACGTCCCAAACGCGGATCGACGTCTCTTTGTCGCCACGCAGAATCAGGTTGGCATAGCGACCGGCGCCGGAGAATTGGCACGCTGGCGGCTCGTTCACGTGGTCCGGCAGGACGGTCGAGCTGAGCAATTCACCATTGGTCGCGTTCCAGTTGGTGATCAGCGTGCGGCCGATGGTCGTCACGCGGCTGCCGTCGCGCGAGAGGAACACCGAGCCGACAGAGGCGGTCGCTTCGGCCGGGGCCAGCGGTTTGCCCGTGCCCAGATTCCACACGTCGAACTTGCCGCTGTTGTCGCCGGCGGCGAGACGCTTGCCATCGGGGCTCAGTGCGATCGCCTGCCCAAAGGAAGCCTGAATCTCGGTAATAACTTTGCCGGTGGCCGTGTCCCAGATTGTCACCTCGCGTCCGGCCCGTCCGGTGCTGAAGGCGTACATCGCTTTGCCGTCGTTCGAGAAGCCGACTCCCATGAAGAAACGGCCGGGCCGGCTCGTGATTTCGTGGAGTTTCTTGCCGGTTGCCAAATCCCAGATGCGCACCGTATCGGTCGTCTTGGTGTGATCGATGTCGTCTTGAAGATGTTCGAGCGTGGCGAACAGCTTGCCGTCGAGCGAGCCGGCGATCAGGCCGACCGGTCCCGCGGTTTGAAAGAAGAGTTTCTGCTCGCCAGTCTTCCCGTCATAAATTCCAATCCATTGTTTGCCGTAAGTGGCGACCAACCGGTCTGGACTGGCGAAGGCGATCGACTTGACCTCTCGCGGATCCTTGAAGTTTATCCCGTACAATTCCTTGCCAGTCGCGATATCAAAGCTCACGACCGCGTTGGGCAGATGCAACACCGCGACCTGGCCGTCCGGCGACATGGCATTGCGGCGATAGACCGAGATCTCGGTGCGCTTCCCCTTTTCTCTCTTCAACTCGTCGGATCGCAATTCCTTACCGGTCTCCAGGTCAAATACATGAAGGGGATCACCTCCGAATCGTTGGACGAGGTGCGTCATTTGCTTGCCGTCGGCGGAGACCACGGGCTGATCGTCCCACTCGGGCGTGCCGGTTGAGAATTGCAATCTCTCGACGCCCGTTGCCGCATCCCACACGCGGGCCTGACCGTGGCCGACGGACACGATCGACTTGCCATCCGGCGTGAAGAGCAGCACGCTGAGCCCGTCGCCATGATTGAGCCGCAACGTGCCAAGCCGGGCGATGGCCCCCTCGGGCAGCGGGTCGCCGAGCGAGTCGCCACGCTGTTTTGATTGAACGGCTTCAATCGGGTTTTTCTTCGCGGGCGGATCGGCCGGCGGCGGTGCACCTGGACCCGAGCCGAGCACGACAGCCCCGACAAGCAGACCTGCCGCGAGGACGAGCCCGCTGCCGATCGGAAAGGCTCGCGTCGTCGCGGCCACGGCCTGGGCGACCGCGGCCACGGTCGGCGATGGACACACGACAGCCGCGAACATCGACGTCGGCACGCCGGCCGGCACGGCAACCGCCGCCAGCAGTCCGGCCGAAAGGGTGACGCCGCGTTTCTCGAGCAGTTTGCGGAGTCGTTCGCGGCCGCGGTTGACCCGCCCACGGACAGAATCAGACGTCCAACCGAGTGCCGCCGCCGCCTCGTCGCGCGTCTTGCCTTCAAGGTAACAGAGGATCAACGGCAACCGATACCGTGGCGGCAGGCGATCGAGTTCCTCGTGCAAGATTGCACACGCCTCGCGCCATGACAGGTCGGGAGCTGAGACCGGCTCCGGCCGGGCGGCCCGGGCCTCGCGTTCACGACGTCGCGCGGACGTTGCCTTCACTTCGAGAGCCGTCCGTCGCGCTACACGGAACAGCCAGCCGCCGAGCGTGCGGCCATCGCGAATGGTGTGCGCCTTGCGATGCAATACGACGAACGCGGCCTGACAAGCATCATCGGCGTCGGCAGCGTTGGGGAGAATGGTTCGACATGCCGCCAATACGAGCGGCCCATGCCGTTGCACCAACCCCGCGAACGCCGCCGGATCCCGTGTCCTGTGAAACGCATCGAGCAAATCGACATCCGCCGTCGGCCGCGCCACACGCCGAACGGCCGCACGAACCGTGCGAGCAAGTTGATCGGCAACACGATCGGACATCGGCGCGCCCTCGAAGCGGGTGACATCATCATGAGGGGTGTTGGGAGGAAAGGCGCACGGAAAATTGTTGATTTGCACGAACGACTGCCAACGAGGCAGCATTCCGGCTCCCGTTCTCCCCTTCGCGAGAGGGGAGAAACACGCCGCACGGCCACCGGCACATCGTGCTATGATCAACATGCCCGAGTCCGATAATGGAGACTGTCATGGAACAGATCGCGCACTCGGTGTCCCGCGTCTACAACGCGATCACCATCCATCGCCCCATTGCGGAGGTGTTTGATTACGTGACGATGCCCGCGAGCTGGGTCCACTGGCACCCGGTCACGATCGGTGTCACCGGGGTAACGGACCACTCGCTGCACATTGGCGAGCAAGTCATCGAGGAGATCCGCTCCGTCGGCGGCAAAGGGTTCATGACGTGGACCGTCACCGAGCGCTCCGCCCCGCACCACTGGCGGATCGACGGCGAATCGAACATCGGCATCAATGGGATCATTTCGTACCGATTCACCGAGCACCCTGACGGCACGCACTACGAGCGCGAGCTTTACTACTGGAAGCCGCACGGCGTCCTGTACCCATTGGTCGACCGCATCTACAAACGCAACCAAGTCCTGGAGGAATCGGCCGAGGCGCTACGGCGGATCAAGGCGAATTTGGAGGGCGGGGCGGTGCTGGTTGCGGGCAGCATGGGCTCGCATGGTGCGTCGGTTTGACCTGAACCTATCGCGTGGAATTGTCGACAGTGGGCCGTACCACGCGGCCCTGTCATTTCTTCCAGATCGAAGTCAGCTCATCAACCTGGAATTGCTCGACCTTGACGTTGCCCGCCGTCACCGCGAAAGTGACGGTCATGTCGTCCGCCTTCGGAATCACGGGTATCGGAACGTAGGTCAGGCCGTCCGCCGTGAAGATCTCGAAGGCCGTACGATCGACAAACACGCGCAGGGCCAGCTTGCCGTCGCGTAGCGGGACGTTCACTTTGTGATCGCCGACGCGCAGTTCCTGAAGTTTCGCGTCGTACGCCAACGGCACGCCGCGAACCGTCAGCGTACACCGGGCCGCCTCGTCGGGCACGAGCGTCACATGTATTTGCAGGAGCTCGCTGGCATTGATCTTGAGGGACGGATTGTTCGCTTTCAACGCGGACTCTTGGGGCAAGTTCGACCTCCACCCCAGGGCGCTCAATTCTTTCACCGGTCTATGCGTCAATCGCGGGCCATCGGCAGTCGACTTCAATCCCAGCTCGATCGGCAACGACATCGCCTGATTGAACGACATGCCCGGCGACGGGGCCTGGAGCCAGCCGATCTGGATAATGCGCCCGTTGGGAGCGTTGGCGAACGTCTGGGCCGCGTAGAAGCCGCGGCCCTGGTTGCCGCGCAGCATCTTGGTTTCCGGCGTAAAGGTCGCGCCGTCGAAGGCGCCGACCATGTAGTCGCTGCTCGCGGCCGTCAGCACCCACTTGTACTTCTTCAAGTCGCCGTCGACGGGCAACTCGAACAGATCGGCACACTCGTAAAAGCCTTCGATGCGGCTGCGATAGGTCCATGTCTTCAGGTCCGGCGACGTGTAGAAGGCAATCCAGCGCTTGCGATCGGTCTCGTCGTAGACAGCCATGATCCAACGTTTGGACGGTGCATGCCAGAGCAAGCGCGGATCGCGGCCGGCGTGCTTCACGACCGGATTGCCTTCGAATTCAGTCCACGTGCGCCCGCGGTCGTTGGAATAGATGATGCACTCGCCGCGGCCGGTGCTTGTGTAAGCCCCGACCAGTAGGGCGTTCTCGCCGGACTTCCAGCCGGACGTGTTGTCGCGATCAACAACAGCGCTGCCGGAGAAAGCCCAGTCGCCGAACTTGCGCGGCGACAGCGCAATCGGTAACTCTTCCCAACGGACCAAATCTTTGCTGACCGCGTGGCCCCAGTGCATGTTGCCCCAGTCAACGCCATAGGGATTGTGCTGAAAGTAGAGGTGCCATTCGCCGTCCGCGTACACCATGCCGTTCGGGTCATTGTTCCAGCCGCGGCTCGGCGAGAAGTGCAACTGCGGACGCAGCTTCTCGGTGTAAAGGCTGTCGGCCCCCGTCACTCGATCCACGGCCGCGATCGCGTTGAGCGCCTTGGAGTCTTCCGGCAGTTGTTTCAGCTCGATGCGCAGCGTCTTGCCGCGTAATTTGCTGACGTCCAGCGGCGCCCACCAGTCCGGCGTGCCGTCCGCGAGTTCGATCGTGAACTCGGCCACCGTGTCCTTACCGTCCAGTACCTTCACGTGGCGCATCGGCCCCTTGTTCTTGACCGGGAACTGCAAGTATTTCTTCGCGGCAACGATTTCACGCACAGGCTTCTTGACGGGTGTGTTGCTGAAGACAATGTCGTCGACATTGATGTGGCCCCATCCACCGGTCGCGTCGTCGACGATGACGATCTTGGCCTTCTTGCTCATGAGGTCGCCGACATCCCACGATTCCGGATGCAGCTCCTCGCTGCCGCCGGGTTCCAGGTTAGGTCCGGTCGCGGTGCGCACGACCTTGCCATCGACGATCAGATTCATGCACGTTTTGCCAGCGAATCCGCCGCCGCCGATAAGGAACTTGATGTGTTTGCGGGCAATGGTGAATTCCGGCGACGTCAGCGTCCCGGTGCTTTTGTCACCGCCCAGGTAGGAGTTGACGAGTCCCTTGCCCTTGAAGCTGGTGACCGGCATTTGATTGGGCAGCGTACCCTTGGCCGGCCCTGTTCCGAATGCTGTGCCGGTCACAACCCAGTCGCCGTAGGTCGCGCCTTCGAAGTCAGCGAAGAGAACGTCCGGCTCGTCAGCATGAGCAGGGAACGCGGCAACCATGAAGCAAAGCGCAAACGCGAGGGAGCTGGACCGCATCATGAACTCCGGGTGCAACAAAGCCCTCGTAGCTGAATTCGTAAGAATTCAGTTCGCCGACGTCGGGCGACTGAATTCTTACGAATTCAGCTACAAAACTAATCCTTGTAATCCTCGACGTAATCTTCCATCCCGGCTACGTTCTCGATCCCCAGCTTCCGCTCAACTTCCTCCAGCGGGATGCCCTTCGTCTCCGGCATTTGCGTCGCCACCCAGACCAATTGCAGCACCATCATCCCGGTGAAGATTAGGAAAACGACACCTGGCGCTAGAAGAGAAACCATGAGCGGAAAAAACGTCGTCAGCAAAGCTGCGAAGATCCAGTGCGTGAAGCTGCCGAGTGACTGGCCGGCCGCGCGATAGGCGTTCGGAAATATCTCGGAGATGAACACCCAGATCACCGCCCCCTGGCCAACGGCATGGGCAGCGATGAAGGCGAAGATGCACACGGGCACGATCGCGTAGTTGCCAGTGAAAAAGGCGATGGCACAAGCACCGAGCGATGCAATGTAGCCGAATGAGCCGATGTACATGAGCGTCCGCCGACCAAGCCGATCGATCAGCCAAAGTCCGACAAACGTGAAGATCAAATTGGTTACGCCGATGCCGACCGATTGCAGCAGTGCCGCCTGCTCGCCGAGACCGGTGAGTTCGAAAATGCGCGGCGCGAAGTAGAGGATCGCGTTGATGCCAGACAGTTGATTGAAGAAAGCAATCAAGAAGGCGAGCACGATCGGCGTGCGCAGCCGGCGCGACCAGAAGCCACGCGTTTCCGTTTTTGTCGGTGAGTGGGCGATCTCATTGGCAAGTGCATCCAACTCGGCCTGCGTAGCCGTCGGATTGATTCTTGCGAGCACCGCAATGCCGCCCGCGCGGTCTTTCTTGCGTGCGATCAGCCAACGTGGGCTCTCCGGCAACGAGAAGCACAGCAGCGTGTAAATGAGCGCCGGCACGCCGACGACGCCGAGCATCCAGCGCCAGGCGTCTTCACCAATTCGTGCAAGCAGAGCGTTCGAGAGAAAAGCGACGAGGATGCCGAACACGATGTTGAACTGGAACATCCCCGTCAATCGGCCGCGGTATTGCGGCGGAGCGATCTCGGAAATGTACATCGGCGCCGCGACGGTGCAGACGCCGATGCCGAGCCCGCCGATGAACCGGGCGATGATCAGCGAATAGACGTCGGGCGCCAGACCCGACCAAACCGCGGACACCAGATAGAGCAGTCCGATCCACAGCAACGTCGCTCGGCGGCCGAACCGATCGGCCGGCCACGAGCCGACCAGTGAGCCGACGACGGTGCCCCACAGGGCGGAGGCCATTGCGAAACCGTGAAGTTCCGCGCTGAGTTGCCAGAGATTCTGAATTACCTTCTCGGCGCCGGAGATGACGACCGTGTCAAAGCCGAACAGGAATCCGGCGAGGGATGACGTAAAGGCCCAAAGCAAGAGTTGACGTGACATGTGGGAGAGTTTGCGGAGGAAGTCGTCTGGCGTGTTTTACGAAATCGCCGGTTAAACACGGGGGCGATTTCCCAAGTGCGCTCGCCCGTGGAAAACCCGGCTCGACTGCCGTATCCTGACGAAGCCTTCACTCCTCGTCGGGATACCTCCATGCCCCGCCGCGATTATTACGACGACGATGACGATGACCGTCCGCGAACGCGATCACGCCGACGTTTCGACGACGATGACGATGACTACTACGACGATCCGCGGTCGCGACGCAAGTCGAGTTCGGGCGGCTCGAATCAGGCGCCCATCATCATTGGAGTCATTGCCGGCGTGTTTGTCCTGATTGCACTGGGTGGCTTCGGGGCGTATTTGGCGCTCCGCAGCCGGCCGGCACAACAGCCGCAGCCGCAATTCGTCGTCAACAATCCGCCGCCCATGGTCAACATGAATCCGATGGCCCCTGTCGGTCCGATGGGCCCTGGTGGACCGGCGATGGCTGGTGGGCCCGGCATGCCGGCAGCCCCGGAGATGCCCAATTTCCCGAACGTTCCCGCGCCCGCCGCTCCAGGTATTGGCGCGGGCAATCAAGCGACGATTTCGAATTTGCGGCTCGGTAGATTCGGTCCCGGTGGATCGCTCGAATTCGACTACAAGTTTCCCAATGGACGGCCGATTGGCGGCACAGACATCGTTGCCGTGGTGAAGGAACCTGGCCAAGCCGACGTGAGCATCGCCCGGTTTAATTTCATCTTCGATCAACAAGGCACGATGACCGTCGAGTCGTTTGGCCGCATGGGTCGCGGCTTCCAGCGCGGCACGACAGTCTACCTCGGTCGACAGACGTTCGGCATGCGTGGCACTCCAACACCGATTTCCAACACTCTGACTTTGCAATAACCACCCCATGAAGATTCACGAATATCAGGCCAAAGAACTGCTCGCCGCCGCCGGGGCCAACGTCCCGAAGCACATCGTTGCCAAGACGCCGGACGAGGCGGCGGCCGCGTTCGACAAGCTCAGCAACGGCGGCGGGGCGATGGTCAAGGCGCAAATCCACGCCGGCGGCCGCGGGGCCGGGCAGCTCAAGGGCATTGCCGACAAGCTCGGCGGCGTTAAGTTCGTCAACTCGCGTGAGAAGGCGAAGACGATCGCCGAGACGATGCTCAAATACCCGCTCGTCACGATTCAGACTGGGCCCGAGGGGCAGCCGATTCGCACGCTGATCGTTCAAGCGGACGCGGAGCCGGCCAAGGAGTTTTACGTTGCAATGGTCCTCGACCGGGCGCTCGGCGTGCCGATTCTGATGGCGAGCGCCGCGGGCGGGATGGACATCGAGAAGGTCGCCCACGAGACGCCGGAACTGATCAAGCGTGTGCCCGTGTCGCCGGAGACGGGGCTGCTGCCGTATCAGGCCCGTCGGCTCGCGTTCGAGCTGGGCTTCGCCGGCGATCAGGTCGAGAAGGTCGAAAAGATCATGCTCGCCCTGTCGAAGGTGTATCTGGAAAAAGACGCGACGCTCGCGGAGATCAACCCCCTGGCCATCACGAAGAAGGGCGACGTCGTCGTTCTCGATGCCAAGATCGACTTCGACGACAACGCGCTGTTCCGGCACAAGGAACTCGAAGGCCTCCGCGATCTCGGCGAGGAGAACCCGGTCGAGGTGCGGGCCGCGAACGCCAATCTGAACTTCATCCAACTCGACGGCAACATCGGCTGCCTGGTGAATGGGGCCGGCCTGGCGATGGGGACGATGGACATCATCAAGTATCACGGCGGTGAGCCGGCCAACTTCCTCGACGTGGGCGGCGGCGTGACGCCCGAGGCAGCCATTGAGGCGTTCCGCATCATCCTGTCCGACCCGAAGGTGAAGGGCGTCCTGGTCAACATCTTCGGCGGCATTGCCAAATGCGACCTGATCGCCGAGGCCCTCGTGAAGGCCGGCCGCGAAGTCGGTTTCAAGGTGCCGGTCGTCGTCCGGCTCGAAGGCACCAACGTCGACAAGGCCCGCGAGATCCTGAAGAGCGTGCAAGGCGAGTTGCCGATGATCCAGTCAGCCCCCGGCTTAACCGATGCGGCGAAGATGGTGGTCGCTGCGGCAAAATGAACTTTGGAGTGCGGCGGCTCGACGCCGCTTTCTTTCTTTCTTTCTCGCCGTCCACAAAGAAAGAAAGCGGCGTCGAGCCGCCGCACTCCAAATCTGAATGCAACACGAGGTACACCTATGCGGCTCACGATGGATCGACGATGGTTGGCCGCCTTGCTAGCGGCGGCCTTGGTAGTCGGGTGCGACGGCGGGAAGTCGAAGCCAGGCAGTTCGGAGGGGAGTGCCAGCGGCAAGGGCGGCTCGGCCCCGGTCACTCCGAGTGGACCGACGGCTCGGCAACAAGCCGACGCCTTCCTCAAGGACCTCGGCGACGGCAAGGTCGCTCCCGACAGGCTGACATCGGCATTCAAGAAGAAGTTGGCCCCTCCGGGCAAGGATGGCGACGCGGTCGCCAAGGAATGGCTCGAACAATTCAAGGGTGCCACGTTCAAAGTTAGCGAGGAAGATAAGGTCGGCGAAGCGGTGGCCCTCCGCGGGCTCGCAATTTTCCCGAACAAGAAGGAATCGGAAAGGTCGACGGCGTTTTCGCTTCGCCTTGTGAACGGTCACGCTGATTGGCTGCACACGTCGGGCCGCCAGGGCGCCGAGATCAAAGTGCCGGCCGACGCGAGCATGGCCGCCGCTCACGACACCGTGCGCAATTTCCTCGACGTCATGCTGGGCGGCGACGTGCGGCAAGCGCATGGTCTCATGGCGGCGGCCTGGAGGAAAACCCTTTCGCCAGTTGCCGACAAATCGGACACCCAACAGGGCTACGATTACGGCCCCGGTTTCATCGATGGCAAGCTGCGTTCTTGGAGGAGCGACTACACAAGCTACACCCTGACGCCGACCGACCACGGTTCGAGCAAGGATACCATCGTCTTCGTCGCCCTGATGGATGCCGGGAACAAGAAGGACAAGCACACCGTGAAGGCCACGAAGGACGCGGCGACCGGCGAGTGGCTCGTCAGCGATTTTGAAAAGCAATAACACGATCAACCCACCACCACCAAAGAGCTATGAGCATTCTCGTTGACCGCAATACGCGCGTGATCTGTCAGGGGCTGGGCAAGGCCGGCACGTTCCATGCGATCCAGTGCCGCGAGTACGGCACGCAAATGGTCGGCGGCATCTCGCCGGGCAAGGGCGGGACCGTCAAGGAAGGGTTTCCGCTCTTCAATACTGTCGCCGAGTCGGTGGCGAAGACGGGGGCCAACGCGTCGATGATCTTCGTCCCGCCGCCGGCCGCAGCCGACGCGATCATGGAAGCGGCCGACGCGGGCATCAAGGTCATCGTCGCGATCACGGAAGGCATCCCCGTCCTCGACATGGCGAAGGTGAAGCGCTTCCTGGACACGAAGCCGGACGTGAGGCTCGTGGGTCCGAACTGCCCGGGCGTCATCACGCCGGGCCAGTGCAAGATTGGCATCATGCCCGGCTACATCCACAAGCCTGGACCGGTCGGCGTCATCAGTCGATCGGGCACGTTAACGTATGAAGCGGTGTTCCAGCTCTCGGCCCTTGGGCTCGGCCAGTCGACCTGTGTTGGCATCGGCGGCGATCCGATCATCGGCACGAACCAGATCGATCTGTTGAAGCTCTTCGAGGCCGACCTGGCGACGGAAGCAATTCTGATGATTGGCGAGATCGGCGGCACGGCCGAAGAACGGGCGGCGGAGTTCATCGCCAAGAACGTGAAGAAGCCGGTCGCCGCGTTCATCGCCGGCCAGACGGCCCCGCCGGGGCGACGCATGGGCCACGCGGGGGCGATCATTTCGGGCGGCAGCGGATCGGCTCAGGACAAGATCGCGGCACTCAAGAAAGCCGGCATCGAAGTCGCTCCGACGCCGGCCGATTTGGGGACGGCGGTGCAGAAGGCGATGGCACGAAAGAAGTAGTTCAGTCATCGGCCTTTGGAATCGTCGGCATTGGCACCTTTGCCAAAAGCGGCGCGAAGCGTGCGTCGCAGCGGGCGGCTTCGAGGAACCGGTTCACGCGTGCGGACCATCTCCAGGGTGTCGAGCACGCTCGAGCCGCTGAACGGCGGCCGGCCGGTGAGCATGTCGTAGAGCATGGCGCCGAGCGAGTAGACATCCGCCAAGGGGCCGACCTTGTCGGTGTCGCCCATCGCCTGTTCCGGGGCCATGTAGCTCGGCGTGCCGAGCACCGTGCCCGCCTGTGTCGTTCCCGAGTCCTGTTCGAGCCGCTTGGCGAGGCCGAAGTCCATCACTTTCCGCGTCCCGTTGGTGGTGATCAGCACGTCGGCCGGCTTCAAGTCACGGTGAACAACGCCGCGCTCGTGGGCGTATTGCATGGCCCGGGAGATCGCTTCCATCGTCTCGGCCGCGAACTTGGGCGGCTGCGGCTCACGCGCGATGCGGCCGGCGAGAGTCTCGCCATCGACAAATTCAAGCGAGAAGTACGGCAGGCCCTCGGTCTCGCCCACTTCGTAGATCTGAACGATATTCGGATGCTGGAAGCGCGCGACGGCCTGAGCCCCGGCTCGGAATCGGTCGAGGTCCTTTTGCCGGGCATGGGCGCCGGCGAGGATCATTTTCAGTGCGACGAGCCGTTCCAGCCCGATTTGCCGGGCTTTGTAAACGACGCCCATGCCGCCCCGACCGAGTTCACCGATGATGTCGTAGCCGCGCACGGTGGGAGCGTTGGCCATCTTGCCGCGCGGCGCACTGCTCGGTGTGTATCCGCCGGTGACGGCCGAAGCATCAGTATGGGCTTCCGACGGCGTAAACGCGCCCGTCCGGCTCGACGCGTCGGAGGCGAACTCGCCCGTCTGGCCGCCGACCGATGCCTGGGCCGACTTGATCGACGTGTCGTTCCGCCGTTCCAGCGATTATCGGCAATTGCGGGCAGTTCGACGCCAAGTTTGACGAGAGAGTTTTACGCCCGCGGCGTCTGAATCTTGTCGAACAGCAGGCTCACCATTTGTTCGAGCAGATCGATGTGATCCGTGGACGCAACCGCCGCAACGCGCCGCATGAGGCGCCGCTTGCGCTCGACGCGCTCGACGCAGTGTTCAACGCCCACCTGCAAAAGGGCGCCGTTCGGCCCATCCATGCCGAGCAGTTCCGTGGCCTCGTCGGGTGTGAGCTGAGCGGCCCGTTCGGCATTGCGTTCCAGCCACTCAAGCAATTCCTTGGTGGTGGATTTCTCGGTCAGCAGTTTGAGGCCGCCCTCGTCTTCGGGCAGCTTCTTGCCATGCATGCGCGGCAGCAATTTGTCGAGCGGCAGGTCGCGAAGTTCGTTGACATGCAAGCCGAGCGCGGCAGCGCACTGGCTGACAGTGGCATTCCGGAGCCGGCGATCGCTGCCGTTCTTGATGATTTCCCGAACCGTGTGCCGGTTCAGGTTGGCGATGCGAGCGAAGTCTTCTTGATTCCAGCCGCGTTCCTCGACCAGGCGGGCAATCTTGCCGGCCAGATCGGACCGCGACGCATTCGGGCCGTCCATAGTTTTCCGTCAAAAGTCAGCGTCGGGGAGAATGAGAAGTGCATTATGCCGCGCGACGCGTGCGGTTCCAAGGACCGAGTTGTCGGTTTCTTCAGACGTTTGACGGGTGTCAGTGAAACAATCGGCCTACCCTGCTAGAAAAGTCACATCTGGCGAGAATCCACCGCGATGACCACCGACGATTTGCGACTGTTATTGGAATCCGTTCGAGCCGGCCGAACCGATATCAACGCGGCGCTCGGTCAGCTAGGCCGGCCAGGACTGGCCGACCTCGGCTACGCACAGGTCGACCTCGATCGCCGGGCACGTTGCGGCTTTCCGGAAGTGATCTTTTGCGAAGGCAAGACGCCCGAATGGGTGGAAGGCGTTGCTCGCCGACTCGAGGAGGCGAAGCAGGACTGCCTCGGCACGCGGGTGAATCCGGAGCAAGCGGCCCACCTGACCAAGGCTTTCCCGCACGCGGAACAGGATCGCCTGGCGCGCACCTTCTGGTTGCCGGCCGGCGAACGACCGCCCTTGAAAGGACACGTGCTGGTAGTCACGGCAGGAACGGGAGACCTACCCGTGGCTCAGGAAGCCGTTGTCACGGCACGAGCGATTGGCGCCGAGGTCGATCTCGTCGCCGACGTTGGCGTGGCGGGCATTCACCGCATCCTGCGCCAACGCGAGCGAATTGCCTGGGCCGACGTCATCGTCGTCGCGGCCGGGATGGACGGAGCACTGCCGAGCGTCGTCGGTGGACTCGCCGACTGCCCCGTGATCGCGGTGCCGACGAGCATCGGCTACGGCGCGGCGTTTGGTGGAGTGGCCCCGCTCTTGACCATGCTGAATGCGTGCTCGGCAAATGTGACCGTGGTGAACATTGACGCCGGCTTCAAAGCCGGCTACGTCGCGGCGTTGATTGCCCGACGCGCGGCGGTCCGCGATTGAACGAGTTGCGTCATGTCCAAACCCGCAATCACCCGACTATCTGATCTCCAGGAAGGGGACCGAGGCACTTTTTTCGCCTTGCTGACCGAGCGCGTCAAGAATGTACTGCGCGACGGCAAGCCATACTACTTGTGCAAGTTCCGTGACCTGCGTCGATCGGTGGGCTTCGTCGCCTGGGGGGACGGCGCGTTCTTTCAAGCATGCGATACCGAATGGCAGCCCAATCAGTTCTTCAAGATTCGGGCCGAGTACGGCATTCATCCTAAATACGGGCCGCAAATCGATATCCAGCAGATCCGCCACGTTCAGGAACGCGATGCCGCCGACGGCTTCAACCCGGCTGACCTTGTGGAGCGATCGCGCTTCGATTCGGCCGCCATGCTGGCGGAACTAACCAGCCTGATCGACACTGAGATTGCCGACTTGCCGCTCCGAAAGTTGACGCGCACAATTGTCGACCGACGAGCCGATCGGCTCTTGGTCGTGCCGGCCCATGAGAAACGCTTCTATCCCTTCCCCGGTGGTTTGCTCGAACACACGCTGTCCGTGACGCGCTCGTGCATCTGGCTCGCGGATCAATATCGCGGGCGCTATCCCGACTTGGCGCCGCCATTGAATCGCGATGTCGTCGTGGCCGGCGCCGTGCTGCATGACATGGGTCGCACGCTTGAGTTCGAACCTGGGCCGGAACCTACCGATCCGGCGGCATTCACGATTGACGGCCGTCTGCTTGGTCATCTGTTCCTCGGTCGCGATCTGGTCCGCGACACGGCGAGCGAGCTAGGCGATGTGAATCCAGAATTGGTGCGACTGGTCGAGCACATGCTCGTCGCGCATTTGAATCACCCGGAGTGGGGTTCGCCACGGCTGCCGCTCATTCCGGAAGTGCTGATCCTCCACCATGCCGACGACCTGGATGCCAAGATGGAAATGTTCGCCCGCTGCCTGACTCGCGACCCGAGTCCGGGGCCGTTCACTGAGAAGGACGTGTATCTCAGCCGTCAACTCTATAAGGGCCGCGAGGTGTAGCGTTGAGCGCGTTGATATCCCGCTAGGCGAACTGGGAACGCCTCGAAGTTTGACGAGGTTTTTGATCCCTGGCAGTTGGCGATCTTCCTTTTCAAAAAAGTGCGTTTTCCGCGGGTTTTTGGGTAAGGTCGCCAAGATCGCCACGCTTTTGCCACACCCCCCCCGAAGCATTGCATTTCATTGCATGCGACAATCCTACAATCGCATGCACCTCTGGCACGTGTCAGGCGAGCGCTTCGCGGATGATCGGCGCGTCCTCGACGACCAGCTTGACCGGGCGATTCGCCGGCGTGGTGACGACCGTGTTCGGGTCGATGCCGAGGAGGTGATAGAGCGTGCGGCCGAAACTCTCGACCTTGTAGAACTTGTCGGTTACGCGCTCGCCGAGCTTATCGGTCGCCCCGACGACGCACCCGCCCTTGAACCCGCCGCCAGCCGCGAGCACGAATTGAGCGTAGTCCCAGTGATCGCGTCCGGCCCCGGCCGCTTTCGGGTTGTCGATCTTCGGCTTCCGGCCCATTTCTCCGAGAGCCAACACGATCGTTGAGTCGAGCAACCCGCGGTCAGCCAGGTCGTCGAGTAAAGCCGACAGGCCGGCATCAAACATCGGGATCTGCTGTTTACCCGCTGTGAAGTTGTCGCCGTGCCAGTCCCAGTACCCAAGGTTGAAATGAACGACCGGCACTCCCGCTTCGACCAGTCGGCGGGCTAGCAGGAAATGCAGTGGATCGCCGGCCGGATAGCGTGTCTTGACGTTGTTCCGTTTGAACCGATCGATTGACTTCATCGGCTCGTTTTTCAAATCGAGGGCTTGGCGAAGCTTTGGCGACCGGAGCAAGTTGAACGCAGTTTGCTGATACTGGTCGAGCCCAGCGACCAGTTCGTCCTGTCGATCGTCGCGGCGGAGCTTCGTGTCGAGTGTCCGCAACAGGTCAGCGTTCTTGGCGAACGCCGGCATCTCAAGCTGCGGCGTCAGCATGCGGGTGACGGCATCCTTGTCCTTGAGCGGTTGCATCACGAACGGTGCGTGCGCCGGGCCGAGGAAGCTGCGGGCGAGCGAATTGTGAGTGTGGACGTCGATCTCGTCGAGGACAGCGAACGTGGGCAGGTCGGCCGGGCCGGGGCGAAGCTTGTTCACCACGCTACCATACATCGGATACTCGTCCGACCCGGTGGTGAGCCGCGGGTTGCCGGTGAGCCAGTAGAGCGGGGCCTGGCTGTGGTCACCCGGCTTGTTGAGCGTGCTTACCGAGCGGATGACCGTGTACCGATCGGCCCGTTTGGCGAGTTCCGGCATCAACTCGCCAATCTGCAAGCCGACGACGTTGGTGCGGATCGGCTTCCACTGGCCACGATACTCTTCTGGGGCGTCCGGCTTCATGTCGAACATGTCGAGGTGCGGCGGCCCGCCGCCGAGCCAGCAGACGATCATATGCTTGGCCTGGGCGGACGCATCGGGAGCGGCGTGGGCCTTGAGGACGTCGAGCGCACCGACGCCGCACAGGCCGAGGCCGCCGATGCGGAGGAAGTCGCGACGCGAGGTGATCATGAGGGGCTCCCGGTACGGACTTTCTTGATCGGGCCAACGATCGCCCGTCGCATGGCCGGGAACCAGTCGGACTCGATCCAGGCCATGTCGTCGAACGGAATGACGCGGCGGGTCTTCCACCCTGTTCCGCGAAGTGTTTCGATCATCGCTTCGGCGGCCGCCGAGTTCGTTGTGTGGATAACAACCGGGCAAGCTGGTCGACGCCCGGCGAGGAACTCAGCGACGTGTCGGCCCTCACCCTGGTCGATCATCCGACCGTCGGGCCCCGGTTTCATGTCGAGGTCGTTGTCGAGGGCGACAACGAGCGTCTCACCGAGGTGGACATCAAGGAACTCGATTGCCTCGGGGACATTATCGAAGAAATGGGTGTCGATCGTACAGAACCGGTCTGCGAGCAGACGTCGCATGATGGCCTGACGGTCGGCGTTGTCTTCGAGGATCACGATCTTCATGGCCCCACCATCCACCCATGCCAGCCGTTAATGCTGTAACAGGAATTCGCGCGTATTGATCAAACCCCACAATATTCCCTGCAGACCCTTCTCAGGCGACCCGTCGTCTTTCAGATATGCCAAGCACGCACTCCGCTCGGCTTCAATTGGTAGACGGCCGACCGTTGCCAGGAACAGCTCTTCGACTTTCTCGGACTCAGTTCCCGACGCCTTCGCCAGCTTCGCTGCCCGCCCGTTCGGCTCGCGGATCTTCTCCCACACCCGCGGATGGTTGGCCAGTGCCAGCACCTGCAACACCGACGCCCCGCCGTCGCGCTCGCAGTCACACTGAACCGCCGCGTTTCGCTTCGGCCGGCCGTAGGTCTCGAGCACAAATTCGACGAATGGGTTCTTGGGTGAGAATGGCACGTCAACCGTCTTCATCTCGTCTGGCCAGTGGTAATACTCCATGCCCATCTTTTCGGTCGTGCCGGTGGCCGTGTTGAGCGCGTCGAGCATCACCTCGGCAGACATTCGGCGGAGTGGAAAGGCGGCGTAGTTCGCTCGGTCAACGATCGCCGCCGGGTCCGGCGTGCTCGATTGCTGATATGTACGGCTATTCAAAATCGTGCGGTGCAACCAGCGGAGGTCGTATTTGTTGGCGATAAATCCGTCGCATAGTTCCTTCAAGAGTTCCGGATGCGTGGCGGGATTGAACGCTGACAGGTTGTCCGGCGGGTCGATGATCCCGCGGCCGAAGTAGTGGGCCCAGACGCGGTTCACGATCGCCTTCGCGAAGTACGGATTGTCCGGCCGCCGCAGCCACGCCACGACCGCTTCACGGGGGTCGTGGTCGTTGGCAACCGCGGTCGCGGAAGCCTCTCCGGGCAGACGCAGGCCCTTCGCCTCGCGGGTGCCGAGCGGGCTGGTGACCGAGGCAGCCTTCCCTTGCGGAAGGAGGCGAACTTCGGCCTGCAGCAGCCGTCGGCCAATCTCGGGCAGCATCTTCGCCCGTTTGTCCATCGCCGCCGTTTCCTGGCGGAACGCCTCGGCCTGCGCCACGGTCGCCTTTAATGCTTCCAGCTCACCGCCGGCCTTCGATTTCTTCGCGATCTCGGCCTTCGCCTTGTTGGCTTCCTCATCGAG
The DNA here is from genome assembly GCA_036266155.1 of Gemmataceae bacterium. Lineage (GTDB taxonomy): Bacteria > Planctomycetota > Planctomycetia > Gemmatales > Gemmataceae > SIAJ01. Next base: position 22,600 of record DATANR010000146.1, on the reverse strand, counting down.
TTTCTTGCCGTCGACCTCGCGCCGCTTTTTCACGTCGGCTTCGAGCTTCTTTCCCTCGTCGTCGTACCGCTTCTTGAGCGCGGCCATATCGGGGAAGCGCTTCTCGTTGTCACCTTCGAATCCAACCTTGCGGACCCGTATGAAGAAGTTGGCGAACTCGAGCAGGTCGTCCTGCTGCCAGACGTCGTGCGGGTGGCGGTGGCATTGGGCGCATTCGAGTCGGAGCCCAAGAAAAGCGTGGGCCACCTGCATTGCACCGCCAACGCCGTCAGCGCCGCGGCGTTGCCAGTAGAGGTCGAGCGTCTTGCGGTCGCGGTACAGATCGAGGTCCTTGCGACCCGGCGCGTATCCCTCAAACAAACTCTTCACCTCGTCGGCGTATTGCTCCGGCGTGTGGCCGTCGCGGCTCGTTGCGAGCATGATCCGTTCGGTAAACACGTCGTAAGGGATGTTCTCCGCGAGTCGGGCTCGCACCCAGGCCTGGAAGCGGGGAGCATCGGCCTCTAGCGATAGGGCGTCGGCGTACACGCCAAAGTCGGCGGCCTTGAGCAGGTCGCAAAACTTGAGCGTCCAGACGGCCGCGTGGCCGGGACGGGCCAGCAGTTCCTCAATCTTCCGCGTCCGTTTGTCCGCGGCCGAGTCCGCGACGAAAGCCCGCACCTCATCCGGTGTCGGTAATTCGCCGGCCACGTCGAGGGATGCCCGCCGCAGGAAGGTGGCGTCGTCAGCGAGCGCTGCCGGCGGCAAGTTCATCCGGCGGAGCTTGGCGATGACGTGCGTATCAACGAAGTTGTGCGGCTTCACGTCCGGGAATGCCGCGGTAGATGAGCGCGGAACCAGCACTCGTGCGAGGGCCGGTTGCGCGCGGTAGCGGACGATCAGCGCCGCCTCACCGACCGCTTTCGCTTCGACCCGGCCCGTTGCATCCACGGTCGCGGCGGCACGGTCTAAAGACTCGAACGAGCAATAAGCGGTCACGTCTTCGGTCGTGCCATCGGCGAAACGGGCTTGCACCTTGAGGCTGTAACCATCGCCGGGCTTGGCGACGGCTTCCGGGGGTTCAACGCGAAGTGCCGTCACGGATATTGGAGCATCGGCTACGGCCCCGGCCGCGATCCAACGGCGAATCACGTCGTACTCAAAGCGATCCGCCCGAAGTCGAATGCCGCCGCCGTGGTCGACCTGCCCCGTGGCCTTGCGGAGCAACAGGCTCGCTTCCGGGTTGGTGCGATCCAACCGCCGCCCGCCGAACTCGCGGACCAGACGTTCGTAGTCAGCGGCGGGATCCGCCCCGAACAGCGACAGGCGAAACCCGTTCTGCCCGCGAACGGCTCCGTGGCACATACCGGCGTTGCACCCGAGCCTGCTGAACAGAGCCGCGACGTGCCGCTGATACGACGGAGTTGATGGATTCGCCCACACGCTCGTGGGAGCCAATGCGAGCATCAGAAGAACAGCGAGAAATCGTGTCATTGAACGCGGGGACTTCGATAGCGCGGGCAAGACAACCGCGGGGTGGGAGGGGAGATTATCGCATACCGGCCGGGCATACTGCAACCCGCCATCCGGAAAAAACGGTTTGGGTCTGCTCATTCACCGGCCATGCATCATCGAGCAGAAATGCTGGCGTTCGCGTGATGATCTCCAGAGGTTGCAACCGCAGTGGCCGAAGAAGAACACTTCGCTGCAAGCCATATTGTTTGACGCACTTGCGCCGACGCACGATAATCAAATCGCCGGGAAAATAATCTGATAGGTTTCGTCGGCGCCTCAGAAGTATCTCCGAAGAGGGATGCGATGGTTGAGCTGCCCACCACGCGGCCGAGTTTGTTGGTCCGTATCCGGGATGCCCGCGACAACGACGCCTGGCAACAGTTCGTCCAGGTGTACGGGCCGGTCGTCTACGGTTACGGCCGCAAACATGGCTTGCAAGATTCCGACGCGGCCGACCTGACACAAGAGGTGCTACAGGCCGTCAGCACCTCCATCGTTCGGCTGGATTATGACCGCCGACGCGGGACGTTCGCCGGCTGGCTGTTCACGCTGGCACATCACAAGTTGCACGACTATCTGTGCCGCCAGAGTCGGCCCGGCCGCGGCTCGGGAGACAGCGGTGTGCAAGCCAGACTTGAACAACACCCAAACCGCTCGGAGGATCGAGCGGTTTGGGATCAGGAGTACGAGCGCCGGCTGTTCCACCTCGCCGCGGAACAGGTGCGCGAACACTTTCACGACTCGACATGGATGGCGTTTTACCAGACCGCCGTGGAAGGCCGTCGCGGGGCCGAGGTGGCCGCTGAGTTGGGGATGACCGTAGCGGCCGTGTACCTCGCCAAGAGTCGGGTGATGGCTCGGTTGTGCGAGTGTGTGCAAAAGGTGGAGAAGGCCGACGACTCATTCTCGGAGGACGCGCCATGACGATGCACCTGAACTGCCCCGAAGCATCCCACTGGAAAAAACTACTTGAGGGGGCTTTGCCGGAGTGCGAGGAGGTCTCCTTCCACGAGCACCTGGAGACTTGCTCGGAGTGTCAGCGCACCGTGGAAGTGGCGGTCGCGGCGGACGCACTCTGGGTGAAAGCAGCCCGGCACTTGCGCGAGGATCCCGAGTCGGGCCCCGAATTTGAGCGTGTCCTGGCCGACTTGCAAGCCGAGCCTGAATGCGCGCCGGGCGACGACGACATGTCGCTCGAATTCTTAAGCTCACCGACTCGGCCGGAGTCACTGGGTCGGCTGGCCCATTACGACATCACGGAAGTCGTCGGCCGGGGCGGCATGGGTATCGTGTTCAAGGCTCACGACGAGAGCCTGCAACGCACGGTGGCTATCAAGGTGATGGCCCCTCACCTCGCCCAAAGCCCAACGGCCCGGAAACGATTTCTGAGAGAAGCGCGAGCAGCAGCCGCCGTCCGCGACGAGCACATCATCGATATCCATGCAGTCGCCGAGGCCAACGGACTGCCGTTCCTGGTCATGGAGTACGTGGCCGGCGAGTCGTTGCAGCAACGGCTCGACCGCACCGGGCCGCTCACCTTGCAAGAGATCTTGCGCATCGGCATCCAGACGGCAACCGGCCTGGCCGCCGCCCATGCGCGGGGATTGATTCACCGCGACATCAAGCCGGCCAACATCCTGCTGCAAAACAGGGTCGAGCGCGTCAAGATCACTGACTTCGGCCTGGCCCGCGCGGCTGACGACGTTTGCTTGACTCGCCCCGATGCCGTATCGGGCACGCCGGAATTCATGGCCCCCGAACAAGCCACCGGCGGCATCGTCGATGCACGTTCGGACCTATTCAGTTTGGGCAGTGTTCTGTACGCGATGTGCACGGGCCAAGCCCCGTTCGATGCTCCCGGCCACCTAGCGGTGATGAAGCGTGTCTGTGAGGAATCGCCTCGCTCAATGTGCGCGATCAACCCGGCGGTGCCCGCATGGCTGGCCGACGTCGTGGCGAAACTGCACGCCAAGAAACCGAACGAACGATTCTCGTCAGCAAAAGAAGTGGTCGACCTACTCGGTCGACACCGCGACCGGCTCCAGCAACCCGGCATCACAATTGAGGCCGCCCGGCCCGCTCGAAAACACCGTTGGTGGACCGCGGCCGCCGTGCTGCTCCTAATGTGCGGGAGCCTAGTCGTTGCGGAAGCCACCGGCGTGACGCGGCTCGGCTCAACCGTCGTGCGCGTCTTCACGTCGAACGGGACACTGATCGTTGACGTGGACGACCCTCAGGTCAAAGTGACCCTCGAAGGCGACGGCGGTTTGATCATCACCGGAGCTGGCCCGCAAGAAGTGCGCTTGCGGCCCGGCACCTACAAGTTGATGGCCAACAAGGACGGCAAGGTCGTCCGCGAAGAGTGGGTCTCCATCAGTCGCGGAGATCGGCGCGTGGTCACCGTCAGCCGCGAGACGGGCGGCGCGGCACCCGTCGTAGCACCCGTGTCGCCAACCTCTTTCGTCGGCCACACCGGCGCCATCCGATCGATGGCTTTGTCACCGGATGGGAAGCTAGCCCTCACGGCCGGCGTCGACCAGACAGTGCGCCTGTGGGACGCACTGAACGGGCGGGAACTGCACTGCTTCAAGGGGCACACCGACGAAGTGAACGCCGTGGCGTTTTCATCGGACGGCAAGTGGGTCGCTTCCGCCGGGCGCGACCGGTGCGTCCGGCTGTGGGATGTGCAAACGAAGGAGCTGCGCGGCTGTTGGACCGGCCACACCGACGACGTGTTAAGTGTCGCCTGTGGCAACGACCGGGTGGTGTCGGGCAGTCGTGACGGAACGGTCCGAGTCTGGAACCCGAAAGACTCAGACGAGTCGCTGAGTTGCGCGAGGCACACCGGTTGGGTCAGCGGCGTGGCCCTCTCCGCAGATGGCCGCCGCATCCTGTCCGGCGGATACGACGGCACCGTTCGCGTCTGGGATGCCAAATGCGGCAAGGAATTGCACCGGCTGGAAGGGCATTCGCAAGAGGTTTACTCCGTGGCCTTTTCTCCCGATGGTCGACGGGCCGTCTCCGGCGGCAACGACCATGCGGTTGTGATCTGGGACGTGGAGAGCGGCAAATTGCTGCATCGTTGCCTGGGACATGCCAATGCCGTGATTCAGGTCGCGTTCTCCGCCGATGGTCGAGAAGTCTTTTCGGCCAGTAGCCAATACGAAGTCGTCGACCGGGCCCTACGGAACTGGGATGCGACGACTGGCAAGGAACTACAAAGTTGGGGCGGCCAGGCCGCGGACCGGCTCAGTTGTGCCACCTTCGCCCCGGATGGCAAGATCGCTCTTTCGAGCAGCTCGGACATGAATGTGCGTCGTTGGAAGTTAACGAAATGAGGCAACGCTGTTCAAGGCGAACGTCGGGCTTACGCCTCGACGCTCGCCAGGAGTTGTTTTTCACACCTAAGTCGCAACTAAACCGCTTCAACCCTGTCCAATCGCTTTGGGACAATCAAGGAGCAAACCATGTGGCAACGTGTCGTGTTCAGTGTCGCCCTGTGTGCGCTGGTTGGTCTCCTGTCCCTCACCGTGAGTATTCCGCTCGCGAGGGTGCAAGCCGACCCAGACCCCGTTCGGCCCGCGGCCAAGGGAGGTGCGGAGCCAGCCAAGGGGGCGGTCCCGCCCAATCCCGTCCTGGCCGCCAACCGAATCACCGCCGTCACGGTCTACACATCGGGAGCGCTGGTCACGCGCGAAGTCGACGTGCCGGAGGGCCAGGGCCTGATCGAGCTGACCGTGTCGCCGCTGCCGCCGACCACGGTGAGCGGCACCCTCTACACGGAAGGAACCGAAGGCATCCGCGTGATGGCGACGCGCTACCGCACTCGCCCCGTGCTCGAGGACACGCGTGAAGATGTACGCAAGCTGCAAGACGAGATCGGCCAACTCCAGCAGACCCGCGACAAGGTCGAAGCCGAGCTGAAGGTCATGCAGGACAACATGGCGTTCCTCACCAAGATGGAAAACTTCACGGCCGCGACAGCCGTCCATGCTCCAGACAAACCCGGCGCCCCGAGTGCGGAGTCGGCCATCTTGCTTGCCAAGCACGTCATGGAAACCCGCGACGCGAAGGCGAAGGAAATCGTCGGCCTGCAGCAGCAACTGAAAACGAACCAGGAGCGCACGGAGTTCGTGCGCCGCAAGCTGACCGATTTAGCATGGAACCCAAACCGCACCGAGCGTGATGCCGTCATTGTGGTCGACAAGGCCGAAGCAGCGGCCGGCAAGGTGCGCTTGAACTATCTAGTCGATGAAGCGGCCTGGGTACCGCAATATCGACTGCGGACCGGCAAGACGGCAAAGGACCCGGTCCGGCTCGAGTATCTGGCCGCGGTGATGCAGCACACGGGCGAAGCGTGGTCCGGTGTCAACTTGGTCCTCTCAACCGCCCAATCGACGCTCAACGCCGCCCCGCCCGATTTGCAATCCCTGCAGGTGACCGTGGTGCCCGGCAACAAGGCGCCGCAAGTGGCGAATGCTGAGATCGAAGAACAGATCCAGGCCCTCCGTGCCAAGGCGCTCAAGGACTTCAACCAGAAGAAGCTGTTGACGGCGGCCAGCCTGTTCAACACGGCGGCGGCTCTCGATCAATCGTGGGAACTCCTCAACGCCGATGCCGCGGTCCGGCGCGGTTGTGCCCTGACGACACGCGAAGGGCCAAACGTGACCTATCACTTGCCGTCCCGGTTGACGCTGCCGTCGCGGACCGAGGAGCAGAGTTTGGAAGTGACGCGCCTCGATCTCGAGCCGGAATATTACTACAAGGCCGTTCCGGTCCTGACATCGCACGTCTATCGCCTTGCGAATCTGGTCAACAAGAGCAAGCACGTTCTACTGCCCGGCGAAGCGACGCTGTACGACGGTACCGATTTCGTCGGCCAGATGAACCTGCCGCTCGTGGCCATCGGCGAGCGCTTCACGGTCGGCTTCGGCGTCGACCCGCAACTGCAGGTGCAACGGCAGATGCTCGGCCAGACGCGCTCGACCCAGGGCGGCAACGTCGTGGTCAATTCCCAGTTCGCGGTTCGCCTGAGCAGCTACAAGACGGAGGCGGTCAAAGTGCAGGTGTGGGACCGGCTGCCGCACGCGCAAAGTGACACCGCCGGAGTGAGCCTGACCAAGACCTCGCATGATTTGAACAAAGACGATGACCAGTACATGCGCGAACAGCGGCCCGCCAACATCTTGCGCTGGGACGTCACGTTGGAACCCGGCATGAACGGCAAGAAGGCTTTTGAGCTGACCTACGACTTCAAGTTGGAGCACGCCCGCGACATGGTCATCGCGAGCTTCCAGACCAGCGGCATCGCCAGCGCCGAAGCGGCCACGCTGGCGACCCCGTTGCCCGTGTTGACGGCCGAGGAGGTTGTCAAGGTGCGTGCCAATCTGGCGAAGTTGAGTCCCGAGGACCGTGCACTGGCCGAGGCCCAGGTCCTGTGCGCCATCGACCAGGAAAGCGCTCTAGGCATCAGCGGACCGCCACTGAAGCTGATGATCGGCAATCGGCCCGCCTTCTTCTGCTGCAAGGGCTGCCTGGCGGAGGCCAAGGCCCACCCCGAGCAGACGCTGGCGACGTTGGACAAGCTGTTGGCTCGTGTCAAGGCGACGCCGAAGAAGTGAAGCAGTGATACGTCCGGGAAGACCCGTTCGGGGGAGGCCGCGCCGATAGCACGGTGTTGTGCCTCCCCGATTTTTCGGCACCAACGTTTCCTCTTGCAAGTCTAGATTCCAGCCGATTCATCTCCTCGACCCAAGCTTGATTGCCAATGGCCACGTGCGGGGCCTGTGTCGAGGAGACTTTCGTCCTCCTGGACTGGCCCAGGTTTGTTGAACCGTCTCGGTTAGTGAAAAGTCATTCGCACTCCGTATCACAAGCGCACTCTCGACCGCTATCCAATGCACTCCGACTTGCGGACTGCCCATGAGCATTGATCTCAAAGTCTACGACAACGGCGATCACACCACGCTCGTTTGGCTGCCCGACGGCGGCAAGGCCATTCCGGATTGTCGCGGCTTTGCGATTCGCCGCCTTGCCAATGGGAAAGAAAGTTTTCTGCACGGATTTGTCGGGTTTTCGGACGACGATAAGCTCGACCCGCAGAACCCGTGGAAGTTCCCCTTGCAGCGCTACATGTGGTGGGACTATACCGTGTCGCCGGGCGACGTGGTGCAATACGCGATCGTGCCAGTCATCGGGCCCGATCACAATCATTTGAAGTTGGCGACCGCAGCCGCTTCGGCCCTAACGCCGGCGATGACGGTGACGGGGCAGGCGACGCCGCATGTCGCGGCCTATTTCAACAAGGGCATCGTGGCCGCCCAGTGGGTTTCACGAGCGCTCGCGGCGGCCGGCAAAGATGCAAAACTCGCAAACCTCATCGCGACGCCCGGAAACAAACTGCGGAATGAACTGAGCGGGCTCCTGCGCCCGCAATTGCTCGACCTCCTCGCGGACGTGAAGAAGAACGACGGCCAGGTGTATCTGGCGCTCTACGAACTCAATGATCCTGAGTTGCTCGACGCCATCACCGCGATTGGCAAGAAGTGTCACCTGCTGCTCGCCAACGGCGCGTTCAAGCCGCCCACGAACGACGAGAACTCGGCCGTGCGCGCAAAGCTTCGCGACGTCGTTGACTTACACGATCGCCTCGTCACTAGCGGGCACTTCGCCCACAACAAGTACGCCGTCGCCTGTGACGCGAACGGCAACCCGCTTCGTGTTCTGTCCGGCAGCACCAACTGGACGATGACCGGCCTTTGTACACAAGCGAACAACGGCGTGATCGTCAACAGTCCAGAACTCGGCGCCGATTTCATCAACGAGTGGAACCTTCTCAAGAACGCGGGCAACGCGTATCCACCCACCCTTGCCCAAGCGAATTCCACGTCGAAATCGTTCGCGATCGATGGTGGTCGGCTCACGCAGTGGTTTGCCCCGACGAGCGATGGGCAGGATCTCGAATTCGCGCGTACCCTTATCAACGGGGCCAAGGACGGGATCATGTTCCTGTTCTTCAACCCAGGCGGATTCGCCGGCCCGGATAAACCGCCGATGCAATGGACGCTGTTGCAGAACATTCTTGTGCGTCATCAACCCAACAGCCCGGTCTACGATCCCAGCTTGTACATGCGCGGCGTGGTGAATCAAGAAATTGCGGGGCTCACGAGCCCCTTGCCCGCGGACACCCCCGGCTCGCCCAAGCACATGGCTCTCGATCCAACCGTTGCCGACAACCCCGTGACGTTATTCAGCGGCGGCAACAAACCGCCGCAGCGCTTGACGCACGAATCCATGGTGCCGAGCAACATCAAGGAGAAGTTCCATGACTGGGAAACGGAAATGCTCGGGACCGGGGTCCACATTCACAGCAAGGTAATCGTCATCGATCCCTTCGGCGACCATCCGGTGGTGATGACTGGCTCGCACAATCTTGGCTACAAGGCATCGAGCAAGAACGACGACAACTTGATGATCGTGGAAGGCAACGCTCCCCTGGCGGCAGCATTTGCCGCCAACATCATCGCGATCTATCAGACTTATCGATGGAACGCCTACGTGCAGGCACACCGCAATGATCCCAAGGTCTGGCACGGCCTGGTCGACACGGACGCCTGGCAAAACAGCTACTTGACCGGTGACGAACTGGCGGAAATTGAGTTCTGGTTGGGTCAGCACGCGGCCGCGCCGGCGACTGGCGGCGCGATCAAGTCCGTCACCGCTCCGCATGTTGCTGCCAAGGTAAAGAAGAAGTCACCCGCTCACAAGCAGCCGACCAAGAAGAAAGTGACCAAGAAAACGCCGAAGACCAAGGCAGCCAAGAAGAAGTCGTCCAAGAAGAAGACTGCTCGGAAGTGAGAGCGAACAGGTACTCTCTTGAACCCACGGCATGTTGGATTACAACGGTCTATGCGTCGCAATTGGCTGCGTCCGTCGGACTGATTGAGATACACATCGCGGGAGAAGTCAAATGAAAGTCGTCTCACCGTTGGCAGTCACGCTTGCTCTCGCGGGCCTGGCGCTGGTTGCCCTGGCCGCACCGAAGCCGGCGGACAAGGACGCCGACGAGCCACTGAAGAAACTCGCCGGCGATTGGGCGATCACCGCGTGGACGGCCGGCGGCGAAGATCTGCCGGCCGAGGCGCTCGCCGACACGCGCTGGTCGGTCAAGGGCGACAAGTACGTCTTCAAGACGGACGGCGAGAAAGAGGAAGGCACGATCAAACTCGACCCGGCCGCCAAGCCCGCGACCATCGACTTGGCCATCACGGCCGGCGAAGACAAGGGCAAGACCCAGGTCGGCATCTACAAGATCGACGGCGACACCGTCGTCTTCTGCTTCAACAAGCCCGGTGAAAAGGACCGGCCCAAGGATTTCAAGGCGACCGCCGACAACGACTTCATCCTCATTACCGTGAAGAAAAAACCGAAGGACGATTGAGACGGTTGGGGCATTTCCGGCTGCGGCGTTTGATGTACAATGATCTCCACTAAAAAATGGTGGAGTCGTGCGTATGGCGAAGGAAGAGTCGATCGAAGTGGAGGGCCGCGTTCGCGAGGCCCTCGCGAACACGCAGTTTCGTGTTGAACTTGACATGGGCGGCATGGTGACCGCCCATATCGCTGGAAAAATGCGCAAGCACTTCATCCGCATCATTCCCGGCGACCGGGTCAAGGTCGAAATCTCGCCTTACGATCTGACGCGCGGACGCATCACATTCCGAGCACGGAACTAAAGCACACAAGCTGGCAGTTCGTGGCTACGGTCGGCGCATACACTCACTTCGCGGTCGCTCAATCCTCACTCCTTTGGAAACCCACTCCATGTCCATGCGCCGATTCCTCGTCGCGATTCTCGTTGTGAGTCCCGTGGTCGCTCGTGCCGACGATGCACTCATCGCTCCCGACAGCAAGCTGCAAAAGCTCGCCGACGGCTTCAAGTTCACCGAGGGCCCGTCGGTCGATGCCAAGGGCAACGTCTACTTCACCGATCAGCCCAACGACCGCATCATGAAGTGGGACACGGACGGCAAGCTGTCGACGTTTCTCGAACCGTCGGGCCGGGCGAACGGATTGTGCTTCGGCCCCGATGGCCGGCTCTGGATTTGTGCCGACGAAAAGAACGAGTTGTGGGTCATGGATATGGCGACGAAGAAGCACACGGTCGTCGTCAACGACTACAAGGGCAAGCTGCTCAACGGGCCGAACGACGTCTGGGTGCGGCCGGACGGCGGGCTTTATTTCACTGACCCGTATTACAAGCGCGACTACTGGAAGCGTGGCCCGAAGGAACAGGACGTCGAGGCCGTCTATTTCGTCACACCTGATGGCAAGGGGATCATTCGAGTGGCCGACGACCTCAAGCAGCCGAATGGCATCGTCGGCACACCCGACGGCAAGACGCTCTATGTGGCCGACATTGGAGCGAACAAGACCTACTCGTACACGATCGGCAAGGAGGGCGTCCTCACCGACAAAAAGCTTTTCTGCTCGCAAGGCTCCGATGGCATGACGCTCGACGAGAACGGCAACGTCTACTTCACCGGCAAGGGCGTGCAGGTTTACGACAAGACGGGCAAGAAGATTTTGCAGATCGATGTGCCGGAACCATGGACTGCAAATGTATGCTTCGGCGGGGCAGACATGAAGACGCTGTTCATCACGGCGAGCACGAAGCTCTACGCGATCAAGATGACCGTGAAGGGGGCGTCGGCACAATAACCGAATGAACCCCTCTCTCGCCCGGACCGCATGGCTCGTCGTCGCACTGCTCTGGCCGGTCGCGCTGTTGAACTATCTCGACCGGCAGATGCTGGCGGCCATGAAGTTCTCCGTCATGGCCGACGTCACGGACATTGGGCTCGATGCGAACTGGGGATACATGCTCGGTCAGTTCAAGTGGGCCTACGCCCTCTTGAGCCCGATTGGCGGCTACATCGCCGATCGCTTCAGCCGGCGACTGACGATTTGCACGAGCCTCTTCGTTTGGTCGGCCGTCACCTGGGCGACCGGACAGGTCACGACCTATCACGGACTGCTCTGGACGCGCACGTTGATGGGGATCAGCGAAGCGTTCTACATGCCGGCGGCGCTGGCGATGATCGCCGACTTCCACATTGGCAATACGCGCTCGCGTGCCATCGGGCTGCACCAGACCGCCATATACTGCGGCGTCATCGTCGGTGGCTTTGGCGGCTATGTCGCGGATACACCGAATCTCGGCTGGCGCTTTGCGTTCGACTTCACGGGGCTCGCCGGCGCTTTGTATGCGTTGCCGCTGCTCTTCATCCTTCGCGATGCGCCACGACCAACGACATTCGTGGATGCGAAGCCGTCGCCGGCGGCAGCAACGCGGTCGTTGTTGACGAACGTCTCGTTCATCCTGCTCGTGCTCTACTTCACGCTGCCCGCCCTCGCCGGATGGGTCGTGCGTGACTGGATGCCAGCGATCTTGAAGGAACGATTTGACATCGGCCAAGGCAAGGCAGGCGTGTCGGCGACGTTGTACGTGAATGTGGCCGCTCTGGTCGGTGCTTTCCTCGGGGGATGGCTGGCCGATGGACTGATGATGCGCACGATTCGCGGGCGCATCTACGTGAGCGCGGCTGGCATGATGATGATCGTCCCGGCGCTATTCGGCGTCGGTAATGCGGACACGCTTCGGCTTGCGATCGCGTTTCTCGTCTTGTTCGGGCTCGGCTGGGGTTTCTTCGACGGCAACAACATGCCGATCCTGTCGCAGATCGTGCGCCCCGAACTGCGGGCGACCGGTTACGGCGTGATGAACTTCGTCAGCATCAGTTGCGGCGGGTGGATCGACTGGCAATTCGGATCGCTCCGCGACCAGAAGGTTCCGCTCAACTTGACGTTTGGTGCGTTCGCGAGCGTGGCGATCATCTCGATCGTGCTTGTGCTGCTGATCCGGCCGCGAACGGACCTGTCAGGCAACATGCTCGCGCACTGACGCTCCATTCATCGCGAACACTTTCTTCGGCTTCAAGTCGGCACGCGTCAGACCCAGCTTGCGCATCAGCGGCGTGTAAACCTCGCCATGAAAGACGCGCTCATCGAAAATGCCCAGTGATCGGACGGCTTCCGCGCGACGGCGGCCGTCGGCCAGCATGCCGCTGGCGGGCATGTGGAATGTAGCCATGACATGGCGGAAGGCGACCAGCGTCGCTTCACGGTCGTCTTCCAGGTAGATTTGCACCAGCGTGCGGAAGAAGTGGGCATGGGCCGCCTCGTCCGTTGACACCAATTCCAAAACCTTGTCGAGTGCCGGGTCGCGGCCCCCGGCAACGCGGCGCAGATTGCGATAGTGCAACTGCGTGGCCAGTTCCTGGAACGTCGTGTAGATGACGGCGGCACGCGGCGTCCCGTAGTGAACCTCCCATTCGTTCGCCAGGACGCTGTCCGTGATCTCCGCCATCTGCTTTTCGGTGCGATGGCCCGAGCGCACGAGCCAGTCTTCCAGAACCATCGAGTGCTTCGATTCCTCGTAGCCCCAGTTGGCCAGCATCCACGCCCGGCCGCGGTTGGCCCGCACCGGCGGGAGCTGCTTCGCCACGTAATCGGGCAGGTACAGTTCGACCATGCAGAACGTTTGCACGACGTCGGCGATCACCGCGTCGATTGACGTATTGGTCTGGTCCCACGGAATGTCGTCGCGAATGTTCCAGCGCCGCTTGCGTTCGGCCATGTCGAAGTACGATCGATAGGCGGCGTAGATTTTGGCACGCGTGGCTGGGCTGTCGGGAGGCTCGGGAGTGTTCATGTCATCTCAGGGTTGCGGATCGGGGGACACTTCGAACCACGGCGGTGCGTGAGCGCGTCGTTTGATGGTAGCCGAATTGGCCGCCGGATACTGCGCCGGCGTAACCGCTTTGTTGTGCGTTCAGCCGTTCCACGTCGTATTCTCAGAGTCTAGGGCCGATCGACTCCCGCTCTCCGGAAACTGCCATGCCGTTGCAAACGCTACACGACCTTTATGTGGAAGAACTGCGTGAACTGGTCAGCGCGGAGGACCAACTCGTCAAGGCATTGCCGCAATTGGCGAAGGCGGCGAGCGCTCCGGAACTGCGGACGGCATTCGCACGGCATGCCGCCGAGACCGAGGGCCACACTGAGCGGCTCGGTCTGATCCTGGGAGCGCTCGACATCAAGACGACGTCGATCAAATGCAAAGCGATGGCTGGGTTGATCGCCGAAGCGAAGGACCTCATGAAAATGGACGCCCACCCGGCAGTCCTCGACCTCGCCCTCATCGGCGCTGCCTTGCGAATCGAGCATTACGAGATTGCCGCTTACGAATGCGCCCGGACGTACGCCCGACGGCTGGGTCACAAGGACGCGGTTCACCTGCTCGCTCAGACGCTGGAAGAAGAGGAGGAGGAAGAAGAACGATTAGGCCTGATGGCCGACGCGGTGATCCTTGTCGAGGCCGCCGCCGCCACGAAAGCGGCAAAGACAAAGGGTCGACAAGCGAAGAAGTGATGTTTGCGGCGATTGCGCGCAGGTTCCATTACTTCGGTGTTTTCAGGTATAATCACCGCATGGCCACGACAGACACGAACACGGAATCCGACATCCTTCATCACTTGGTATTTCCATTCGATGAAGATTTGGACGCGGCGGCCGCCCGCTCATTGCTGCGGATTCGATTTGGTCGAGAAGCACTCAAGCAGATCAACCAGTTGTTGCGCAAGAATCGGCGTGGCGAGATTTCGGCTGAGGAACGAATTACCTTGGAGAATTACACGCGGATGGGAAAGTTCATCGACGTCCTTCAGGCCAAGGCTCGAAAAGCTCTGAAAAACGCAGGGCAGCCGGGGTAAGCGATGGGCAGGGTTCGCCGAAGATTGGTCAGAGAACGTGCACGCGATCGGTGTGAGTATTGCTTGCTGGCTCAAAAGTTCTGTGTATTACCCCATCAAGTGGACCACGTCCGTGCAACAAAGCACCGTGGTCCCGACACACTTGCGAACACTTGCTTTTCATGCGCACATTGCAACGCCGCCAAGGGTCCCAATGTTGCGGGATATGATCCAGAATCGGGTATTCTGACTCCTCTGTTTAATCCGCGCAAAGACAATTGGGCGGAACATTTCCGCTGGCGTGGAGCACATCTTTTGGGCCTGACGCCGGTGGGCCGGACGACCATTGACGTGTTGCGAATCAATGATTCCGATTGCGTCGAGCAACGAATTGAGTTGATCAAAGCCGACCTATTCCCCCCGCCCATCGAACCATGATCACGCCCAGATGCCGTCACGACGGCTCCGCCAATCGCAATTGCAGTACACCAATTAACCAGCCGTCGCCATGATCCCCTTCTTCCGCTGACCGCTGCGGCCGACGTCCATGATGCGGCCGGTCATGTCGAGCGCCAGGTGATAGCGCTCCTCGCCCTGAATGCGGTGCAGCGACAGGTGATACTCTTCGCTCGTCTTCGCCATGACGTGCAGCGGATCGGCCTTTTGCGGGTTCCGCAGCCGGCCCCAGGATCCGTCGCCCAAATACAACACGCCATTGTCGTGCGGCAATCCGTCGAGGAGCGGTTTCGTGCGCTTGAACGTGTGGTCGTGATGCTCCAACACCACGGGTACGCGATACTTGTCGAACAACGGCGCCCAGTGCGTGCGCTGCAGTTCGCCCGTGCCCGGTTTCTTTTCTTCGCCTTCTTTCACCACGGCCGGCTTCGGATTGCGGAACGATGGATACGCCGGCACGTGATTGACGACGAACACGTTCGGATGGTCTTCACGTGCCTGGAGCGTCCGATTCAGCCAGCAACCTTGTTCGCCGTCGATCGCAGTGGTGTGACCGGAATCCAGAAGGACGAGGCTCAAGTAATCGCCGAAGTCGAGCGTCGCGTAGCTCGTTTCCGGGTACAGTCCCTCAAAGAGCGGGAAGAAGAATGTTGCTTTTTCGCGAGCCTTGCTGTAGCCGCCGTCGACCTCGTGGTTGCCGAGGCAGGCGATCATCGGAATGAGCCGGCCATCGCGGCCGATCATGGTCTTGCTGTAGTTGCGAATAAACGCGAGGCTGGTCTCGACCGACTTGCCGTTGTCATAACCGAGGTCGCCGCCAACGATGGCGAACATCGGATCCTGTCGAGCTGCCTGCACGTTGTTCGCGACGGCCGCGGTGTTGACGCCGCAATCGCCGCCCGAGATGAAATGGATGGTGTCGTTGGCCTTGGCCGGCATCGTCCGAAAGCGATAGGTCGGCGACTGTTTGCCAATCTTGAACGAGTAGTCGGTGTTCGGCGTCAACCCCGTTAACTCGGCGCGGAAGACCTTGAAGTCGCTCTGCGGATAAGGCCGCGTGGCCGCCGGCTGCGATTTCCAACCGACCAGCGATGACAGGATGCCGAACTTGTTCGACGGCGTGACAGGTGCGTAATAAACGTTGGTATCCGAAGTCTCGCCGCGGACGCCGATCCACTGCACCACCATCGTCGTCGTCGGATCGCGGTGCCATGTGAGGAACAGTGTGGACGGCTGAAAAGCGGCCTCTTCTTTCGAGACCTTGAGCGCCGCCGAATCTTTCTTGGCGTCCTGACCGAACAGCGTATACGAAGCAAGACCGGCGACCGACGCGCCGAGAAAATGTCTCCGGGACGGGAGGGACATAGCCAGGAGGCTCCGAAACGTGAACCAAGGGGTGGGAAGTTAGATTAACACCTCGGAAGTGAAACTAGGGCGAAGATTTTCCGAATTTTCACGGAATCGACCATCGGGGCCGCTCGTAGCAACACGTCTCGGCTGCCAAACTGGTGTTCAAACCGTGGTTAGAAAGCAGAGATTGCCAAGTAAGATTGCCAAACACATATGGGGTGTTGGCAATCTTAGACTGCAAAAAACGCATTGGGAACATTATGGAGTAATGACTTACATCGAAAAAGCGCGGCCAAAAATTCTAGCGCCAGGAACCCCCGATTTACGCTTGTGAACGCCTACCAAAACCAATTCCAGCCATCGCGTTTGCAACGAAACGCAATCAAATTGGGGCGGTTCGGCATACAAAGGCAGTTCATCAAGAAAGGCTGCCATGTCCGAACCGATTTCACGCCGAACCTTTGCTCCCCTGGCTGCCGGGCTGGCGCTTGGCTCCGCAACAGAGGGGATGGCCGATGAAAAGCCGAAGACCGACGCGCCGACCGGACCGACGGAGGCCGCGTTCGAGCGCGACTACACCGCCCCCAGCTTCAAGCCGTCGTGGAAGAAGCCGCAGATCAATCGCCTGCTGGTGCAAGACTTCGTCATTTACGCCCACTCCGATCTCGCCATGACGAAGAAACTGCTCGAAAAAGAGCCGGCACTCCTGAACGCTGCGATGGATTGGGGCGCCGGCGACTGGGAAACCGGCCTGGGCGGCGCGTCGCACATGGGCCGCCGCGACATCGCCGCGTTTTTGCTGGAGAAGGGCGCACGCATCGATCTCTTCTGTGCCGCGATGATGGGCCTGCTCGATGCCGTCAAAGCCGCCCTGACGTTGCAGCCGAACCTGATCGACGCGAAGGGACCGCATGGGTTCTCCTTGCACTTCCACGCGCAAGTCGGCGGCGACGAATCGGCGAAAGTGCTCGACTATTTGCAGTCGATCAAGAAAATCGAATTGAAGCCGAATCCGTTCCTCAAGAAATGAGAATTTGGTGAACGCTCGCGGCTCCGCCAACAGCTGAGCCGAACGAGTTGGTCATCGATTACCAATTCTGCGAAAGCCGCAGAATTGGAATAGTAGAGCCTGACGAAACTGACGAATTTGAATGACCGACAGCGCGGTGGATGAGTCCTTTTCCATTGCAGCCGGTCGCGACAACGATTACTGTTGTAGGACCTTCAATCATCTTGCTCATCGGCTCGCAGTCCCGGAGAATTCCCCATGGCGTGGTCGTTCTTGAATTCGCATGTGCCGCTAAAGACCAAACGAAGCGTGCGTGCCAAACTTCGGCCCGCGATCGATCAGCTTGAAGAGCGCAGCGTGCCGAGCGCCACTCTCCTGACCGCCCCGAGTCCGCAAGGGTTCAACGACTGGATGGACACCGACGGCAGCAACCCCGTCACCGTGTCCGTCCTCGACAATGACAAGCCGGCCCCGAACCTGCTCGGCGGCGCGGCCTTCAAATTGGTTCCGGGAAGTGTCGCAATCGCAGTGCAGGCGAAACACGGCAAGGCCGTGGTCGACAAGCCGGCCGGGACGATCACTTACACGGCCAACGCCGGCTTCACCGGTTCGGACACCTATCGCTACACCTTCCGCGATAGCTCCGGCGCCGTTTCGCGACCGGTCCTCGTGACCATTCAGATCAATCGTCCGGTCGCAGGCGACGACTGGACCGACACCGATGCCGGCAACCCGGTCTCGCTCGACGTTCTCGAAAACGACAGTGATCCGGACGGCAACGATCACATTCATCAGCCAGGCAGCGTGGCGATCGTCAAGCCGGCGAGCCATGGCTCGGTTGTCGTCGATCCGTCCAGCAACGAGGTGACCTACACGCCTGCCGCCGGCTTCGGTGGCACGGACTCGTTCCAATACACTGTGACCGATGACGCAGGAGCGACTTCGACGCCGGCCACCGTCTTTGTTCGCGTCAATCGCCCGAACGCGGCCGACGATTTTGCCACCTTCAACGGCACCACGCCAGTCGTGCTCGACGTCCTCGAAAACGACACCGATCCCGACGGCGTCAGCCACATTTCGCAACCGGGCACGGTCACGGTCATTTCGCCGCCAGCACACGGCTCCGCGTCGCTCGACACCGCGACGAACGAAGTCACTTACACCGCCGCCGCGGGCTTCGCGGGGACCGACTCCTTCCAGTACACGATCACGGACGATGCCGGTGCGACGTCGGTCCCGGCAACCGTGACGATGGTCGGCGCCAATCCGACCGGCATCAACGACGACGTGATTGACACCGATGGCCGCGTGCCCGTCGTCATCGACGTGCTGGCGAACGATGGCATCGTCGCCAAAGGCAGTGGCCTCGCCATCGCGACCCAACCGAAGCATGGCACGGTCCGCGTGAACCACACGACCGGCGCGATCACCTACACGGCGAAGGCGAGCTTCGGCGGCACCGACTCGTTCGTTTACAAGGTGAAGACCGATGCTGGAACATTTTCCACGGGCACTGTTTCGGTGATCGTGAATGTGCCAGTCGCCAATGACGACTGGACCGACACCGATGCGGGCAATCCCGTTGCGCTCGACGTCCTCGAAAATGACAGCGATCCGGACGGCGCCGACCACATTCATCAAGCGGGCAGCGTCAAGATCACGACCAAGCCGGCACACGGGAAGGTCACTGTCGATCCGACGACCAACATCGTCACCTATACCCCCTCCGCCGGCTATGGCGGAACCGATTCGTTCAAATACACCGTGTCGGACGACGCGGGCGCGACCTCTGCCCCGGCGAAGGTTCTGGTCCGCGTGAATCGGCCGACGGCCAACGCTGACGAAGTGGAGACGCACGGCACGGCGCCCGTGATCATCGATGTGCTGGAAAACGACACCGATCCGGACGGTAAGGACAAGATTGAGCAGGCCGGCAGCGTGCAAATCCCGTCGCAACCGTTGCACGGAACGGCGACACTTGATGCGGCCACCAACAAGATCACCTACACCGCCAACGCGGGGTTCGTCGGCACGGACACCTTCCGTTACTTCGTCACAGATGAAGCCGGCGCCGCCTCACTGCCGGCAACGGTGACGATCCTCGTGGACGGCCCGGTCGCCGCGAACGCCAAGTTCCTGGTGAGCGCTCCCGATGCGACCATTTTCCTACTCGGCGCGGCGTCCGACGCATCCCACCAGGGCGGCGCCAAGATCACGATCGTGGCCTCACCGAAGTTCGGGACCTTGTCGGTCAATCGGCAGACCGGCCAGGTTACCTACACGCCGTCGCCGACCGCGGGCCGCATGGATAGCTTCAAGTACACGATCACGGACGCCGTGGGCGCTGTCTCGCTGGCCGGTGAAATCGATCTGATCAACCCGATCCGGTTTGGTTGATCGCTTCCGGTCTAATTTGACTCTGTGGCGGGCGTCGATGCGATCGACGCCCGCTTTTTGCTTCCCCCCGGCGTTCGACTGGCTTATCATTCCCACATCTCCCCCCCGCTCCGGCCTCATGTCTCGTGACATCGTCCGGTTGCAGGCAAGCGTTTTCATAAGGAGGATCACCCATGAAATGGGTCGGCCGTTGAATGCTGGTTCTTTTGCTGGCGTTGCCAGCAACATGGGGCGATGAGCCCAAGAGTAAGGAAGGAAAGAAGGAGCCGTCGCCGAAAGAGCAGTATGCCGCACTGGTCAAGGAATTTACGACCAAGCAACAAGCGCTCCTGGCCGACTACCGGAAGGCCAAGGGCGAGGAGAAGCAGAAGCTCCTCGGCAAGTATCGGACGGTTGGGAAAGACTTCGCAGACCAGTTCCTGAAGCTGGCCGAAGACAATCCGAAGGACGCTGTCGCGAGCGACGCCTACTTCTGGATCGTGCAAAACGCGGTCGGCAGCGACGTCTACAAGAAGGCGTCGGACAAGGTAATGGCACTTCTCGACGGGCTTTCAGTCAAGGAACTGCTCGCCAAAATCAATCGAATGCAGGGGAATCAGGCAATCTACGATGCCGTTCTCAATCGCGCCGAGAAGGACGCGAAGGACCCGCAAGCGAGCGATCTCGTTGCCTGGGTCGCGACGCACGCCTACGGCATGCCGGTCGGAGGAAAGGCGATCGACCTGCTGCTCGAAAAGTACCCCAATCACGAGTCCATTGAGGAAGTCGTCGGATTGCTTGGCGACACGGAACAGGGCGACCCGGCAACCAAGCTGAAGAAGATCCTGGAGACAACTTCACAGAAAAAAATCAGGGCGGCGGCTTCGCTAGCTCTTGGGAAAGTGCTTGCCGAGAAGTGCGATGGGCTGGGCGACAAACCGGCCGAGTCCGACAAGATGGCTGCCGAGGCCGAGAAGTATCTGAGCCAGGCGATCGACTTGTATGGCAACTCGAACGAGGCACAGCGTAAGGAAGCCGAGGGCGAACTGCATGCCTTGAAGACTCTGCGCATCGGCAAGGAAGCGCCCGAGATCAAGGGCGGCGACCTCGACGGCAAGGATTTCAAGCTTTCCGACTATCGCGGAAAGGTGGTTCTGCTCGACTTCTGGGGGAATTGGTGACCACCGTGCCGTGCCATGTACGGCCACGAGCGGTCGCTCGTGAAGAAGATGGTGGACAAGCCATTCGCGTTGGTTGGCGTCAACTCGGATAAGGACCGCGATGCGCTAAAGCCAGTCCTTGAAGAAGAAAAGATCACCTGGCGGTCATTTTGGAATGGCGAAAAAGGCACGGGCGGGCCCATCTCGAAAGAGTGGAACGTCCGCGGTTGGCCGACGCTGTACGTCATCGACCACAAGGGTGTAATTCGTCACAAATACGTCGGCTCGCCGGGCGATGAAAAGCTCGACGCAGCCATTGAAAAGCTGGTGGCGGAAGCAGAGAAGACGAAGAAGTAAAGTGTTTGATCCACCTCTCCGCGGCCCTGCGGCGGAGAGGTGTGTCCAGGTTCTCCAATCCGCAATCGTCGGCCCCAATGCTCGGCATCCGCACCGAAGGAGGATCACCCATGAACCGGATCGGCTGTTGGCTGCTCGCCATCCTCGTGCCGTTGCCAGCGTCTCAGGGCGACGAACCTAAGGACAAAAGCGGGAAGAGAGGCACGTCGCCGAAGGAAGATTACGCGGCACTGGTCGTGGAATTCACGACCAGACAGCGGGCAATTCTAGCAGAGGCCCGCAAGGCCGAAGGCGAAGAACGGCAAAAGCTCTTTGAGAAGATTGACGCCGTCGGCAGGGACTTCGCCGCCAAGTTCTTGAAGTTGGCCGAGGACAATCCGAAGGACCCGATCGTCACCGAGGCCTATTTTTGGATCGTGCAACACGCGGGCGGTAGCGATGCCTACGCGAAGGCGTCGGACAAAGTGAAGGCCTTGATCAACGAACTGCCCATCAAGGACCTGCTCGTCCTACTTGTTCAAGTCAAGGCGGCCAACGATCTGGTCATCGATGCTATCCTCAAACGAGCTGAAAAGGACGAGAAGGACGCGCTAGCAGGTGACCTACTCGCGTATGCGGCAAGGAACGGCTTCGTTTTTCCTGCCGGAAAGAAAGCCATTGGGCTGATGCTCGAAAAATACTCGGAGCACGCGGCCTTTGAACAATTCGTCGAACATCTCTACGGCATTTACAGCGGCGACGCTGAACGCACGCTGAAGACGATCCTGCAACAAAACTCGCAGCCGAAGGTGAAGGCGGCCGCTGCCCGTTCGCTGGGCCATATTTTCGTCGAGAGATGCGATGAGTTGGCTGAGCAGCCGGCCGCGGCCGACAAGATGGCCGCCGAAGCTGACAAATACCTGACCCAGGCCATCGGCCTCTATGGCAAAGACCGCGAGACGCAGAAGAAGGATGCCGAAGGCGAATTGAACGCGTTAAGAGCCTTGCGCATCGGTAAGGAAGCGCCCGAGATCATCGGCCGTGACCCGGACGGCAAGGAGTTCAAGCTTTCCGACTATCGTGGAAAGGTGGTGTTGCTTGATTTCTGGGGGAACTGGTGAGGCCCCTGCCGGGCCATGTACCCGCACGAGCGGTCGCTCGTGAAGAAGATGGCAGACAAGCCTTTCGCTCTGGTTGGCGTCAACTCGGACAGCGACCTGGACGAGCTGAAGAAGGTTCTGGCGGACGAGCAAATCACCTGGCGGTCGTTTTGGAACGGCAAGGATGGCACGGATGGGCCCATTGCGAAAGCGTGGAACGTTCGCGGTTGGCCAACCTTGTTTATCCTCGACCACAAGGGAGTTATCCGTCACCGGTACTTTGGCTCGCCGGAGGACGAACAACTCGACGCGGTTATCAACAAATTGGTGGCGGAAGCGGAGAAGGCGAAGAAGTGATGCGTCATGTTCCCCTCGCCCCGGCTTTGCGGGGAGAGGGGTTAGGGGTGAGGGGAGGACGTTGCTGGGCGAGGAACGAGCTCTCTGGCTCAGCAAGGCTTACCCCCTCACCCCCGGCCCCTCTCCCCCGCAAAGCCGGGGGAGAGGGGA
>DATANR010000145.1:0-51988 GCA_036266155.1 Gemmataceae bacterium | reverse complement strand
GCCACTGGCGCACTTCGGTCCAGTTAACGAGTCGTAACCAGTTATCTCCAAAGCTGTTATTCGCTGCATTGAGACAGGCTGCTCATGGGACCAACTGTCAAACCTGTTCACTATGCCAGAGACCCGAATGCGACAGTCCCGAGAAATTCTAGCGCCACGAAGCCCCGGATTTGCCTCCCGGATGGCGGCGCGACACGCTCACTTGCTGATCCTGCAATTCGGCAAGGCGGCCCGGAGCTCCTTGCGCCCGGCGTCCGTCACCTTCGCGCCGCCCAGGAGGAGGACGGTGAGGCTCTTGAGCGCAGCGAGGTCCTTGAGCCCGGCGTCCGTTACCCCCGTCTTGCCCAGGTTGAGGGCGGTGAGGTTTTTGAGTGGGGCGAGGCTCTTGAGCCCGGCATCCGTCACCTTCGTACCCGACAGGTCGAGGTCGGTGAGGCTCTTGAGCGCGGCGAGGTCCTTGAGCCACTCGTCCGTCACCTTCGTACGGGCCAGGTAGAGGGTGGTGAGGCCCTTGAGCGCGGCGAGGTCCTTGAGCCCGGTGTCCGTCACCTTCGTACCCGACAGGTAGAGGGCGGTGAGGGTTTTGAGCGCGGCGAGGTCCTTGAGCCCCGCGTCCGTTACCGCCGTGTCGGTCAGCTCGAGGTCGGAGAGGCCCTTGAGGGCGGCGAGGTTCTTGAGCCCGGCGTCCGTCACCTCCGTAGCGAACAGGTTGACCACTTTGGCATCGGCGGAAATCTTCTGGTCCACGCCGGGGATGGTGATCGTCGTCGGCTCCTGGGCGCGGGCCGAAACCGGGACGGCGAATGACAGGACGCCGAGGGCCATGAGCGCGAGGGAGCGGGACATGGAACACCTGGACCGGGGTGAGGGTATCAGGATAGAGTATCCGGCCGCCGGCGGACCCGCATCCGCTCGCGTGGGCGAACGATTGGCAAAGCTGCTGGGGCCGCCTACAAGGACGCTGAAACTCGAACCATCCGGAACGCGGCCCCGCTCAGCTTCAACCGTTGGCCCGGCTCCGTAGAACCTCACGAACAAAATCGATTTCGACTTCGAGGGCGGACGCAATTTCTTCGACGGGCATGTGCCTCGCCGCCAAGTTGACAATGTGTCGAGCCGTCGCTTTTTGCTCGCCCTCCTCCATCGCTTCTCGATAAACGCGTGTCTCGCGAATGTCCTTTACCTGCAACATGGCCTGAATCTCCTCCCGACCCAAGTGAGCCAGTTTGTAGACGATCACTGCTTCGATCAATTCGATCAAATCATCACGCAGGGCCGCATCGGCGGTTTTGCGGCACACGCGCGCCACCAGTTCGCGCGCAACTGCTGGGGCCTCGGACTCGTCGCGGCGGATCAAATAAAGGATGGACAAGCCCAGCGGTGCGTTTGCCAGTTCCGGCATCTCTGCGAATCCAACTCCACCGCAACAGAAATCGCTACGTACAGCGAGCCGACGCTTGCCAAGATCGGGATAACTGCCGCTACGATGACCTGGAATAGTCGTTGCCGCTGTCGGGTGTCAGTAGGGAAATTCTCCAGGTCGCGGATCCAGACATCCCATGGATTGTAAGTTTTCAGCGCGGAGATCCGTTCGGCTAATGCAGGCCAAAGGACGTATCCCAAATAGTAACTGGCGCGCACCATCCGATTTGCCTCGACGACCCACCGAGCACTCATGGCGAGAAACGCGAAGGGGATGACGGCAAGCCCCGGATGGGGTGTTTGCGGTTGCGACTGATCTTTACCGGCGATGATTTAGCCTAAGATAGTCGCCGTCAACAGGTACCCGCCGAGCATTATCTGATGCTGTTTATCGATAGACTTTGTTATCACATCGCGCAGAAGGACGTACTCAGCCTTCATCAGATCAGCCGCGATCTTGGTGTCTTCAGGAACGCCCACATCCGCCATGCGCCCCTCTTTCACCGAACTTTTTTGTAGAGCGCACGAGCGCGCTCTATCCCGGCCGTGCGCGCCATAATTCGGCTGCGCCCTCTGTCTCCGTTCTGTATTTGAGCATTGCAGCTTGGCGGCTGTCAAGAATGTCGGTTCTCTTTTTCCCGGCCAAGGCGAGCAGAGCCCCGGCGCGCCGGGACTCCGCTCGCCTGCTCAATCAACGCCGGGAATGAAGCCGCGTTTCAGTTCGCCATTGTGGATGAGGAAGTACTTGAGCGGGAAGAAACTGCCCAGGTCCGGATGGTTGAGCACGAAAGTGATGTTGTCCGACGTGATCGTCTCCCATTGGTGCAGGCCGATGAGCACGTCGCCGCGCTGGAAGCCGGCACGGGCCGCGGGGCTGTCGGCATTCACTTCGGTAATCGCGAGGCCGCCGCGAAGGTCCTTGTTCACGCGGACCACGATGTCGGCCGCCACCGGTTCCACTTTTAGGCCGAGGCGCTTCCACACGACATCGCCGGTGTTCGAGACGACCATGCCAGGCACGATGCGCGTCGCTGTCTTGAGCGCGATTGCCGACTTGAATTCGTCCTTGCTCCGATGGGCAACGACATCCATTCGCGCGCCGGCCGGCTGATCGAGGAAGCCGCGTTCAACATCAAGGGCACAACGAACGGGCACGTCGCCGAGGCGATCGATCACATCGCCCGCCTTGAAGCCGGCTTGCTCGGCAGCGCTTCCCCCTTCGACACGATCGATTTCCGCCCAGCGCTTGACCGGATTGCTCGACGTGTCGACCGCATCGCGAATGACGAGGCCGTGACTAGTGCCGGAACGCTTGCGTGTGCTCATCATCTCGGCGGCAACCTTCAGCACATTGTCGATCGGCAAGGCGAACGCGATGTTCTGAGCCCCGGCCCGGATCGCGACGTTCACGCCGATTAACTCGCCGTAGACGTTCAGCAACGGGCCGCCGGAGTTGCCCGGATTGATGCCGGCGCTCGTCTGGATCAGCGACTTGTACGAGACTTCCTTGTTGAGCGTCACATCGCGCTTGAGAGCGCTCACAATCCCCGTGGTCACCGTGTGCTCATAGCCGAATGCATTTCCAATCGCGATGACCGGCTCTCCGAGCATGAGGTCAGACGAGGTGCCCAGCGGGATCACTGGCAACGGCTTCGGCGGATCGACCTTGAGGATCGCGAGGTCTTGTTCCGGATCGCGCGCAACCACCTTGGCCGGCAACGTCGTCCCGTCGTGCAGGCGAACCCGCAAAGAATAGACATCATCAACCACGTGGTGATTGGTGACGAGGTAGCCACGAGGGTCGATCACGATGCCGGTGCCCATGCCGTTGACGCGATGCTGCGTCAGGGCCACATCGAGCTTCTTGTCGAAGTTGCGGGCATCGCCGACGGTGCGCTCGCTGTGGATGTTGACGACCGACGCCTTGACCTTCTCGACCACGTCGACGGCCGGCGACCGCCGCGGATTGGACGTGCTTCGCGTTGTCGAGTCTTCGGCCCGGACGGCCGGGGCCAGCAAAGTGACGGCTACCAGGAGGGGAGCTGCAGCCCACACGGAAGCGAATCGGGGCGCGAGGGACAGTGACGGCATGGTGACCCCTGAGCCGGGAAGCGGTCCGGGGCCGACGATCCTTCGCCGTTCCACCGGGTTCCGCAGGCTCAAACATCGGCCCCGCCCCCGCTGAACCTGCATCCTGCCCGAGTTGCCTTGCCTTCGTATGTCCCGCGAGGCGGCCTGTCGCGCGGGTCAGTCACACAGGACGGGTGATTCGGTGGAGTGGGAATTGACTGGGCAGTTGGGATGGGACGGACGGAAGGGCATGGGACCGAGATGATTCGAATTCGGAACCAATTCGGTTCAAGTCGGATTCCTACAATCACCGGACGAACCTTAACCTCTTGATGTAGACCCGAATCCATGAAAGCTCGTCAGTGCGTCATCGCTGAACCGTTCAAGGTTGAAATCCGCGACGCGAATTTGCCTGACCCGGCGCCGAACCAGATTCTGGTCGAATGCGAAGTCAGCGCCATCAGCGCTGGCACCGAACTGGCCGTTTACACAGGCTCGCACCAGTGGCTCAAAGACCCGAAGATGACGGACTGGAAATTCCCCTTCCGGCCGGGCTATAGCGCCGCGGGCCGCGTGGTCGCGGTCGGCGCGGCGATCGAGGGATGGAAGACCGGCGACCGCGTCAGCTATCCCGGCAACCATGCGACGCACGAACTGCTCACGATCGGCCACGAACGCGGTCGGCTCTGGAAGATGCCCGACAATCTGTCCTTCGATAAGGCCGCGCTTGCGTGCATTTCGCGCTACGGTCTTGGCGGCATCTTGCGGGCCGGCATTACGCTTGGCCGCTCGGTGGCGGTGCTGGGCCAGGGGATCATCGGCCAATTCGCGCTGCGTTGCGCTCTCGCGGCGGGCTGTTATCCCGTGATCGGGATCGATTCGGTGCCAATGCGGCGGCAAGCATCTCTCGCGGCTGGCGCGGATCACGTCATCGATCCATCCGCCGGCGACGCGAAGGCGCAGATTCAATCCTACTTGGGAACACGCGGCGCCGAGATGGTTGTCGACGCGACTGGCGTGCCGGATGCCGTGCCGGTCGCCATGTCGCTGACGTGCGATGCCGGGCAGGTCGTCGTCGTCGGCAGCCCGCGCGGCATCGCCAAGGATGTGAACTTTTATGACGACTTGCATCGCCGGTACATCGAGGTGCTCGGCGCGCATGGCAACATGCTCTTCGAGCCATCGCACATTCGCCTCAATGGCGGCTGGGACATCAACAAAGCCCAAAAGTGGCTGCTCGGCGAGTTCGCCAACGGCCGGCTGAGCACCGAGAAACTCGTGACGCACACGATCAAGCCGGAAGGCATTGGCGATGCCTATGAGGGGCTCCTCAAGAAAAAGGATGAGTACCTGGGCGTCATCGTGAAGTGGAAATGAGCCTCACCGGCGAAAGCCCACGGACGTACGTCCGTGGGCTTTTTCCAACCCCGACTCAATGACAGACCCCCTCTTCTACATTTTGCTCGGCTTGTCCGCCATGGCCGCGGGAGCGGTGAACTCCATCGCCGGCGGCGGCACCCTGCTGTCGTTCCCGCCACTGCTTCGGATCATGGACGCGGTCTATGCCAATGGCACCAGCACCGTCGCCCTGATGCCGGGTTCACTCGCGGGCGCTCTCGGTTATCGCAGCGAACTCCGCGATTGCTGGCCGCTCATTCGCTTGCTCTTGATTCCGAGCTTTGTCGGCGGCGCCGTCGGTTCGCTCCTGGTCACTCGCCTCCCGCCAACCGTGTTCGCCAAGCTCGTCCCCTGGTTGATCATCACGGCCGCGTTCCTCTTTCTCATCCAGGGGCCGATAAAACGCCTCATCGCCAAGGGCGAACACGGGCCGCCGTCGCCGTTGACCACGCTCGCGGTCGTCCTCGGGCAGTTCATGATCGCCGTCTATGGCGGTTACTTCGGCGCCGGCATCGGCATCCTGATGCTCAGCGTGCTGCCGTTCATGGGTACCAAGAACATTCACGAAACCAACGCGGCCAAGACGGTGCTGGCCGTCGTCATCAACGGCGTGACCGTCATCATCTTTGTTGCGGAAGGCGTCGTCGTTTGGCCATACGCGCTGGCGATGGCGGTCGCCGCGATCGTGGGCGGCTATCTCGGAGCGCGGTTTGCCCGCAAATTGCCGGCAATTTACGTTCGCGTGCTTGTGATCGTCATCGGCTTCACGCTCGGCGGATACTATCTCTGGAAGCAGTTTTTTGAATCGTAGAAACGAGGCCGCACATGTCCGTTCGAGTTGAAGAAGACAGCATGGGCAAGATCGACGTGCCCGCCGACCGCTATTACGGGGCCCAGACGGCCCGGTCGCTCATCCACTTCGCGATCGGCGACGACCGCATGCCGCGCTCGGTGTTGCGGGCGTTCGGCATCCTCAAGAAGGCGGCCGCCCTGGTGAACAGCGATCTCGGCCTGTTCAAGAAGAAGAAAGACACCGACATCGAGCCGGCCAAGAAGGTGAGCCTGATCACTCAGGCGGCGAATGAGGTCATCACCGGCGAGTTGGAAGACCATTTTCCCCTGCGCATCTGGCAGACCGGCAGCGGCACGCAGACGAACATGAACGTCAACGAGGTGATCGCCAACCGGGCCATCGAGATGGATGGCGGCAAACTCGGGTCAAAGACTCCGGTACACCCGAACGATGACGTCAACATGTCGCAGTCGTCGAACGATACCTTCCCGACGGCGATGCACATCGCCGCGGCCGAGGAGATTATTCACAAGCTCATTCCGAGCGTGATCGCGCTGCGCGATGCACTCAAAGTCAAGCAGGATGAATTCGCGTCGATCGTGAAGATCGGCCGCACGCATTTGATGGACGCCGTGCCGTTGACGCTCGGCCAGCAATTCTCCGGCTACGTCGAGCAGATCGACCAGGCGATCGACCGCATCAAGGCGAGCTTGCCCGATGTCTACGAACTCGCGCTCGGGGGCACGGCCGTCGGCACGGGGCTCAACAGTCACCCCGAGTTCGCGGTCCGCGTAGCGAAGAAGATCGCCGAGTTCACGGAGCTGCCGTTCGTCTCGGCCCCGAACAAGTTCGCGGCGCTGGCCGCTCATGAACCGCTCGTGGCCGCCAGCGGAGCTGTCAAGACGCTTGCGGTCGCGCTGATGAAAGTCGCCAACGACATTCGCTGGATGGCGTCCGGCCCGAAGTGCGGCCTCGCCGAGATCACGATCCCGGAAAACGAGCCGGGTTCGTCGATCATGCCGGGCAAAGTGAATCCGACGCAATCGGAAGCAATGACGATGGTGGCCGTCCAGGTCATGGCCAACGATACGGCCGTCACGTTTGGGGCCTCGCAAGGGAACTTTGAGCTGAACGTCTTCAAGCCGGTCATCATCCACAACCTGCTGCACTCGGTCCGCCTGCTCACCGACGCGTGCCGATCGTTCCGCGAGCACTGCGTCGAAGACAAGCCGCAACGACCCGGTATCAAGCCGAACAAGGCACAGATTGAAAAGTACGTCTCCACGTCGCCAATGCTCGTCACCGCTCTGAACCCGCACATCGGATACGACAAGGCGGCCAGCGTCGCCAAGAAGGCGATCAAGGAGAACATCACGCTGAAGGAAGCGGCCGTTGCGCTCGGCTACTTGTCGGGCGAGGACTTCGATCGGCTGGTGAAGCCGGAGACAATGACGCGGCCGGGGTTGGGGTAAGAGACATGCAATTGCAGGAGACGGCGTAAACGCGATAGAATTTGGAAGGGATTTTGCTGGGAGGGAAAGCAATGGTCGTTACGCTTGATGCCAAACTGGAAGCCGCGCTCAATTTGCGCGCCAAACAGCAGGGAGTCGCCCCAGACGAATTAGCGCTCTCTGTTCTGCGGGAAAAATTACTCCCTCCTGCCAGGCTCGAGCCACGCGATGAGTGGGAACGCGGATTGCTCGAGTCAGCGCGCGACTGGGGTGTCTCATTCTCCGACGCCGACTTGAGCAGCGAAGGGCTATACGACTAATGGCATTCCTTGTCGCCACAAGCATCCTGATGCGACTGGCGAACACGGCAGACGTGCAGTTTCCTGTAGCCTCTCGATCCGTATTGGAATTGCATCGTCGCGGCGAGGTTCTGCATATCACCCCGCAAGTCCTCATCGAATTCCGAAACGTGGCTACTCGGCCAAAGTCGGTGAATGGCGCCGGCTTGTCGATCGCGGACGCTGAAATGCATGCGGCGACGTTCGAAACAAGATTCCCTTTGCTCACGGACACGCCGGATGTTTATCCAAATTGGAAGGCGATGGTCGGCGCCTTGGCAATTATCGGCAAGCAAGTCCATAATGCTCGACTTATTGCCGTATGCCATGTCCATTCCATGACGCACTTGTTGACATTCAACGTCGCACATTTTGCTCGCATGGCCGGCTACGGACCGGGTGTTGTGGTGGTTGATCCCGCAACAGTGTGATTTTTTGCGAGAATGGTGAAGCCGGAGACGATGATGCGGCCGGGGTTGGGGTAGATCTTGAAATGAATCTCGTGCACGGCCGTCCTGCACTCAATTTCGAGAAATGAATCATGTTCTTGATCTGGCGCGGGCGGGGACTTCTTGCAGTTGTCGCCCTGTTTCCAATGCTGATTTCCATCATCTCTTTCATCGGCCTCGATTCCCTTGGGCCATGCATGATCGCCACGGAAGTTTCGCTCATCCTTGGCGGGGCGGTCTGTGTTACCTGCGGAATGAAGTGGAACCGGCCTCGCTTCGTTCATGATTTCTGGTTTATCCCTCTCCAGATTTGGGGGTGGATCTATTTGGCGGTCGTGGCCATCACTGCCGGATTCAGTGTGTTCGGAGCGATCGGACAGGGCTTGGATCGACCTCGAATGGTCTTACAGGCGGCGGGTGGAGTTATTACTTTGCTCGCCGCAAGCGGTGCGGGCGCACTCGCGGTTCGCTTGGCCGGGGATGGATCAGGCATCACCGATCTCAACGAGGAATCGATTCGCCCGCTAACGACAACGATAGTCCCGCCGCCGACGGACTATTCCCAAATGCCCAGGTTCGGTGAGTGAACGGCAACGATGAATCCCTAAGACCGAAACATCAAGAATGTAAATTTCTGATGACGGTGACACTTTTCGAACGCGATTCTCGATAGTTAAGTTGGGTAGTCGCTGCGGATCCACCCGTGCGAGCCCATCTCCCAACCTTCGGAGCAAGCACCGTGACCTGCATCGCTCGGTATCTCGTCGTCGTTCTCGCCTCCCTTGGAATCGTGGCCCCAGCACTTTCCCAGGCACCGAACCGAAATATCCGGTTCGGCATGCCTGCGGAGGCCAAAGCCGATCCGGCCGAAAAGCAAGCGTTTCTGATCGAACGACCGCAATACGTCATTTCGTACAACGACAAGACGAAGACTCCGAACTGGGTATCGTGGCAACTGACCAAGTCGGATATTGGAACCACGCCCCGGGGTTCGTTCGAGCCCGACGAAAAAGGGCTGCCGGACCCGTTCAAGCGCGTAACGTCCGGCACCTACAACGGCAGCGGCTTTGACCGCGGCCACATGTGCAATTCGGCGGACCGGTCGAGTAGCGAAGAAAACAATGATGCGACGTTCTTGATGACCAACATCATTCCCCAGGCGCCAAACAACAATCAAAAAGCCTGGGAGCGGTTGGAAACGTATTGCCGGGATTTGGCCAAGGCGGGAAACGAGCTTTACATTGTTGCCGGCCCATTCGGCATCGGTGGCACGGGCAAGCAGGGATTTAAGTCAACGATCGGACCAGCGGGCATGAAAGTGACCGTTCCATCGCACACGTGGAAAGTGATCCTCGTGCTCCCAAACAAGCAGGCTGAACCAGGGCGTCGGACGCGGACGATCGCCGTTTGGCTGCCCAATGACCAGACGGTCAACGAAGACTGGGCGCAGTTCCGCGTGTCGATCAACGACGTTGAAGAACACACGGGATTCAACTTCTTCCCAAAGATTGACGGCAAAGTGGCGTCAATCATCAAGGACCAAGTGGACAACGAGCCAATTTCGGCCAAGCCCGCCGGGAAAAAGAAGAAGAAGAAAAGTGCGGAGTAATTTTGCGGGGCCGAAGGAACGGGCATGTTTGTTGCTCGTCACTTTGGCCTGCCAATTTGAAGGGTTGTCTGATGGCCAGTTCAACAGTCGCAAAAACTCTCGCCAAGACAAGCAAGGATTTGGTGTTTGTCAGCGAGACGGAAGCCGGGTTCGAGCCCATCGAGTGGAAAGTCGGTGACGCATCGTTGACGCATGACCGCGTGCTTGACCTGGCTGACTTTGAACCCGATGCGACCATTACAGAAATGACGCTCAAGGACTTCTTTCGGGCCGTTCCGAAAGCAGACCGAGCCAAGTTTGACAAGCTGACGGAAGCACTCGAAGCCAACCTGTCGGACATCCACGTGTACAAGATTGGCGAAACCGAGTGCGAGGTCTACATTGTCGGCCGTGCTGCAGATGGGACAGTTACTGGACTCAAGACGGACGTGGTCGAGACATGACCAAGGGAATGTGACTGCCGCGCGCTCTCCGGTAATCCTCCCGCCCCAACAAGGCGGGAGGATCCATTGTCCCGACAATTGCGATCCACTAACCCACCAGCTTCTTCAGCGCCCCCAGCGCCCGCGGCACCGCGACCTTGGCGTCTTCCTTCGCCTCGTATTCGAGCGCCACGTAGCCACGGAAATTGACCTTGCGCAAGATCTGAATGAGCCGCGCCAGATCGGCTTCTTGCGTGCCTTTCCCTTCCGGCTGCACTTCCGTTTTGACCTGCGACACAACCGCGTAGGGGGCGATGCGCTCCAGCTCGGCGTAGGGGTCGGCGGTGTGGAAGTTGCCGGTGTCCCAGTTGACGCCGAAATGGTCGTGCTTGACCGCCTTTACGATGGCGAGCATCTGGTCGGCCGTCGCCGTGATGCCGCCGTGATTTTCGAGGGCGAGGTAGATGCCGTACTTGGCTGCGTGGTCGCAGGCTTCTTGGATGGTCGCCACGGCCTGGTCGCGGGCCCGCTCCTCGTCGCCCTTCGTTGCCGAGCCGGCGAAAATGCGGATCGTCTTGCCACCGAGCCGCGAGGTGTGCTCGACCCATGACTTCACCATCGCCAGTTGCGTCTTCAACTTCTCCGGATCCTTGACGCAGAAGTCGTTGCCGACGGCGGTGCCACTGACGTCGAGGCCGAGTCGGGTGCAGCGGCTCTTCAGGCGGGCGAGATACTCGGGAGTAGTCTCGGGGAAGTAGTAGGCCGTCAATTCGACAGCATCGATGTTCTGCTCGGCCGCGAAGTCGATGAGGTCGAACAACGTCATGTCCGGCTTCGGCTTCTTCTTGAGGTCGAGCGACTGACGGAAGCTATACGCGGCGAGGCTCAGCTTGATCTTGGCAGTGCCAAGGCGAGCGATGGGCTCGATGCCATTCAGCGAAGGAACGGCCAGAGCGCTGGCGGTACAGGCGGCGAGCCAATCGCGGCGGGAGAGATTTGACACAGATGCCCCTCGGATGCTGAAGAGGAAGGAGATTGGGATTGAGATTAAGAGTAGGATTAGGAAAAAAGCACGGCAGAGCGTCGGAATCCTCATCCTAATCTCAATCCTAATCCCAATCCTAATCTCCTTCCGCGTTACGCCGGTCGCATTCATATCCCCTTCCCTCATCCATTCGACCCTTCCTTCCTCCCACACAATCTCGCCGTTTCCTCGCCACTCCACCAAAGTTCGCTCATTCTCCCAGTCGATGATGAGCGAGTCCGTCAGTGCGGGCATTCGCCCCGTACCGACTCGCGATTCCCACGGGACACGCCGTGAAGCACGAGCTGAGTGTCCTGGCTCTCATTCGCGGCAAGGAACGCTTCGTCTACGTCTTTGACGACGACAGCCGAGAGGAACTCGTCGAAGCAATCCGACAACAAGCGGCTGACCCGGCCGTGAGTCTGTCGTGGTACGATGCGGCAGTGCTCGTGGAGCGAGCTCGGCGGCAAGGGCAGGATGCCGGCAACCCCATGAAGGGCTAACGGTCGAACCTCGTCCCCCCGAGACGGCGCCGATGGACCAAGCCCTGGCCGATTTTTTGCGGCACCTGGGCCTCGAGAAGAATGCTTCCGCGCACACGGTCAAGTCATACCGCGAGGACTTGACCCAGGCGGTCGCCTTCTTCCGCGAGCGCACGGCCGTCCGTCCCGATCAGATCAACACGCGCTTGCTTCGGGCTTTCATGGCATGGCTGCATGATCAGGGCTACGCCCGCACGACAATCTCGCGGCGTATCGCCGCCGTTCGCTCGTGGTGTCGATTCCTTTGTCGCCAAGGCACGCTGCAAAAGAACCCGGCGGACGGGCTACGTGGCCCGAAGCTCGATCGCAAGCTCCCGCATTTCTTGAACAAGGTCGATGTCGATCGCTTGCTCGCGGCGCCAACTATCGAAACCGGGCTCGGTCTCCGCGATCGCGCGATCCTGGAGACGCTCTATTCCGCGGGCTTGCGGGTTAGCGAACTGGTCGGCCTCGAACTCGACGATCTCGATCTCGCCGAGGGCATCGCGACGGTTCGCGGCAAGGGGAAGCGTGAACGCCTCGCCCTCATCGGCGACGCGGCCAAGCAAGCGATATCGCTGTGGCTCGACGCGCGAACCGGCCTGCTCGAAGGCATCGGCCGACGATCCAACGCGGTGTTCCTCAATCGCAATGCGACTCGGCTGTCGACACGCAGCGTCGGTCGCTTGTTGTTGAAATATCTGCGGCGTGCGGGCCTCGACGCGCGGACGACGCCGCACACGTTGCGCCATACATTCGCCACGCACTTGCTCGACGCCGGCGCGGACATCCGCGGCGTGCAAGAGTTGCTCGGCCACAAGAACTTGACGACCACCCAGATTTACACGCACGTCTCGACCCAGCGGTTGCAGGACAGCTACCGCAAAGCCCATCCCAGAGCTTGACCTGTCTTTCCGAGGGCCCGACCATGATTCGCACGAGGATTTTCACGGCCACGATCGCAGGGATGCTGCTGCCCATCGCCCTGACCGCGCACGGGGCCGACAATGAAATTGCTTGGCGACTCGACTACGATGCCGCGCGTAAGGAATCGATCGAGAAGGGCCGACCCATCTTCCTCGAATTCCAGTCCGAGGACTGTTACCACTGTCGCCGACTGGAGGCCGGGCCATTCAAGGACCCCGCAGTCGTGACGATTCTCAACGATCGCTTCATCCCCTTGCGCATCGACGGCAACAAGTCGCCGCGCTTGACGGAAGCGCTGCGGATTCAGGCATACCCGACGATGATCATCGCGGCCACCGATGGCAAGATCCTCGCGTTTGTGGAAGGCTATCAAGACGCCAAGCCGCTCGCGGACCACTTGCAGCGATCCCTTGCTGTGCAAACCCCCGACTGGATGGCCCGCGACTTCCAGGAAGCCTCGAAGGCCATCGGCACGGGCGACTACGCGAAGGCCGTCTCGCTGTTGAAGAACGTGCTTGAAGATGGCAAGGACCGGCCGGTACAGACTAAGTCAAAGGCTGTGCTCGACGAGATCGAGCAACAAGCCGCGGGCCGGCTCGTGCGCGTCAAGCAGCTTCAGGACAAAGGTCAGTACCCTGAGGCGATGGACTTGCTCAGCGAATTGATCAGCCGGTACGCCGGCACGCAGTCGGCCGCCGAGGGCGCGAAAACGCTGACCAGCCTCGCCAAGCGACCGGAATTGAAGGCGAACTTGCGTGACCGCCGAG
Source organism: Gemmataceae bacterium (assembly GCA_036266155.1). Taxonomy (GTDB): domain Bacteria; phylum Planctomycetota; class Planctomycetia; order Gemmatales; family Gemmataceae; genus SIAJ01. The sequence continues at coordinate 38,797 of DATANR010000145.1, read as the reverse complement.
CGAAGGAGGTCCTCGCCCAGGCCCGCGACGCGTTCGCCAAAGAACGCTTTAGCGCCGCGCTCGAGTTATGCGAGATTCTCGAAACGACTTACAAGGACGCTCCCGAAGGTAAACAAGGCGCCGAGCTGGCCGCGTCAATCCGCTCCAGTCCCGACAAGCTCGCCGTCGCTTGCGAGCATTTGAACGAACGCCTCGCCTCCATGTACGCCACGCTCGGCGACACGTGGATGAAGAAAGGCGAACGCGAACAGGCGGCCGCGTGCTTCGAGAAGGCCGTGCGGGCGGCCCCAGCAAGCCTGGTCGCTCGCGATGCCCAGATTAAGTTGACGAGTCTCTCAACCAAGCCGCCGGCGATCCCGACGCAATATCAGAAGCCGGAGAAATGAAATGCAATGTGAGGATTCACACGCGATCGATTTCGCGTTTGTGATTTAAGGCCGCCACGAAGAGCGCCAGCGGGTGTGCCCGCCTGGCGCTCTTTGAAAGGTTGCTGGGACACATCTACTGGCTGAATATGGGCTTGTGACAATTCTGCAGCTTTGAAAAGTGGCGCAATAGAGCGTGTTCAAAAGTGGTCGGAGTTGGCGCTCTTTGGTAGGCTGGACGTAGGCCAGGACGCCAAGGGATGCTTGTACAATGACGCCAGTTTTGCGTCCTCCAGCGTGTGTCCTGCTGACGCGCAGTAATAATTGATCCCATGTGCGATCAATCGAATACCGATCGGCACCCGAGCTAATCAATGAAGAGCATCGTCGACCAATTGCCGCCGGAGATCGCCAGTCGAATCCATCCGGATCGCCGCAAGAACGAAGCTGGGTATTGGGCTGTCCGCGACCAATTGCTCGACCAGTATCGAAACCAATGGATCGGCTTCGCGGATGGCGTCGTCATCGCTTCGGGCACAAGCCCTGTTAGTGTTTTTCACGCATCCGAGGCTTCGGGCCTTCATCCGTTTTTCATCTGCGTTGGGAGAGAAGACGAACCGACGCGTATTCGTCGCGTTTCCTTCCCCTACGACGCCAGCTACCCTGGTGAAGCCTTGCCACTGGCGACCGTGGAGTTTCGGCAGACCTCGGGATCACCGGGACTCGTGCTCGACCGTGTGATTCCAGACACGGGAGCGGATGCCAGCATTTTGCCCTGGTCGGACTGCCAACTCTTGCAACTCGATCCGGCCATGGGCGCGCAAAGTTTGATCAGCGGAGTGACAGGCAGTGCCGCGGCCACGCTCGCTTTTCAGATCTGGGCGTTCGTCGACGGGCGAGACTATCCATGCCGAGTGCAGGCAGACTTTGTTGGTAACGAACGGATTCTCGGTCGCGATGTGATGAACCGTCTGGAAATCCTCTTCCGCGGCCCGAGCAGCGAAGTCGTTGTCAATCCGTAACGTCCTACTTCTCCCAAACCTTCCCCGCCGCGGCCAATTCCGGCAACGGCACCGCCGCCTTTACACGCCCGCCTGCCGAGCATTTCTGAATCACCGCGCTCGCGGCCTGTTCCAGGACGCCGCGGGCCCTCTTGTCGCCGTCGGGATTCAAGCGAAGGTAGCGGCTGAGTTCTTGAACCGTGTGCGATGTCGCAGGTGCGCCCAGCTTGTCGGCCTCATCCAAGAGAGTCGCTACGACCCGGCTGGAGACGACGTTCGAGACTCCTTGACGCTGTTTGCCGATCGGAAGCGTCTCCTCGTAGTCTTGAACCGCGCGCAACAGGATTACATGATTCACAGTCCGGCTGTTGAATGCGTCCAGCCAGCGCCCTGTCGGCGCTACCCCGACTACGACGCCGTTCGCTAGCCTGATCCCCGCCAGGTCGAGATATATCTTGTCTCCGGTCGTGCGAGACGCTTCGCAGAGCAGGCTTACCGCGAATGCATTGAAGTTCCAGTTGGGCGTACAGTTCTGAGTGCCAGCCCATTGCGCCGCTTTCAATCCGGCCTTCGTCCATTCCTCGTTCTTGAGTTCGCGACCGGCGCGCAAAAGAGCGATTCCGCACTCGCCGGCGTCGACCTGGCTGCCGCCTTCCTCATCGGCGACGATCAGCCAGCCGTCGCGAATGACATCCGGGTCCTTCGCCACCAGGCGTTCGATCATCTCGCCAAGACGAACGTGCTTGCCGCGGACATCGGGGAACTTGAAGAATCCAGCATCAAGTTGAAGTGCGATCATTGCCTTGCAGGAACCGCGAATGAGGCCGTCGAGCATTTCGAGCTTGGCCTTTTGATGCTGCTCGACGAGAGGTCGAATCAACAAGCAACCCTGAACAACGGAAGCGTAGGCCCGCGGCATGGTGCCGGCGGTTGGCGTTCCCGCCGACAGCGCCTTGAGGGCTCGCGGATCGGCCTCCAGGGCCTTGATGAACAGGTCGGCAACGTCCGCCGGTTTCACCGGAAACGGCTTGCCTTTATCGCCCTTGCGGCGCAGGTCCGGCACACCGGCCTGGTCGCCAAGGATTCTGTTCATTTCGAGTACGGTTGACACCAGCGTGGCGGCATCGTCTTTTGCCGTCGCCGCCGCGAGTTTTTCTTTCAGCGCATCGAGCTGCTTCCTTTGCTCTGCCGACACCTGGCTGATCGGCAGCCCGAACATCGTCTTGCCGCCGGCGTCGATGTGGACCATCTCTTCCACATCACGGACGATCAGCTCGGCGGCGACGAAGTCCTTGCGGTCGAAGGCCGCCTTGACGCGGTCACGCAAATCGAGCATCCGCGAGGAGAGATCGGCATCGCTGGCTTCCTGAGCGAGCGCATAGGCACGTTTCAAGCGGATATCGGCTTCATCGAATGTGATTTGTTTGGGTTCGGCACTGATGGCCACCACCGAGAAGAGCGGGATCATGAGAAGCGCAATTTGGAGTGCTGTGGCTTGACACAGCTTTCTTTCTTTCGATCGGTCACAAAGAAAGAAAGCGGCGTCGAGCCGCCGCACTCCAAGGAGTCGCTTCAATAGGGATTGGCGCGGTCGAAGCGTGCACATCAAAGGAAGTCCGTTAACGTCGACCAAGTTTCAAGACGGCCGTTTCGTGGAGCCGGCTATTGGTGGCGAGGAGGCCGCCGCGTTGGGCGTTGCCGGGTGTGCCATAGCGGAGCGGCGTACCGGCAATCTCGGTCGCTTTGCCCCCGGCTTCAGTCACGAGGATGTCGCCGGCGCAGATGTCCCAGTCGCTGAAGTTCGCATACGTGTTGACGTACATGTCGACCTCGCCGCGTGCGACCATCGCCATCTTGACGCCTGCGGAATACGTCTCCACGATCTTGCGCGGTTTCAGGGCCGCAACCGGCCACGGTGTCTCGCCTTTCTTCGCATGGCTTTGGACGAGCGTGGCGGCCGAAAGTTCCCCCGTCGTCGTGACGTCACACCTCGTCGGATTTCCGTCGCCCATTCGCACCCAACAGCCTTTACCCAGCGACGCGAATGTCACGCGTGCGAGAGCCGGCTCCGCGACAACGCCGACGACGACTTGGCCATCGGCCACGAGGCCGATCATCACGGAGAACTCGCCGTTCTTCATGACGAAGCCGCGGGTGCCGTCGATGGGATCGACGACCCAGAGGCGGCGGCCTTCGCGCTTGGCGCCGCGAAGAGCGGCGGTCCCCTCTTCGGCACAGAGGGCGTCGTCCGGGAACGCACCGGCAAGGTAATTGAGGATCAAGTCCTGCGATGTACGATCCGCTTCGGTGCTGATGCTGGCGGGCGCATCGGGAATCGGCGTAAAAGCGTCGTAAGCACTTCGCAGATACTCCGATGCCTTCGCCGCCGCCGCCCGGGCCACATCCAATTCGGACGCGTAATCCACTACAACCTCACTCAAGTCGCCACCGCGTCTGCGAACGGGTTGAACTCCAGATAATACAGATGGCGATAGAGTTCGTTGTCGGCGATTAGTTCGCGGTGCTCGCCGGCAGCGACGATCTTGCCGTCGTGCAGCAGGAAGATCTTGTCGCAGTGCCGCAACGTCGACACGCGGTGCGGCAAATAGATCACGGTCTTGCCCGGAAGCACGCGGTTCAACGTGTCGTCGACCAGGTCCTTGGTATCGTCGTCAAAATACTCGGTCGGCTCCTCGATCACGTACAAGCTCGGGTCGCGCAAGACGGCCCGCGCCAGTGCAATCCGGAACTGCTCGCCTGGACTGAGCGACCGTCCAAGCTCGCCGATCGGCGTTTCATAGCCGTACGGCATACGTTGGATGAACTGATGCGCGTGAGCCAGCTTGGCAGCTTCAATGATCTGCGGCAAGGTATAGCTCGGGTCGCCGCAACCGATGTTGTTCGCCACCGTGTCGTTGAAAACCAGATTGTTCTGCAGCACCAAGCCGATTTGCGACCGCAGCGAATCTTGCGTCACCCATTTGACACTGCGGCCGTCGATCTTCACTTCGCCTTCATTCGGATCCAGAAAGCGCGGAATCAGCGAGACCAACGCAACCTGCTCGTCCACATCCGATCCCACAATGCCGATCTTCTGACCGGCCCGAATCTTGAAGCTGACTTTGTTGAGCAACGTGTGCCCGGTCCCCGGCTCGCGCACGGTCACGTCGGCGAACTCGATGCCCTTGGCGATGCCGGGCAAGAAGTCGGCATCCGGGAACGTCGCCACGTCGCCCTTGCGATCGAGGAACTCGAAGATCGCCGCCGCTGCCTCCCGGCCATGTCGCATGATGCGTCGGCCCGCCAGACGGGCGCGCACGGGGAAATACAGGCTCAGGAACGCGACCGCCAGCACCACCAACCCGGCGACACTGAGTCCTTCGTTCAACACCACCCAGCCGCCGAGATAGAGCAGCGTGATGCCGGCCATGATGGCAAAAGCCGTGAGCACCGGCTTGGCGAAGGCGTCGCCGCGCGAGCGCCGCATTTGTGCTTGTGCGTAGTCGCTGAGCTGCCGTTCGACGCGCGACTGGTTGAATAGCTCCATCAAATACGACTTCACGAGCCGCATGTGGCGCAGGCTCTCGAGCAAGAGTTCGAGCCGATTCGTCGCCACGCGCGTTGCGACGCGGCTGCGGTGCCGGAACGACGACGTCATTTGTCCCGCGATCGCCCAGACCAGCGTCGCGAACATGAGCGCCGCCAGGGCCAGCCAGAAATGCGACAGAAGTGCAATCAACAGCATCAGCGGGAAAAAGACCGCGTACCGGAACGAGTGCGTCAACGAATACAAGAGCGCTTCATGCACATATTCGACCTGACGGGTGAACAGGTTCCCTGCCTCATCGACGGCGCCATTGTTAATCGTCATGGCCCCCTGACGTGCGGTGTGGTGGTAGATCGAACGGCGCAGACGGGTCACGACCTCCAGCGCACTGGCGGCCGCCGCTTCATTCATGACGACCATGCACACGCCGCGCAGGAAGACGAGGATCAAGCCCATCACCAGCAGCCCGGTCATGTAGCCGCGATTGGGGTCGGCGGAGCGCCACGACCAGCCGGCAATCGACGCGAACGTCGAGGTCGGCCGGGCCCAGGGCGTGTTCCGTTGCCGCACGACGAGGCTCAACATGCCATACGCTTTGTGATTCTCGTCGCCGATGGCAGGCATGGTCAGATCCGACTTGGCATCGATCGCGGGTTGCCAGTGGTCGGCCGCTTCGGAACCGACATGGCGATCGAGATAGTGCCAAACATAGGCGCGCCAGCGGATGTCGTGTTCCAGATTGGCGGTGTAATACGGATCGCCGAGCAGCTTGCGCTTGGCGGCCCATTCGCGCAGGTTGTCTGACGTGTACACTCCGGGCACCGGTGGAAAGTCCAGCCCCTCGGCCCCAGCAATCGCCTGGAACAGGCGCCAGCGCGCACGCGTCTCGTCGGACAAGCCTTCGAACTTGGTCGGCGGTGCCCCTTCAAGGTCATTGAAGCCGACATGCCGCAGGGCGCGCGCCTTGTCGTCATCCGACAAAGCCGACCATTCGCGAAGGGCCGACTCCTGATCGCGAACGGACAGTTGCGCGAAGTTAGGGATGCGCCCGCGATTGACGAGCAAGTCGACGAACATGGCCAGCAAGAGAACGAGCAACGCATACAGCAGCGCTGTCGCGATGCCCGTCAGGATCGCCGTCCACTGAGCGGCTCGCGTATAGCGGAACAGAGAGCGAACGCGGGAGAAGGCGCTGGATTCCATGACCACCTCGGGCCGGAGTTTGAATCCTGACGTGTACCCTTAGTTTAGTCGATGGCCGGCCCGGCCCGCGAGGTGATTTGGCATGAGATCGAGATGAAGTAGGCGCTACCACCGGCCTACTTCAATATTATCGGACCGATGTGCGGCGCCCATGTAGGTCAGGTTTCCAACCTGACCCGCGTCAGTCCGGTCAGGTTAGGAAACCTGACCTACGAAAGCGGGCTACGCCAGGTCGCGGTCCTCAAACAGGACCAGGCCCGAGAGAATTGCGACTGCGGTGTAAATGAGCGCGTACAGCAAGACGGTGGCGACAAACCCAATGAAGCTTACCGTTGACAACGGCGTGTCCCGAATGATGGCGGGACCCATGTCGAACGCATCCAAGGACGGAAACACGGCATTGAAGAGTTGCGCAATGAAGCGCACCAGCTGAAGCGCGGCATTGCTATCGTTGCCCGGCCTGTCGGTCACATGCACGATGATCGGCGATAGGTTGCCGATCAAGAACACCCCCAGACAGATCACCAAATTGACGATGAACTGCACGCGCGTCGCGAGGGCCGTGCAGATCGCAAGCAGGATCATGACCTGACCGAAGATCCGGGCCAACCCCAGGTGATGGGCCGTCGTGTGGCCGAGCCACGTGCCCATGCCGCTTGCCCAGGCCTCGGCCTCCACGGTCTTGTTCGGCATCAGCGATACAAACTTCGGCGCCAGCCATTGGGCCGTTTCGTACGGCATCGGATCGATCACATCGTCGAGCGGGTCAAAGCGTGGCTTGATTTGCAGCGCCCACGTCAGCACCCAGCCGAGCAAGAGCACCATCACCCAGCACGCCAGCAGAATGCCGAGGTACTTGCCGATGAAGAATTGCCGCCGGCTCACCGGTTTGCTGATGACGGTGATCGCGGTTCGGCCTTCAATCTCCTCGTTAACTGAGATGCTGGCCGTGAGCAGGCCGAACAGCGCGGCAAAGAGCATGACGGCGTCAAATCCAACCTGCTTCATGAGCTTGTAGTCGTCGCCCAACGTGAAATACGGGATCACCATCGACACGAAGAGCAACACCGACGCCAGCCCGACGATCAGCCAGAACATTGGCTGCCGCAATGCTTCGCGGAAGGCGGCAATCGCGACGGCCCCGCCCTTCGGCCAAGCCCACAGCAGCACGCGCGGGGCCAGAATCGCGAAGTCAAGGATGAGCTGAATGTGGAACAACGCTCCGTAGTAGCGGCCCATGCGTTCGAGTTCGCCCATCTCGCCGAGGGACGACATGTACCAGCCAAGGGCCACGCCGACCGCAAACGTGCCGACGCTCAAATAGACGAGCACGATTGGAGCGGTGATCCATTTGCGAAATGGCCGGCCGTCAAATGCATGGGCCCAGGGAATCGCCGCGAGCGTTTGGAACACCGCGAGGATAAGCCCGGCGACGATCAGTTTCGTAAGCGGGGTAGCCATGTACGAAGTCGCCCGTCGGATTAGTGAATCGAGTCCGTATGCGGTTATACGCCGTCAACTGGCATCGGGTTCGTGCCGATAGTTCGGCATCGTGCCCCAGCGAAGCTTTTCCCGGAGGGTCTGGTAGTAAGTCTTGCCCGGGACCTTCACGAGCCGGAACGCCACGGGCGCCCTTCGTACCGTCACCAGATCGCCCGAGTGGAGCGGCCCGCAGTCCTGGCCATCCACGACGAGCCAAGCTCCTTCCGCCTGCCGGATGCCGATGGTGTACGTCTTATCCGCGGCATCGACCAGCGGCCGGCTCGTCAGTGTATGTCCGCACATCGGCGTAATCACAAACGTCGCCAACTCTTGACCCAGAACTGGCCCGCTCGCCGAGAGGGAATGCGCGGTCGATCCGACCGGCGTGCTAACGATTAGCCCATCGCCCAGGAAGCGTGCGACCGGCTCGCCGTCCACATCGAGTTCGACGTCGAGCATCTTGAACGGCGGCCCAGCACGAACGACAACTTCGTTGAGCCCGAGAAACTCACGCGGACTTCCGCCCTGGGTCAGGCTGCACAGGAACATGATGTGGTCGGCGACGCGATATTCGCGACGCAGTACGTTGGGCAAGTACTCGATGGCCTCGTCGGGACTAAGGTCAGCAAGAAATCCGAGCCGGCCGAGGTTGATGCCGAGCACGGGAATTTGGCGATAGCCCATCTGCCGGGCCGAGCGGAGGATTGCACCGTCGCCACCGAGCACGAGCGCCAGATCCGCGGATATTTCTTCGAGATTGCGCTCGCGCGTCAGGTCGGTGAAGACGACCTCGCCGCCGGCCGCGACGACGGCCGCCGCCAGCCGCTCGGCCGTCTCCGGCACTTGCGGCTTCGCTCCATTGCCAAGAATGACAAAGCGCATGTGGGCAGGATATGGATCGCTTGAGGACCAAAATGCGTTGCATCCAAAAACTCACACACACTCAACGAAATTGGACGACAAATGCTACTCGTCCAAAGTTCTTAGCGACAAAGCACTTGTGGATTCAACGATCGAATGATCTTTCAATTGATCGGGCGATGATGGAGGGGTCGGAAACGTAATCGACCCGTTCGTCGCCATGGTCGGTTGTTGAGCGCGGCTGCGATTATCGAGCATCACTGACTGCGCCATCGCGGCCTTGCGCTCCGTTTGCTGAGTCGCCCCATTGATCAAAGACTCGGCGGAAACGAACGGCGGTGAAAACACCGCCCCCTGCTTCGTCGACATCATCGGAGTGAAGAATGCCTGGGGAACTACTTCGTAGGTCGTCTGGCCGGGCCGTCGCCAGAGCAACTTGGCCATCGCTGCCCCGCGGTTTTCGAAGAAGTCCATCTGGATGTCGTACTTCTCACCGGCAAGGAACGCGATGTCGCCGCTCGTCTTGGTTCGTCGGCCGCCGCCCTTCCAGTGATCGATGAGCATGTTGCCATTCACCCAAAGGCGCACGCCATCGTCCGTCATCGTGCGGAATCGATAAAGGCCCGATTGGCCGGCAAGGATTTGGCCGGTCCACCGGGCACTGAACTGCTTGCCCGCGATACCGGGCACCGGGCCCTGAACGCCCCAGTTAAAGTTGATCTGCGGTGTCAGCTTGCTGACCTGATAGCCGCTGAAGTTCATGTTGTTGAAATAGACGGCCGTCAGTCCGTGCCGCGGGTCGACCATCGTCGTCGCCGAGACGGGAAGCGTGCTCGCGGATTCGACGGCGCCATTCGCGGCCCGCACGCGGAACCAATAGGTCGTCCCCGCGGCGAGGCCGGTTGCGTGATAGCTGGTCGTGTTCGCCGCGACGTTCGCCGTCGTGAGTCCAGACGTAAAGCCGCTGTCCAGTGCCCGATCAACAATAAAGCCGGTCTCGTCGCTGCTGTTGTCCGTCCACGTCAGGTTAATCTGGAACGGCGAAATCGCAATGGCGTCAAGCCCCGATGGCGCATTCGGCGCCGTCGCTTGCGGCGTAGCGCTGACCTCCAATGATTGCGCCCCCTCCCCCGCGACATTCACCGCCGACACCGTGTAGAAGTACGCCGTCCCATTCGTCACCGCGCTATCCGTGTAGTTTGCACCGCTCAAATTGGCTTGCAGCGGAGTTTCGGTCCCAGTCGCGAGCCCGCGATACACCTTGTAACTGGTCGCCCCGCCGACGGCGTTCCAGCTCAGCGCCACCTGTCCGACACCCGGCGTCGCGAGCAGTCCGTTCGGCGTGCCCGGCGCGGTCGCGCCGGCAGGGATAACGAACATTGTCACACTTTCCAGCGGCACATTGGCCGTCAGCGTACCGCCGCTCAATGACGCGTTCGCCAGGTGGTTGATCGAGGCGACACCCTGATTGCTTGGGCTGTTGGCCACGAGTTGCCACACTTGCACCGGCCCACCCGCGTTGAAATTGCTCAAATTGAGCGTGATTGGCGTCGTGCCCGGGGAACCCGTCGACAGATTCTTGTTGATGACCATCACCGTCAACGCGCCGTCGGACGCCCGGATCGACGCGAAGGCGCTGACCTGATCCGGATTCGCGACCGCGGCACTCACGCTCGTGTTGCCGAAGGCCGAGTCGCTGCCGTCGTAGTTGCGGAACATCTTCATCGCGAGATACGTCGGTGTGCCTGTGGCCGGCGTTGTCCAGCGGTTCGCCAGGTCGAGCCCCTCGCGACCAAAGATGCCCCAGATGTCGGCCTGGGTCGTCGCCCCGTTCATGTCCCCCTCGGCGCCCCAGTTGTATTCGGTGACGCCGATCTTGGTGCCGGGATAGTAGCCGTTCACCCACGCCTTCATGCGGTTGATGAGGTTGACCTTTCCGCCGTCGATGCCGGTCGAGGCGATCCAACTTTCGTCGACGTAATTCGGATCCCACAGGCTGCGCGTCGAGCGATTGCGCAGCAACTGCATGTTCGTGGATAGGTCGTCGCTGAACTGGCCGCCCTGCGGATAGAAGTGCAGAGTGAAGTAGTCGAGGAGGCGCGTGCCAGTCGTCGCGTCATGGTCGTGGAGCGCCTTCAGCAGCCACGCCTCGGCGTCGAGCCCGTTGTACTTCGCGCCCCAATTGCTCGCGGCCGCGTCGGCGCCATCGATGAAATAATTCGTCCAGCCCCATTCTTCCGGCCCGACGATCTTGGCGTTCGGGTCGAGCGCCTTGACCATTGAGGCGTAACTAATGATCTTGTCGCGCAGTTCGGCCACCGTGTCGCCAGCCGGATGGATGTCGCGATGCGTCGAATTCCACAGGCCCGGCTCGTTGCCGAGGTTAAAGAACTGCACGCCGCCGTTCTGGGAGTTGCCAAAGGTGTCGATGAGGTGCTGGATCCAGTTATGTTCGATCGCGGGGTTGTTCGTTTCGTAGGCAAGGCTTGGATCGTTGTTCGTAATGTTGGTGCCGTTGACGTGCTTGCCGTTGCCGAATTCGGGCCAATAGGGATCGACGTCTTGCTGTGGCCCATAGACCGAAACTGGAAAAGCGCCGAGCGGTGTTCGGCCAGCAGGCAAACGTGCGGCCCAGTCGAACAGGTTCAGCGTCAAACTCGGTTCAGCGCCGCCCGCCTTCGTGTTCGTGACCCAGGAATCGATCCCCTGGCCATTGCCGGTGCCGACCGCGTCGCTCGTGAAATACCAGTCGCTGGCGTGATTCGTCGCGTCCTGCGGAAAACTGTAAGTATCGGATGCATTGCCGCCGTTGCGGTTGAGCGGCACGTTCAAGTCCGCCAGCTGCGCGGTCGTCGCGAACGCGGTCCCATAAACATTGGGATCAATGGCGTGAAGGTTGGCGCCCGCGTCAACGGTGACCGTGGCAGGGTTCACTCGGCTTTCGAGCGTTTCGACGAACAGTTGCGAGTTCAGGGTGCGCATCAGCATCGTCCTCGCGACAACGAGTACGAATGGACGAACCGAATACGGGAAGGCGACATGATCCCGCCGTGGAAGAGGCACGCGGGTTAGGGGAACGATCTGGTGGGGAAGAATAGTTCGCGAAGTGTGGGCGGTCAACCGGGGATCATTTACCCGTCGTTGCCGCTGTCGGGTGGCTCGCCAAATATGTTGTCAACTCGTCGGCGGTGACGAAGCCATCGTTGTTGAGATCCATCTCCAAGAACTCGGCAGTGGGTCGGCCCATCTTTTTCCATTCGTAGAGCCCAATCTGGCCGTCCTGATCAAGGTCGAACTTGTAGAACCAGTCGGGCAGCTTCGCCTTGGTCGCGGCGGGTCGCTCGGGGAGTGGCCGAGCCGGAAGCGGTTGTTCGGCCTCAGCCAGTCGCACACCCGCAGCCTGAGCCGCCTTCAGCGGAATCTCGCCTGTGGCTACACCATCGGCCACCCACTTGACCTGGGCCTGGTGATACGCCGCGTACTCGGTAGCATCGAGCTTTCCGTCGCGGTTGGCGTCCCATTTGCCGAATTGTTCGAGCAGAAAGGCCGGCACTTCGTCGCGATCGAGAAAACCGTCTCGGTTTTGATCGAGCTTGCGAAAAAGCTTCTGCGCCTGTTCGGCCTGAACTTCCGGTGCGATGGTGCCGACCGGATGGACGCCTCCTTGGCGGATCGCACTCAGAACCCGCTCCTCTTGTTCGGCTGACGGCGACTGATACGCCTGGCGCAACTCGCGAACGATGTTCTCCTCAATCGCCGGCGAGGTGACATAAAGCCGCCGAACCTCGGAGAGGATTTTCGACTCGCGCTTGGGTTGCGGATCCTCGTATTGTTTGCGGAGTTCGTCGAGCACGTCTTTCTCGACCTCGCGCGGCGCCTTGTAGGCATCAGAAACCAGGCTCAGCAGCGCCTTGTATTCATCGAGCGGCGGCTTGCGCAATTCATCAGCTTTCATGGGCTTGATTTCAATCGCGACCTGGCCGAACGCAAAGGAAACGCTGCACAGGGTTACGGCGAAAGCCGAGAGATAGAATTTGCGCATGGATGGAACCTCGTTGGTCGAGCAAACGAGATTGGGTGGAACCAACACGAAGCAACAAAGTTCAGGCGGCCATCGGCCAAAGGCAGGTAATGAGAATTGTATTCGAAGCGAGCGACTTCACGCAAGCGACCGGAACAATTCCGCAAACCAAATCAAAATGAACGGACGCGGCCAACGAATCACGCGTACACACTATGATGACGGGGCCGGTCCGCGGCGAGCCCATCGGAGTCCAACCCATGACCGAATTGCTCTCTCACTTCAAGCCCGGCGAATTCATCGGCCTGGTGGCCGTCGCGGGTGGATTGCTCATTCCTATCTTCGCCGTACTTGGCGGCGCCTGGACGCGCGCCCGCATGATCGCGCTCAAGCGCGAAATGATCGAACGCGGCATGTCGGCCGACGAGATTCACACGGTGCTGACGGCGGGGACGAAATCGTGCCCGGCGAACCGGCGTGAGCGGCATTCGGAGCGGGTGTAAAGGAGAGCATAGACCTCAGTCTGTCGAGGGCGGGAACACGCCCTCGGCGATCAGCGAATCACGTAACAAGACCCGCTCAAAGAAGTTGATTTCCAGGACCGCGATGGTCACTCTCCCAATTGGCGTCCTTCCGATCAGGATCGGGCCACTCCAACGGAAATGGCGGGACCATTTGTGCCGACGTGGATTGAACAGAGGAGTAAGCCGACGTGTTATCCGATCAACGCCCGCGATGTTCGGGCCCTTGTGATTGTTGCACGGGAAGCAAGCCAAGGCGAGGTTGGCCGCAATCGTTCGGCCTCTATGCTTCCGCGCAATCACATGATCGATTTCATGGGTAAAGCCGTCGAATTTCTGCGGCATCTGGCAGTATTCACATCTCGATAGAGCCCTTCCCCAAACCAACGACTCGACGGCATGATCCATGTCGGCTCACGACCCCATGCCGTTTGCTGTCTTGACTTTTTTTATTCGTCGGCGCGCTTGAGACTTCATCAAGGCGAGCAAATTGCCGACGCGCTCATAGTTCCGAAGTTCGACGCTCTCAATTGTCGACAGCGATCCTTCGCGCGCTTTCGCGGCAAGCTTGTGCATTCGGTCCTGATCTTCTTTCGGAAACTGCATCCGGAGAAAGTACCGCGCAGCCTCTGCTGATAGCGGAATTGCAGGTGATCGCAACACTCGATCCCAGATCACCCCCTCAGCGATCGTATCTACGGTTGCTGTCGACATTGAAACCTCTCAACACAGGCCAATGGCAATTTTACACACGGACTGTTGCCGATCGCAATCGATTTTTGCGGGTTTCACCAGCCTGGTTCGCCTGCCAGATTTGTCCCGACTCAACATTCACAGCCGTTAACCAGCCGCGGCGAACGCAATTCGTATCGATGCACACGAGGTGACCAAGATCGAGAATGTCGCCGGAGAATTGCGGGGTATGGCCCACCACGACGGTTTTCTGGGAACAGTGCGGCAAGGCGTTCTCCGCGCTGGCCACACGCCAACGCAGTGCCGCCGCCGGCTGCTGATTGAGCGCCAAGTCTGGTAAAACGCCGGCATGCACAAAAATGTGCGTTGGCGTCTCCCAGTAGGATTGGCAACCTTCAATGAACTCTTGATGCGGCCTGGGGAACCATTCACGCAACGGTCGGGGCGCGCCGCCGCGCACCCAGCCATACGATCGCAACGTATCGACGCCGCCGACTTCGAGCCATTTCTTGATCGCCGCCTTGTCGCTCCAAGCCTGCATCAGCATTTCTTCGTGATTGCCAACAAGGCGGATCAGGCGGCATTGCCCGGCGAGGAGGATCAGCTTGTCGATCACCGCACGCGAATTCGGACCACGATCAATGTAGTCACCAAGCGTTATGAGCGTGTCGTCGGGTTTGGGATCGATCGATCTGAGAAGTGAGTCGAGAGCAGTTGCGCAACCGTGAATATCGCCGACGGCAATGGTTCGGTGGGACATGGCGCCACGCAGGACTTCAACAACTTTTGATTTGCACCTTTCCTCCCGGTCGCACATCAATTTTGAGTTGGCAGCCTTCCAACATCGACATGCCCACCAATGGCGTTGCATCGGCCTGATCAACTTTGATTGCCAGCTTACGACGATTCCAAATGACGTTGGCGTCGAAGACATCGAAATATGCTTCATTGCCGTCGGCAAGGATCACTGGCGTCACGTCCGTCCACGGCAATCGAAGAGTTGCGATCAGGCTCGGCGGAAGGGTCAGCCAACCGGTGTAACCCGTGTCAATCACTGCCTCAACAATGACACGTTGACCACGCGGGCCAACCACGCGCAATTTGATGCGCGCTTCGCGCTGGCGGACAACGCCAGTCATTTCTTGTCGACCTTCGCGGTGCGGCCACCAAACCGATGTACGTACCGTGAGCCGACTCGGACTAACCAGCTCTGGGCATTCGGCAAACGTGCACGCAATTGACGACTGGCATCCAAATCGGAATCGGCGATTTCATATTCACCGGTCTCAATATCGATAGCGACCACGCGCTCAGCGTCGCTCGGCTTCAAGTGCGGGCGCACCTTGAGTTCGTACATCGCGTCGCCGCGGCGTGCGTATTCTTCCTTGCTGTACCGCCGTTCGATTCCAGCCATGGCGCGTCCCCCTCAGCCCACCGCCGACAAATCCTCTTCCCGCCCCTGAGCAAACGCTCGTCTCGCCGCTCGGCACAGACCTTCGACATCCAGACCGAGGTCGGCGAGCAGTTCGCCGCGTTCGGCGTGCTCGATGAAGCGGTCCGGGATGCCCAGGCGGATCACGTGGCGGGCGTCGACGCGCTCAGCGTTGCAGGCTTCAAGCACGGCGCTGCCGAAACCGCCTTCGAGCGTGCCTTCTTCCACCGTGATCGCGAACGGCAGTCGTTCGATCAGCGGCAAAATCGTGTCGCGATCAAACGGTTTCACAAAGCGGGCGTTGATGACCGTCAGATTCAGACCTTCATCGCGTAGCTTGTGCGCCGCTTGCAATGCGGTCGGGACCATCGAGCCGAACACGATGAAGGCGCCATCGTCGCCGTCCTCGATGACTTCGGCCTTGCCGAGTTCGATCGGGGCGAACTCACGCTTCACCGTCTCAAGATTCGCCTTCGGATAGCGGATCGACGCCGGATGAGTTTGTCGCAAAGCGAAGTCGAGCATCGGCTTGACATCCATCTCATCGCCGGGTGCCATGACGACGAGATTCGGGAACAGCCGCATGTACGGGATGTCGAACACACCGTGATGCGTGGGGCCATCCGGGCCCGTCAGCCCGGCGCGGTCGAGCGTGAAAACGACCGGCAAATCTTGCAGTGCGACTTCTTGGAAGATCTGGTCGAACGATCGCTGCAAGAACGTCGAGTAGATGTCGACGATCGGCCGCAGGCCGGCCTTCGCCTGCCCGGCCGCGAAGGCGACGGCGTGCGCTTCACAGATGCCGACGTCGAAGAAGCGATCTGGGAATTGATCGCGGATCGTCTCGAGTTTGTTCCCCTGGCACATGGCGGCCGTCATCACCGTCGTCTTGGAATTGCTCGCGAGCGCCTCGGCGATGGCCGTGCTCATCGCGTCCGTGTACGCCTTCGAGCCGCCCTTCTTCGTCTCGATGTTCGTCCGTTCCGGCCCGACCTTCGTGAAGACCGGCGGCGTGTGGAACTTGACCGGGTCCTCGCTCGCCTGCGGGACGCCGTGGCCCTTCTCGGTAAAGACGTGCAGCAGCAACGGGCCTTTCTGGCCCTTTAGGTCACGCAAGATGCGGATCATGCCGGGCAAGTCGTGACCGTCGAATGGGCCAAAGTAGCGGAAGCCCATCTCTTCGAAGAGCATGCCCTCCTTGAGAGCGGCCTTCATCCCATCGCGAAGTTGCTCCAGGGCCGAATGCGCCATGTCGCCAATGACGGGGATCTTCGAGAGTAGATAGTTGATGCCCTTCTTCGATCCCTGGTAGAGCGACGTCATGCGGCACTGATCAAGGTAGGCCGCGAGGCCGCCGGTCCGTGGACAGATCGACATCTTGTTGTCGTTCAGGATGACGAGCACATCCTGATTCATGCCAGCGATGTTGTTGAGCGCTTCAAAGACAACGCCGGAAACGAACGCGCCGTCACCGATGACGGCGACCGCACGACGTTCCTTTTCGCCGTTCAAGTCGTCGGCCGATCGGAGGCCGGACACCGTCGACACGCTGCTGCCGGCATGGCCGGTCATGAACAGGTCGTACTCGCTTTCATGCGGATTTGGGTAGCCCATCAGGCCACCCTTGGTCCGGATGTTCGCAAAGTCCTTGAAGCGGCCGGTGATCAATTTGTGTGGGTAAATCTGGTGGCCGGTGTCCCAAATCAAGCGGTCGCGGCGGAAGTCGAAGACGAGGTGCAGCGCCAACGCCAGTTCAACGACCCCGAGGTTGCTGGCGAAGTGCGCAGGGCGAATGCTGAGCACGCGAACCAGCTCGTCGCGAATCTCTTGCGCGAGCCGACCGAGTTCCGGCTCGGACAGGCCGTGAAGATCATCGGGTGAACTGATCGTCGGCAGTATCGGCGTCGTCATTCCTTTTCCTCGTATCGGTCGGTCGATCCGTCGGTCCGTTTCCCCTGCCTAATGGGAGGGGAGAAAACTCAATGGTCGCGTTCCATCACGTACTTCGCCAGGTCCGCGAGCGACTTCGCTCGTGGGCCGAGGGTCTCGAGGGCGGTCGTCGCCTCCAAGAATAAATCTTTGGTCCGACGGCGACTTTCTTCGATGCCTAAGAGGCCTGGAAACGTTAATTTACCGCGCGCCGCGTCCTTGCCCACCCGCTTGCCGGCCTCGGCTACTGATCCTTGGACGTCGATCAGATCGTCCGCGATCTGGAAGGCGAGGCCGAAGGCATGGCCGAAGCGGTCCAGTGCGGGACTCGCTACGCCGCAAGCGGCGATACTGCCAAGCCGCAATGACGACAGAAATAGCGCCCCGGTTTTGCGGCGGTGGATGCCCTCCAAGTCTTCGACGGTTCGCGGCATGGCGGTCATCGGCACTTTGCCCTCGGGGGCCAGATCGAGCACTTGCCCGGCGACCATGCCAGCGGCCCCGGCTCCGCGGGCCAACTCCGCGATACTAACCGCCGCGATCGGGGGCGGATAACCTTCGGCCAACACCTGAAACGCACCCGTCAACAAGGCGTCGCCCGCCAAAATCGCTAGAGCCTCTCCAAATTTCTTGTGGCACGTCGGCTGGCCGCGGCGGAGGTCGTCGTCGTCCATCGCCGGTAGATCGTCGTGAATTAATGAATAGGCATGTACCATCTCGACGGCACAGCCAGCGGGAATCGCATTTTCGGAAGTCCCACCGGATGCCTCACAGGCGAGCATGACTAGCAAAGGTCTCAGCCGTTTGCCATGGGCGAGCAGGCTATAGGCCACCGCCTCCGCGAGTGCCTGCGGTGCCTCGGCCGTTATCAGCGCAAGCCCCGTGCGCAGCCCTTCCTCGATCAACACTCGCCGTCGTTCCAAGTCGCTAAAGAATTCGGCAGCCAACGATTAGGACCTCGCGCCCGCGATCGCACCATGATAGCCGAATTGTCTGGGAGAAGTTTACTTTATGATGCAAAGTGAATCAAGGACAAGCTGACGAAGCGCTCAGTACATCCCGTCCTTCGCTTTGCTTTTCACCTGTCGCCGTTTCCCGTCGCCGACATCCGATGCCGCATGGTCGAACGGTTCCAGTCTCGGCTTGCCGTCGGTGTCCAGTCCGGCGAGCAACGAAATCTTGTGCTCGGCCACCTGGAGCTTGCCATAACACGTCTTCAAGAGAGCGACGCCGCGCTCGTAGCGGGTCAAGCTCTCTTCGAGCGTCGTGGCGCCGTCTTCCAAAGCGCGCAGGATTTGTTCCAATTCGGCAAGGGCTTCCTCGAACGTCGGCGTTGGATTCATATTCATGGGGCCTCCGATGCGGGCGGACGGACTTCTTCGACCCGGCTAACAAGTTCGCCGCGAGCCAGCCGTGTAACGATGGTGTCGCCGGCCGCGACGGTTGACGCATCGTGAATGACGTGCCCATCGGGCGTCCGCGTCAGGCTATAGCCACGGGATAGGACGTTGAGGGGGCTGAGTCCTTCCAGGCGGCCGGCCAGCGACGCGACTTTGGCACCTGCGCGATCGATCGGTACAACTACCGAGCGCCGCAAACGACCATCCAGATCGTCGAGCCGCCGTTCCCAATCGCGGATGCGGTCCAACGGATTGCGGAAAACACGGCGATCCTTGATGGTGTCGAGCCGCTGGCGGGCGATATCGATTCGCCGCCCTATGCCAACTTGCAACCGGTCGTTCAATTCCGCGAGCCCGGCTAGTAAAGCATCGCGATCCGGCGTCAGATCGGTGACGGCGTGGCTCGGCGTCAGGGCCCGGTGGTCGGCGACGAGGTCGGCAATCGTCACGTCGATCTCGTGGCCGACGGCACTCACGACAACGACGCGCGAAGCGAAGATGGCATCGGCAACGACTTCTTCGTTGAACGCCCAGAGGTCTTCGAGACTGCCGCCACCGCGGCCGACGATCATGGTATCGACGTGCAGCGAGCCAGCGGCATGGAGAGCATTCACGGCCCGAATCGCAGCGGCGATCTCGTGGCAGGCCCCTTCGCCTTGCACACGCACAGGGACGACGAACACACGCGCAATCGGCCAGCGGCGTGCGAGCAGTTCGAGCATGTCGCGGACGGCAGCCCCACTGGGACTGGTGATGAGCGCAATCGAGCGCGGGTAGGCTGGCAAGCGCTTCTTGCGCCGATCGTCGAAGTAGCCTTTCGTTTGCAATTTGTCGCGCAATTGTTGTAGCGCAAGTTCAAGCGCGCCGATGCCCTTCGGTTGAATCTCCTCGATGGAGAACTGGTATTTGCCGTGTGGCGGATAGATAGTCACGCGCCCGCGTGCGATCACGTGCATGCCGTCGCGCGGCTCGAAGCGGACGCGCCAACCGACGCCGCGATACAGGACCGAACCGAGGATGGCCCCTTCGTCTTTCAGCGAGAAATAAAGGTGCCCGGAACTCGGCCGGGACAAGTTGGAGATTTCGCCGGAGACCCAGACGGAGCTGAAGTCACCTTCGAGCCGAGCCCGAATCTGCGCGGTCAGGGCGCTGACGGAGAGGACGTTGGCGGGTTCGGTAGCGGGCATCCGTTCATGCGCTCCGCGGGGGAGTAAAGCCGAACCAAGTGAATCGGCGCCTGTTGTTGGTCGCGCAACTGGGCTAAGTAGTCGCAGCGGCCACGAGGCGACTCGGACTGCCATTCGGAATCGAGCATCAAGACGTAGATGGCTGATTCGCAGGGCCAGTCGAAGTTTGTCAACCGCATTGCCGGACGACCGTAGTAGAACAGCACGCCCTCATCCTTCAGTCTACATAAGTACAGTGTCTCGCCTTCGGGAACAAGATGCGCGAGTTGTTCGCCGGTTTCGCGAGCATTGCGGCCGGCGGTTCGTTCTGGCACGGCGACTTCGACAAAACCGACCTTCACCACGGCCCAGGTGAGAATCGCCGAGATAAGTGCGACGGTCGCCAGCCTCGGTCGTGAGCCCATCCAGCGCCCGAAAACGATGACACCCAGCAACGTGATCGCCGGCGCGATGGGCAGCACGTAACGCACATGATGCTGGGCCGGCAGCGACCAGAACAGTAGATTGGGCCACGCCCAGCAATGGAGCAATTGGACCAGCAAGCGTTCGCGATCGTTGAGTCTTCGCAAGAATCGTGAATGCAGCGCGTAGAGCGCCGGGATCGCCCACGGCAATGTGGCCCCGAGAACGATTGCGGGGAATGCCAGACTTTCGCCGAAGGGATACGGCTTGCCATTGGCCTTCGGTGCGAAGCGTTGAGCGGCTTCCTGGCGAACCGTGTCCGCGAGCGTTTGCCAGCCGACGTCGGCCGAGACGAGTTCGGCCCAAACGGCACACAGGAATGTCGCGAACGTGGCCGCGACGAGATGTTCGCGGCTCACGAGTAAACGCAGTTGCCGCCGCCAGAGCAAGAACGGCACGACCGCGAGGTAGAAGAACGCGGGGGCAGTCCATTTGGTCAGAAAGCCGCCGGTGACGCAGAGGAGTGAGATCACCCACCACGGATTGGATACGGCGGAGACCGAAGCGCAGCGAGGGCGACGCGACACACCTTCTGGTTGAGGTCGCCCTCGCTGCGCTTCGGTCTCCGCCAAATCACAACCTTCAACCGCGCGCAAGAATGCCAGCAACGCCGCTGACACCCAAGCGAGTTGCAGAATGTCAATTTCCGCGCTCGGCACCTTATCGAGCCAAAGGATCGACGCCGGCAACAACATTGCGGCCGCGAAGGCTCGCCTTTCACCGACAAATCGCCGCAATGTGGAGAAAGCGAATAGGACCGTCAGCGTGGCCGCAATCGCCGACGGCAGCCGCGCGCTCACCTCAGTGACATGCCCGATGGGCCAACTCGCCAGGCCGATCGCGGCATAGACGCCTGGCGGCTTGGTGAGAAAAGGCTCTCCGTAGAGCGTCGGCGTTAGCCAATGGCCCTCCAGGGCCGACTGACCGATGATTGCGCGCAGGGCTTCGGTACGGTAGAGCGGTCCGGAGAGACCGTAGAAGAACAGGAACCCGCACCATGCGAGTAGAGTGGGCCAACGCCAGTTCATTTCGGTGCGCCTCCATGCGCTTCCGATTCGTGTGAAGCGTCAAAGTTGGAGCCCCGGCTTTAGCCGGTCTTGGCCGCCTAAAGGCGGGACTCCAACTCGAACTTTGATGACTTGCGACCACACTACAGCGGCGACAGTTCAAATCCAAACGTCTCCGCCACAGGAGCGTTCGTCACTTTCCCTTGTTTGATGTTGACCCCTGCGGCGAGGCCCGCGTTATCCTTACAAGCGCGTTCGACGCCCTTGTTGGCCAGTTGCAACAAGTAGGGCAGCGTTACGTTGGTCAGTGCATGCGTGCTGGTCCGCCCGACGGCGCCCGGCATGTTGGTCACGCAATAGTGGACAACATCGTCGACAATGTACGTCGGGTTCGCATGCGTGGTCGGCCGCGATGTTTCGATGCAGCCGCCCTGGTCGATGGCCACGTCGATGATGACCGCTCGCGGCGGCATCTTGGCGAGGTCCTCGCGGCGAACAAGCATGGGTGTGCGCGCGCCGGGAATCAGCACGGCCCCAATTACGAGATCGGCTCGCGAAATTGAATCGAGGATCGCGTGGCGGTCGCTGAAGATCGTTGTCACGTTGGGTGGCATCACATCGTCGAGATAGCGCAATCGGTCCAAATTGATGTCGAGGATCAACACGGTTGCTCCGAGGCCCGCCGCGACCTTGGCCGCGTTGGCGCCAACGACACCGCCGCCGAGGACGACCACATTCGCGGGGGCCACACCGGGAACACCCGCGAGCAGAATGCCGCGACCCTGCTGCGGCCGTTCAAGATACTTGGCCCCTTCCTGGATACTCATCCGACCTGCCACCTCGCTCATCGGCGTGAGCAATGGCAAGCCACCGCGCGCGTCCTTGATCGTCTCATAAGCGACGGCCGTGATGCCGGAGGACATCACCGCCCGCGTCAGCCGCTCGTCGGCCGCGAAGTGGAAGTAGGTGAAGACGACCTGACCCGACCTCATCAGCGGCCATTCATCGGGCAGCGGTTCCTTGACCTTCACAATCAGATCGGCCTGCTTCCAGATCGCGGCGGCATCGGCGACGATCTCGGCGCCCGTGACCGCATAGCGCTCATCGGCGATGCCGCTGCCGAGCCCGGCGCCGGCTTGCACGAGCACGCGGTGCCCTGTCCGGCGCAGCTCCTCGGCCCCGACGGGCAGCAGGGCGACGCGGTACTCGTCCGACTTCACTTCGCGGGGCACACCGACGATCATGGGACACCTGGGACAAGTTGCGCGGGCGTATTGTGGGATGGGCGGCCGGTTTGAATCAAGTCCAACCATTGCGGTCCGACCACTCTGTCGCTTATCATCGGAAGAGTCGCCCGGCCTGTCTCCCCTCATTTCCCCGCGGTGCCCAATGCCTCCGCGCCCATTAGCGGCTGCCGTCATTGTCGCCTGGCTGGCGGCGATCGGCTGGCTGGCTCACGACAAGTGGCTTCCGTGGCTGCGTCCCGCGGACGAGCCGGCCTTTCTTGTTGAATTGGCGGACGAAGTCGCGCCCGAACACGCATCTTGGCTTGTCTACCGTCAAGACAAACGAATTGGCAGCGCCGAAACGCGTCTGGCGGCGCGCAAGGACGGGCTCTTTGAGATGACCAGCCGCCTCCGCGACCTCGACGTCAAGATGTCGCTGGCCCAGGTCAAGATGCCGGTCTTCGCAACAACTCGCCTCTTGACGCGCGAGGGCGAACTCGTTCGCCTGGACGCCCACGCGGTCTTGCTCATGACCGGCCTCGGCGGCGACCTGCGCGTGGAGGCCGACATCAAGGGGCACGTCGAAGGCGATCAATTCGTCGGCACTTGCGATTTCGACTTTGGCAGCGGCAAGACGCAGCAAGCGCTTGAGCCAATCAAGCTCGTGTCGAAAAACGCCTTTTCGCCGATGCAGCCGATGCAAAAGTATCCCCCGCTGCGTCCGGGGCAAACATGGCGCGTCGCCAACCTCGATCCGGTCACTGATGCGCTAGAGGGGGCCGTCCGGCAGATTGCCGACAAGCTGCAACGCGAGGCGCTCGGCGGCAAGGTGTTGATCGCGCTTCCCAAAAACAAGCGGCCGAAAGAACTGCTCGCCCAGGTCCAGTCCGAGACTGAGGAGATTGCCCACAAGGGGAAGAC
Source organism: Gemmataceae bacterium (assembly GCA_036266155.1). Lineage (GTDB taxonomy): Bacteria > Planctomycetota > Planctomycetia > Gemmatales > Gemmataceae > SIAJ01. Next base: position 15,539 of record DATANR010000145.1, on the reverse strand, counting down.
TTATACGTGCCGGATTATTGTCTTTCAGGCCGACGACGTCAAGGCCCGGACCTGGGTCGACATTGCTGATGGACGGGTAATTCGCCAGGAAGCGTCGTCCAGCGGCGACACGATCGTTTTGCAACGGGAATAGACAAAGGGGCCCGCGTGATTGAGCTGATCGAAGTCACGAAGCGCTACGGCACCAAGGTAGCCGTGGATAATCTGTCGCTTACAGTTCAGCCCGGCGAGCTGTTCGCGTTCCTGGGGCCGAATGGCGCCGGCAAGACGACGACGATCAAGATGCTCTGCGGCCTCCTTTTTCCAACGGCCGGCAGCGTGCGGATCGGCGGCTTCGACGTGCGGACCGAAGGCGACAAAGCCCGGCTCCTCATCTCGTACGTGCCGGACCAACCATTCCTGTACGAAAAGCTGACGGGCCGAGAGTTCCTCCAATTTGTAGCCGACCTCTATGGGATGGGAAAAGATCGAGCGGCCGAGCGGATGCAGGCGGTCATCGACTTATTCGCGCTGCACGAGTTCGTCGACGACCTGACAGAGCGTTACTCTCATGGCATGCGGCAACGAGCCGTATTCGCGGCCGCGCTCATCCACGAGCCCAAACTGTTGATTACCGACGAGCCGACCGTCGGCCTCGACCCGAAAAGCATTCGTCTCTTGAAGGACCTCCTCCGTTCGGAAGCCGACCGCGGAACGACGGTGTTTCTCTCAACGCATTCGCTCGATGTGGCGCAGGAGTTGGCCGATCGAATCGGCATCGTCGAACGCGGCCGATTGATCGGCTGTGGAACCCTGTCGACGTTGCGGCAACAGGCCGGCCACGACGGCTCTCTTGAGGACGTGTTCCTGAAACTGACGGAAGAAGCCGCCGCCGACCGAGAGATCAAATGACTCCCACAGCGCAAGCGATTCTCTTTCACCGCCTACGCTGGCGGATTGCCCGCAACGCCGGCACCCAGCTCCTCGGCAATTCGCGCATGCGATTGGTCACGGCGATTGCATGCAGCGTCGTCGTGTGTGCCGCGGTCTTTGCGCTTGCGTACTACGGCTTCGGGCGACTTCAGGAAGAGAACATCCAATCGGGGGCGATCCTCGAACTGCTATTCAACGCGATGTTCTTCACACTCGGCGGGATGCTGGTCTTTTCAACGGGCCTCGTCTTGTATGCCGGTCTGTTCAACGGCGCCGAGACGCGTTTTCTGTTAGCCACGCCTGCATTGGCCGATCAAATCTTCGCGATGAAGTTCCAGTCGGCCGTCGTTTTCGCAAGCTGGGCCTTCGTCGTTCTCGGAGGGCCAATTTTGATCGCGTACGGCATCGTCTTCGAGTCGCCGTGGTACTTCTTTGCCGTGTTGCCTGTGTTTGTTTTTGGCTACGTGCTTTTGCCCGGCGCGATGGGTGGGTTGTTCTGCTTGTTGTTCGTCAACTTCTTTCCGCATCGCCGCAAGCAAGCCCTGATCGGCATTGTGCTCGTCATCCTGGCCCTGGTCGGTTTCTGGCTCTATCGCACGTTGATTGCCGCTAAGGAAGGCTTTGCCGACCGCGACAAGCTCCAGGGACTGTTCGACCTGTTCACCATCACGCGTGGCGACCTGTCGCCAAGCGACTGGATGGCTCGCGGCCTCATGGCGCTCGCCCGCGGTGAATGGCGTGATGCGCTTTTGCCGTTAGCACTCATTTGGTCGAACGGGCTGATGCTGTATGTGACGGCTGCCTACGCGGCGAAGAAGTTGTATCGCCGCGGCTTCAACCGAATGGCCACCGGCGGCGACCTCCGGCAACGGTACGGCGGATCGCTGGCCGACCGCGTCGTCGGCTGGCTCGTCTTCTATCTCGACCGCCCCACACGCATTCTGATCATCAAGGACTTCCGCACCTTTCGGCGCGAGCCGGCCCAACTTGGACAGCTGATCATCTTCACCGGCCTGTTGTTGCTGGCCGTGCTGAACTCGCGGCAGTTCTTTGAAGCCGATATTCCAGTCGCCTACCAGCAAGGATTGAGTCTGTTAAACATGGGGGCGACCGGACTGCTCATGTGCGCCTACCTTGGACGGTTCGTTTATCCGCTGATCAGTCTCGAAGGACGGAAATTCTGGATCCTGGGGCTTCTACCGCTCAAACGTGAACAACTTTTGTGGGGCAAGTTCGCGTTTGCCGTAACGGGCTCGGTCCTGCTCGCGGGCTGCATCGTTCTTCTGAGTGACCTTCTCCTGGGCATGTCGCCGGCCGCGATTGTCGTTCACCTGCTGACCGTGATCCTGCTTGGCGTTGGCCTCAGTGGCTTGAGCGTCGGCATCAGCGCGTGGCTGCCGAATTTTCGCGAGACCGATCCATCGAAGATCGTGCTTGGTTTCGGCGGGACGGTCAACATGCTGGTCAGCCTTGGCTACCTGGTGTTCCTGATCGCGGCCGCGTGCGGTCCGTTCCACCTCGCCAACACTGGGGCCGTCCTGGCCGGCGACCATGGAACGCTCCCGCTCTGGGCGTTTGCGGGGCTTCCGGTGGCGGCCGGAATGGCCCTGGTTGCAACAATTGTGCCCATGCGCGTCGGCGGCCGGAACTTGCGGGGGATGGAGTTTTGACCCGGTAGCTAGTTGCATCAATAGTCCGGTCGGGGTAGAATCCACTCTCTCCCAGGACCTCCATCGAGACTCCCACCGTGCGGTGGAACATGCCCAGCCTTATTCTCACCAAAACGCCCGATGGTTCCGCAACAGGCGAGCGGCATCCCCTCGGCAATGAACCCCTCATCATCGGCCGCAGCCCGGAGAAGTGTCGGGTCGTGTTGCCGGCCAATGCGGTAAGCCGTGAGCACGCGCGGATTATTCCCGCCAATGGACAGTACTTCATCGAGGATCTGCAAAGCCGCAACAAGACCTTCTTGAACAACAAGCAGGTGGATGGCCGCTGGCCGAACCCGCTCAAGAACGGCGACAACATCAAGATTTGCGACTTCCTCTTCAACTACCAGGACGCCAACGGCAAACCGCCGCCGCCGGTTGAGGAAGAAGAAGAGACTTCAAACACCACGGTTGAAGCCAAGTTCGACCGTGCCTCGCCCAAGGACTTCCTGACGGTCCAGCCGCAGGAGAAGTTACGGGCCCTGCTCGACATCACGACAGCCCTGAGCAAGACGCTTCATCTCGAAGCACTGCTGCCCCAGATCGCGGATGAATTGTTCAAGGTGTTCAAGCAGGCCGATCGCTGCTTTATTATCCAACTCGACGAAGACAATCGGCTGCGACCGGTCGTCACCAAGGTTCGGCGCCAGGCAGCCGGGAACGAACGCTTCAGCCGCACCATTGTCCGCCGCTGTCTCGAAACGTTGACGTCTTACCTCAGTGAAGACGCGACCTCAGACTCGGACGTCAGTGCCGCCCAGTCGATCGCCGAGTTCAAGATCCGATCGGTGATGTGCGTGCCGCTTGCCAGTCAGGATGGCAAGCCGCTCGGCGTGATCCAGCTCGATAGCCAAGACCGTACCAAGAAGTTCTCCCAGGACGATTTGAAGTTCCTGATCTGCGTCGCTGGGCAAGCATCAGTCGCGCTCGAAAACGCGCGGATGCACGAAACGATCCTGAGTAATCAGAAGCTGGAGGAAGAGAATCGGGCCGCGACCAAGGTGCAACGCGGCTTCCTGCCGCAATCATTTCCTCTGTTGCCGGGCTACGAATTCTTCGCCCATTACACCGCCGCTCGCACGGTCGGCGGCGACTACTACGACTTCATTCCGCTCGCAGACGGCAAACTGGCCGTGCTGCTGGGCGACGTTTCCGGCAAGGGCGTTCCCGCGGCGTTGCTCATGGCCCGACTCAGCGGCGAGGCACGCGTCTCGATGTTGACGCAAAAGGACGTGGCGGCCGCGATCACGCACCTGAATGAACAACTCATGCAGGCAAATTTGGAAGATCGCTACGTGACGCTGTCGGCCGCGGTCATTGACCCTAAAGCCCATCGAATTCAGGTCGTCAGCGCCGGTCACTTGTCGCCGTTCGTTTATCGCCGGGCAGATAAGAAATTGGAGAAGGTGTTTGAAAAGGACACCGGAGACTTCCCGGTCGGCTGGGTTCCGGGTCACGTCTATTCAGCGTTCTCCGTCGACCTTGGGCCGGGCGATAGCGTGATGGTCTACACTGATGGAATCGAGGACGCCCAGCCGGCCAGCGGTCAACGCTTTACCGAAGACGGCGTCGTCCGAACGGTGAAAACCGTGTCGGAGACGGTCGAACAGGTCACGGCCCGCGAACTGGGGGCACAGCTTGTGCATGCTGTTCAGACACATGCGGGAAGTCATCCCCAGTTCGACGACATCGCCCTCGTCTGCTTTGGGCGCGTGCTTGCCGGCGAGTCGCAATTGAGCACGGACCAGCGCCCGACGCGCGTCGGTTGAACCGAAGGAACAAGGTCGAGAACATGAGCGGTACGGCGACGCCCGACCTGGAAACCCGGCGCAAACGCGAAACCAAACGGCAACCGCCGTACAACGTGATCCTGCACAACGACGACGATCATTCGTTTGATTACGTCATTCGCATGCTCAAGGAATTGTTCGCCTACCCGGAAGAGAAGGGCTTTCAACTGGCCGAGGCCGCGCACAATCAGGGCAAGGTCATCGTGTGCACGACATCGCTCGAACGAGCGGAATTGAAACGCGATCAGATCCATGCCTTTGGCCCCGACCCCCTCATCGAACGCTGCCAGGGGGCCATGACCGCGACCATCGAACCGGCGGAGTAGTGCTTTTCAATGAAACAGTGCGGCGTCCGGCGGATTCGTTTCATCCAGAATTGAGAGATGGCCAACACACACACTGGGGTTGACCATCTCTGCGTGCGTTTTCGCGCCCATCCCCATGCCCGCAAACGAGATGGGTTAAAAACGCGGAATTCCAATTCTAGTGCCAGAAGCTCTCTGAAAGCTGCGCCAACTGGGAATGTTGTTGCTGTGAAACTCACGTCGATGCCGTGCAGTAGGCCGCACGGCAGTTTCCTTGCAAAGCGGCGGACTAGTACGGCCCCCAACCGCTTCGCGAGAGCGGCCACAATAGGCGTCACGTTACGAACAGCGTCGTGAAATTGCCCAAGCGCTGGAAGTCGTACCACGAGAGCGTCACGACGCCGTCGTTCTGCTGAATGGCGCCGGGGGCGCGATCGACGAGCCCACCATCACCGCGATCCGTGCCGAGCGGGTTGCCCAACTCGATCCACTGGCGGTTCGCACTATCCGTGAACAGTCGGCGAATGAAATACATCGTGTCGCCGATCACGCCCGCCGCATTGGCTGTCCGCGTGGTCGAGCGGAAGCTGTAGACGACGGCCGCCACCCCGCGATCGACTTGGCCCTTGAGCGTCCAGAAGTTGGCGGACGTCGGCGTCATCGTGATGACGCTGCGGCCGGTGAATTGACGCAGCGCATCCGCCGCGCTGTAGAAGCGCCCGTTTGTCCGACTATTCACCGCGTCGAACTCGGCCTGCGTGTGGTACTGGTTCGGATCGAGGCCAAACGAAATGAGCCGGGCGCGATTCAGCAGCATCAATGCGAAATTCGGATTCGCTTCGCTCATCGGCATCGGGTCGTTGTCCGACCACCGGCCGTCGAAGGCAATGCGATGTATCCGGTGGTCGCCCGGCAGAGTCACATCGTAGATGCCCTTGGACACCACGCGAATGTTTGCCTTCATGTCGGCGAGCGAAATTGCGTCGAGTGCCGCGAGGTAGGCCGAATCGCTGACGTTGCCCTTGTGCGGGATCGGCGTTGGCTCAACGGTCGGCAATGGCCGCCACAGATCGAAATCGTCCTGGTAAATGTCGAAATTCTGGGCCGTGAGCGCCGAGCCGATGCCGAAGCCGTGGCCGTCGAATTGATCGGCGCCGCTGCCGCCATTCAGAAAGTCCTGGCCTTCGCCGCCGAAAATGCTGTCGTCGCCGGCGTCGCCCGTAAGTTGATCGTTGCCGTTGTCGCCGGTGATCCAGTCGTTGCCGGCCCCACCGGAGATGCTATCGTTGCCGTCGCCGCCGATGAGCCAGTCGTAACCCGAAGCGCCGAGGATCGTGTCGTTGCCCTGGTCGCCATAGATGGAGTCGTTGGCGCTGCCGCCGTAGATGCGGTCGTTGCCCGTGCCGCCCCAGATCATCGTCGGCACCTTAATCGTGCTAACGTTGATCGTGTCGTCGCCACCGTAACCGTGAATCGTAATCTGATGCACGCGGCTCGCATCAATTGTCGACACGTAGGTCCCGCCATCAAGGATCGCCGCGTCGGAAACGCGCACCAGCCAGCCTTCGAGCTTGACGGTGATCGACTCGCCCGCGTCGGTGCCGTTGATCGTCAATGTGCTACCCACAATGCTCGCCGTTGTCGGCACGTCGCGGCCTTCGAGGGCCTCAACGTTCAGATGCGTTCCGCGCGGCTTGCGGGACTTGCTCATCCTGGCTGAACCCCCCGGTCCGCCGTCCCCCGACGGCCGTCCACAAAACGAAGGTGATGGGACGCAAGGTCCTATCGGGTTTGCGCGCAATTCTGTCAACGAAAAATCGAACAAAGAACAGGCCGCGACCGTCCCCGCAATGTTGGCTACAAATTGGAGAGGCTGGGTGAGTTTCTTCTCGGGAGAGGTTCATGCGCGTCGCTGCTTTGTCCGTTCTCATTTCAATCGTTTCGCTTCATGCCGCCGATCCCGCGTTGGACAACTGGTCGCACTGGCGCGGCCCACTCGCGAATGGCACCTCCCTCATCGCGAACCCGCCGATCAACTGGGACGCGAAAACTAACATCAAGTGGACCGCCGATCTGCCTGGCAAAGGCAGTTCCAGCCCGATCGTTTGGGGCGACAAAGTCTTCGTGGTGACGGCCGTCGAGACCGATCGCCTCGCGAAGGTGGAGGACATGCCGAAGCCGGATCCGCGTTTCAAAGTCAACACGAATCCGCCGACCAATTTTCAGCAGTTCATCGTCTACTGTTTTGATCGCCAGACAGGCAAACAAATCTGGCGGCACATCGCGGCCGAGAAGGTGCCGCACGAAGGACACCACCCGACACACTCCTACGCAGCCGGCTCACCGACCACTGATGGCAAACGACTCTATGTCTCCTTCGGCTCTTTTGGGACTTATGCCTACGACATGGATGGCAAGCCGCTTTGGAGCCGCGATTTCGGCCGGCTGAACACCCGGCTCGGCTGGGGTGAGGCCGTGACACCCGTGATCCACGGCGATTCGCTCTTGCTGAACTGGGACCAGGAGGCTGATTCCAAGCTCATCTGCCTCGATCCCGCCACCGGCAAAACGAAGTGGGAGACGCCGCGCGACGAAAAATCGACGTGGACCACGCCGCTCATCGTCGAGCACAAGGGCACGATGCAGGTCATTCTCAACGGCACCAATCGCGTGCGCAGCTACGACCTCGCGACGGGCAAACAACTCTGGGCGTGTGCCGGCATGACCGTGAACGCGATCCCGTCGGCAATCGCGGCCGATGGCGTCGCGTTTATCATGAGCGGCTACAAGGGCGCGATGGCTGTCGCCGTGTCGCTCGACGCCCGCGGCGAAGTTGGCCCGAACAACGGCCTGATCTGGAAATATGGCAAGGGCACGCCGTATGTGCCGTCGCCGGTGCTGGCGAACGGCCGGCTCTATTTCACCGAAGCCAACACGAACTTGTTGACGGTGCTCGATGCCAAGACCGGCAAACCGCTGCTGGAGCGCGAGCGCCTGACCGGCGTGAGCAGCTTCTACGCGTCGCCCGTGGCCGCCGCCGGCCGCGTCTATTTCACCGACCAGCGCGGCACCACGCTCGTGTTCAAAGAAGGCGACAAGCCGGAACTGCTCGCGACCAACAAGCTGCATGATGCGATTGATGCAACGTCGGCGCTCGTGGGTAATCAAGTGTTCCTGCGCGCACACGGGCGGCTGTATTGCATCGAAGGGAAGTAAAGCTCGTCGGTCTTAAGATGCCGTTTTCTCTATCGGCGCCAGCTTGCACCAGAAAATGTAATCCGTATCGACCGCCTTGCCGCCGAGCTTGGCGACCAACTGCGCGATCTGGCCGCGGTGATACCAGGCGTGGCCGTTGACCTGCGTCAACACGCCCTCGACATCCCAGCGAAAACGTCGGCCATCCGGTAGGTCCCATTCAAAAGCGCGCGCCAGTTCCTGGTCGTCGAGCCGGCTCAAGTAAGCGACCCACGCGGTTTCCGTCTCGGCGATCATCGCCGGCAAGTCCGCGAGCGCGGTTCCCTGCGGAAACGGCGGCGGCACGTCGTTCCAGTGCCCGAGCCGCTGCAACCACCGTCGGCGAGCCGCGACCAGATGAGCCATCCGATCGACGGCCTTCTGGTAATCGGCCGTACCCTGCTGCTCGATCGGTACCGACGCCAGCATCTCCACAGTCTTGGCGTTGCAATCGCGCTCGTGCTCGTACCAGCGGCGAAAGCGGTCCGCGAGATTGTTCATGAATGGTCCTCGTTGATGAGCTAGTTGGAAATCGACCGTCTGCACTATTTCTCTTTCTTCGTCGGCTTCGGCTTGAGCGATCCGACATAGGCGTAACTCACGGCAAAATACTTCTGTAGTTCCTTCGTTTTCTTCAGCAATGCCGCGGGCACGACGACGTATTCCTTTTGCACGATGCCGTAGGCCTCGCACAACTTCGTCTTGTACTTGGCGAGAAATTCTTCACGCTCGCCGGCCGGCAGCCGCAGCGCCAGTTCGCCGGTCTTGCATAAATAAGAGAACATATGCCCGTTGAGCGATGTATACGGCATCGTCGCCCCCTTGCGTTCGACGAGCGGATTGGTGGCGACCAGTTTGTCGTAGAGCTTCAGATTGGCCGCGTAGTCGCTCGCTGTCGTGTCGCTCATTGATGGCTCTCCAATCACACTTGCGTTCAGCTTATGCCAGCTAGCCAAATCGGCGGTGATCGGCCCGGCGTTGACGATCATAATTGAGAGCAATCCGTGGGCAGTTCTGCTCGATTCCCACCAATAAAGGGAGCCGTCAACCGCCGACGCCGCCGACGATGCTGGGAAGAAGTTCTATCGCTGCGAATCGGCGTACATTTGATAAAGTCCTTTCGTCGTTGCCAACTCGCCATGAACCGCTAGAACGGCGCCACGACTCCTCTTCCACCAATTGAACCGCCTCCGACTCGAGGTGCGCGCGATGCCTTCTTCTATCACCTGCCCGGAATGCGGCAAGACGTTTCGGCTCCCCAAGGGCGCCCCTGGCAACGAGGCAAGCTGTCCGCACTGCGAACATGTCATTCGCATTGCCAACGTGGAGCCGGTGACGACGAACGATGCAAACGCCGCGGTCGGGAATGTTGAAGAAGACTTCTCGGACCTCGGGACGACGCCGCGTCCGGAGAAGCGATCCGCACGCAATCGGCGTTCGAATCGCGACGATAATGGAGGCGAGTCACGACCCGTTCGCCTGGCCGGTCAATGGGGCTTGCGGTGGACTGTGCTGGTATGCGGGCTGCTAGCCGCCCTTGCGTGCGGAGTCGTCGGGCAGTTCTGGCGTGGCGAACAGATTCACCTGAAAGATCAAATCGAATTTGGGCGCGTGTTCCAGGGGCTGGATGAGAGTGGGCGGGTCGCGGCGGAAATTTCCGAGTTCGAGATTCGCGGCAAGGCCTACCCGTTGCTCTTCACGGCCGCCGCCGCGGGAATCCTGGGCGGATTGCTCGCCTTCCTTCGTTATGGTCTCGCGAGCGGCTTGCTCATGCTGGCCGCCGTCGTCGGCCCGGCTCTCTTTACGACGCGCTCGCTGGTCTTCACCGCCTTCCTGATCGTGGGCGGATTGCTTTGTTTCTTAATTCGGTCCCCGATACGCGCTCAACGTCATGCCGAGCGGGCCGCACAGGCGCCGAAGCAACCGATCTCGGTCTTCCAAGTGATGACGATCATCGCATCCGTTTTCGGTCTGCTCGGACTCGGGGCATACTCGATTTTCGTCGGCTTGGCTCTGATGCTTGCAGCCGAGAAGCGCAGCCAGGAGTTCGCGGCTCACGATGAAAAGAAGGCGCACAAGCAAACCAATCCATTTGGCCTCAATAACACTGGCCCCGACAGCACTCCCGCGCGGCCAGCACCGGTTGTGTCAGCCGGTCCCGTTCAGCGCGAAATCGCGAACACGACCGATCAGGTCAAGATGGTGAAACTCGATCTCGGCCCCGCCGGACTCAATGCAACGATTGACGTGCCCGAAGGGTGCCAACTGAAGGAGAAATACGGCGACATCCGCATTATCAAGGACGCCAAGTTCGCTTTGAAAATTGAACTCGGCCGCCGCGAGTTCGCGTCTCTAAAAGAGGGTCTCAACGACAACAAGGTCATCGCCAATTCCGCCGAACTGGTCTTCTTCGAGTCGCGTTGGTCCAACAATTCCTGTCAATTCGGCGCCGTGAAGGTGGTGGGTCTGCAAGACGTCTTCGTGCAAAACGAAACGTATGTGGACGAAAAGTCCGTGACACACACACGCGCTGATTGTCTGCTGATGATCAAGTCGGCCCAATCCTTGACGGTGAAGACAGCCCCGCCGGAAGACCCGGTCGCCGCCATCGCACCCTTCAAGAAAGAGAAACGCGGCAAGGAGGAGGAGCCCGCCGAAGAATTGCAACTGAATTCGTTTACAACTGACGCGACGCTCAAGCTGCTAGCGCGGATCCCAGACATTCGCGTGCTCGATTTGAGCGATACGAAGGTCTCCGATGACGGCTTCGCGCACCTGAAGAGTTTGACCAAATTGGAAAAACTAATCGTCAACGGACGCACGATCGGCGACGCCGCGTTGACCCATCTGGCTGGAATGACGAGCCTCAAGGAACTCCACCTGAACGGGAATGCTTTGACGGACGACGGTCTGAAGGGATTGGCCGCCATGCCCAATCTCGAGGTTCTCGACCTGAGCGGCTGGAGTTCCAAGACCAAGGGCTCTGGATATGCGCATCTGGCGGCAGTCAAAAACCTGCACGTGCTCAAGTTGAATAGCCGTGCTATTGATGACTCGAACCTGGCCTTTCTGAAGTCGGTCGTTTCCTTGAAGTCGCTCAGCCTCCGCAATGCAAACCTTCTGGGCCCGGGCTTGGCGTCGCTCAAAGCGCTGCCCAATCTGACGGCGCTCGATCTGAGTTCGAACAAAATCAATGACGCTGGTCTGGTGGGCCTGCGCGAACTCACGGGGCTCACGGAACTCAACCTCGACAACACCCAGGTGACCGGCGAAGGCCTCGCGAATCTCTCGGGGTTCTCAAAACTCACTTCTCTGGACCTGAGCAATCTGAAGCTCACGGATAAGGCTCATCCTTTCATTGGAGCGTTGACCAGCCTCGAAGAACTGAACCTACACGACACGCAATTGACGGACGCCGGCATCGCACACCTCAAGCAGCTCAAGAACTTGAAGAAGCTGAACATCAGCAGCAACGCCAACGTGACCGACGCCGGCGTGAAACAGCTTGAGGAGCTGGCCAACATCGAAGAGATGGAGTTGTGGGGAACGAAGGTGTCAAACACCTCGCGGCGAAAGAAGATCAACGTCCCGGTGGCACTCAACAAATTGAAACCCGCCGACCCCACCGGGATGGCCGCCAAGTTTAATGCCAAAGTCACGCACGGCGCGGGAGCAGATAAGCCAATCGAGTCCGTGATATTCGAGCAAGCCAAGCTCACCGACCTTGACCTCGCCAACCTTCGCGATGCGAAAAGTGTGAAGATTCTTTATCTCGGTAACGGCGGCGAAATCACTGACGGCGGGCTGCTGTATCTGAAGGGATTGACCAATCTCGAAGAGCTCGATCTGAGCGGCATTCGTGTGGAAGGCGACGGCTTGGCCGCGCTTGCCGGCATGACCAAGCTGCGCAGGCTGCGGCTGCCCTTCTCTAATTTCACGGCCGAACAGCTTGCGCCGCTCGGCAAGTTGATCAATGTCGAGGAACTCACTTTCAACTTGCGTGACGAGCCCGAACCAAAGCTGCGGGTGATCACCGGTATGACGAAGCTGAAAACCATCAACTTGCCTGACGAGGGCATGTCGGATGCCGCACTCGTGCACATTGGCAAACTCGTCGGACTGGAGAGCTTGTCAGTGCCGTCCACATCCGATTGGCGGCTCACGGACACCGGCATGGCCCACCTCAAGAATTTGATCAATCTCAAAGTGCTCAGCCTCGAATGGTCGGCCGTCACGGGCGATGGACTGCAACACGTCAGCGCCATGAAGAATCTTGAGACGCTCGACCTCAACAATACGCCCGTCGGCGACAGCGGGCTCAAACATCTGCGCGGCCTGACCAATTTGCGGATGCTCGCGCTCACCAAGACGAATGTCAGCGACGGCGGGCTCGCCGATCTCAACGGGCTCGCGAATCTCAATCACCTGAATTTGGCTGGGACCCGGATCACGGGCACGGGCTTCGAGGGCGTGAAGGACTTGCCCAAGCTCGAAAGCCTGGAACTCGCCGACACGCCGTTCTCGGACGACGGGATGAAGAGCCTGAGCGGCCTTCGCGGCCTGCGTTCAATTGCCTTCGACCGCACGGACATCACCGACACGGGACTCGTGCATCTGAAAGGCTTTGACAAGTTGACGAATCTGAGCCTCCGCAAGACGAGCATTACAGGTTCAGGCTTCGCGGGCCTCGGCGGGCTGCCACAACTAAGCTTGCTGTTCCTCACCGAGAGCCGCTTTGGCGACGTCGGCCTCGAACATCTCGCGGGCATGAAGGAACTAGCCACGCTCGATCTATCGCAAACGCCGGTGACCGGCGTGGGACTCGCGAAGCTCAAGGGACTCAGCCAGCTCAACATCATCTATCTGCGTGATTCACAGCTCTCGGACGCGGGGCTCAAGGAGGCATCCGAGTTGACCGGTCTCGAGTTACTGACGCTCTCGGGTACGCGCGTCACCGACCAGGGATTGCCGGCGCTCAACAAGTTGGTGAATCTGGAAAGCATCGAACTTGAGGGAACTGTTGTGAATGGAACTGGTCTCAAGGAATTGAAGGCGCTCAAGAAGGTCACGACGGTCAATCTCAGCAAGACACGTGTGAGCGCGGAAGGGCTCGAAGGCCTCAAGGGTCTACCGGAACTGGCTGATTTGAGTTTGGCTGATACGTTTGTCGACGATGCGGGCCTCGCCCGCCTCAAAGGTCTCAACAAGCTCCGGTCGCTGAACCTGAACGGTGTCGCCGTGACCGATGCCGGGTTGCAGCAACTTTCCGCGATTCCGAACCTCGAAATCGTTCAGGCGGTGCGAACACAGGTGACCAATGCCGGAGCCGAGAAACTGAGGTCGACATCGCCGAAAGTCTCCGTCCGCGTCGGTAATTGACGTTAGATGCGCGACGACTTGCGATCCCATGATCTTGCTGGCGGCCGCCACGGATGACCGCCGCCTCTCTTTCGCCATTTTTCTGAAGCCGCTTCTCTTGTCGACCAACCGCCGGCCTTGAGCGTGCTCTAACGATTAAGCGCAGGTTGCATATCGACAATGCCCCGAAGTTGCAATTGAGGGCTCGCCGTTCTAGGTTTGTGGCGGCATCTGAAGCAGCCGAGCCAAATTCAAAGAGCGCCAATCAAAGGGCGCCACGAAGAGCGCCAGGGGTTCTAGGGGTTGGCGCCCTTTGACTGGTTTCTCGTGTCTATCTTTGGTCCGCCAAAGGGTTTGCGTCCAAACTTTGTACCGAAAAAGTGGTTCAGAAGCCCGGCGAAAAAGTGGTAATCCTTGCGGGCGGCTGTCAGTCGATCTATCGATCCCGGAATCGCCAGGATGGTTGCAAAAAAAGGCAGGACTGATGGGATCTCAACGCCGACAATTCTCCGCGAGCGTGGCTATCATGGCCGCAATCGCCGTATCGATTTTGCCGCCCGTCGCCGGCTCCGCTGCGGCTGACACCCGACTAGTCGCTTCGCATATGGCCAACCCCTTCGTCGGCGCGACCTTCTACCGCAATGTCGATTTCGTGGCTGCGGTCCGCGCCTCTGCCGATCGCGAAAGCGGTTCGCTCGCCCGGCAGATGCGCCGTGTGGCCGACTATCCGACGTTCCTCTGGCTCGATAGCATCGCCGCCATTCACGGCACCAACGGCTACCCACGCAGCCTCGCGAACCACCTCGACCAGGCGCTCGATCAGGGCGCCAACGCGATCGGCCTGGTGATCTACAACTTGCCGAACCGCGATGGTTCCGCGCTGGCGTCCAACGGCGAACTGCAGGTCGCGGAGAGGGGCCTCGAGCGCTATAAGTCCGAATACATCGACGCGATCTATGCCGTAATCAAGCAGCCGAAGTATGCGAAGTTGCGGATCGTCCTCGTGATCGAACCGGACTCGCTACCCAACCTGATCACCAACAAGGATTTTCCCCGCGTTCGCGAGGCCGATGCGTCCGGAGCGTATGTGCAGGGCGTTCAATACGCGATCGGTACGCTGCGCACGCTCGACAACACCTATGCCTATGTGGACGTGGCCCATGCCGCTTGGCTCGGCTGGCCGAACAACTTCAGCGGCTTTGTTAACCTGTTGAAGGACGTCGGTGCCGGCATCCCTGGCGGCAACGCCAAAGTAGACGGCTTCATCAGCAATACGTCGAACTACAACGTGTTCGCCGAGCCCTATCTGACCGCCAACCAATCTATCGGCGGTCAACCCGTCCGCTCGCTAGCCGGCTGGTATGACTGGAACGACTACGTCGACGAGCAGTCCTACGCCACGGCTCTTCGCAATGCGTTGACCAGTGGCAACAAGCCCTTTCCTACAACGGTCGGCCTTCTGCTCGACACGTCGCGCAACGGTTGGGGCGGTACAGGCCGGCCGACGGGCCCGAGCAAATCGACGGACTTGAAATCGTTTGTCCGCGCGACGAGCCTCGATCGCCGGGCGCATAAGGGCAACTGGGGCAACCAGACCGGCGCTGGGATCGGGGTTCGACCCGTTGCGAATCCGGCCGCGAACTATCACGCCTTTGTCTGGGTGAAGCCGCCCGGCGAGTCCGATGGATCGAGCAAGTTGATTCCGACCGGCCCCGACAACCCAACGGGCAAGGGTTTTGACCGGATGTGCGATCCCACCTACAGCGGTAACGCGCTCAATGGGTTCAACCTCACCGGCGCCCTGGCGGACGCTCCTGTGGCCGGCCGTTGGTTCCACGCCCATTTCGTGCAACTCGTGCAGAACGCGTATCCGGTGTTGGACGGGGAATAGCTAGACCGACAGTCGAGATTCGGGAATTCGTTGCGGAATCTGAAACGCCAGCAATCTCTCAGGCCCGAACCTCGCCTGCGCATTCTTCAATTGCAGATTTTTGAAGGACGCCGGAGGCGTCCCAGCTAATAGCCGCAGGTTCGACGCGAAGCGTCGTACCCCCGGAAGAACGGACGGAAGTTGGTAATCGACCCCGGCAGGCAACGCCGTGAAGGATTTCACGCCCGAGTTTACCCGGTTTTGCCCCGAAGGGGCCGGGCAGGATAGCCCAGGGCAACGCCCTGGGAATCGGGATCGAATTAACTCGCTGAGCATCCTGAAAGGATGCGGCCGAGCGGCC